>JAFYPA010000049.1 GCA_017560085.1 Clostridia bacterium
ATACGATGATTACAGAAGCATTATCAAGTATACTGCAACCGAGCCCGGTAAGTACGCAGTTCTTGAAAGAAGCGAAAGCGATATCTTTGAGGATGTCGACGGCATCTGGTCTGAGCTTTACATTAACAGCCTTGCTTATGCAGGCCTTGTAAACGGCTATGCGGTAGAGGATAAATTCTTCTTCAGACCTCAAAACGATATCACCAGAGGCGAATTCGTAAAGATGCTCGTAAGTGCCAAGGGCGCAAAGCTTGACAGTGAGGACATAAGTATGTTCGACGATGCCTCCGAGTTCAGCGACTGGGTGAAGCCCTATGTGGCGGCCGCCGCAAAGAACGGCTGGTTCAAGGGTAGCGCAGAGGGCGATAAGATCAATGCAAACCTTAACGATAAGATTACCCGTCAGGACGCTATGACAATAATCTACAGAGCATTCTTCGGCGAAATCACAGAGGCGAAAAAGATGAGCTTTACCGATGCCGCTTCAGTGTCCGATTACGCAAGAGATGCAGTTGCGGTTCTTACACAGAACGGAGTTGTTTCCGGCTTTACGGATAACACCGTAAGACCTGTTGACAACGTAATGCGTGAGCAGGTAGCAAAGATGCTCTGGTACTGCATAGTGATTGCAGACTGATTGCAATCTGATAACATCAATAAGAACGGGGCATTTCCCAATGCCCCGTTTGATGTATATTTACATTTGAAACCGCGAAAGGAATAGCCAATGAACAATACGCTATATGTCATCATCCCATGCTATAATGAAGAAAAGGTTCTTCCCGTAACCTCAGGTATGCTTTTAAGTGAGCTTACAAGACTTATGGAGACAAAGAAAATAAGCAAGGACAGCAGACTGTTGTTTGTGGATGACGGCTCAGGGGATGACACATGGAAAATCATTTGCTCCTTGTCGGAAGCAAGTGAATATATTAAAGGTATATCCTTAAGCCGCAACACAGGGCATCAGAACGCACTTCTGGCAGGGCTTACCGAAGCCTGCGGAAGTTGTGACCTGACAATAAGCATCGACTGTGACGGCCAGGATGATATTTCCGCAATGGAAAAGATGATTGACTGCTACATCGACGGAAGCGATATTGTTTACGGCGTAAGAAAAAGCAGACGGAACGACTCACTGCTCAAGCGCACATCCGCAAGAGCCTTTTACAGGCTTCTTGAGTCAATGGGCGTAAAAACGGTTTATGACCATGCAGATTTCCGACTTATGTCCGAAAGAGCCGTAAGAGCTCTTCTTGAGTTCAAGGATGCGAATCTGTACCTGAGAGGGATGATACCCCTTATCGGCTTCAAAAGTACGGCGGTTGAGTATGAGCGTCTTGAAAGAATTGCGGGCAAAACCCATTATTCCGTTTCTAAAATGCTTTCTCTGGCGCTTAATGCGATAACGGGACTTTCGGTAAAGCCTTTAAGAATAATAGCGGTTATGGGGATTCTTGTTTCGCTTTTGAGCGGTGCTGGAATCTTATGGTCGCTGTTTCAGTATTTCTTCGGCACAACGGTTTCCGGCTGGACTTCAACATTATGTGTGGTATGCTTCCTTTCGGGAGTACAGCTTTTGTCTCTTGGTATAGTCGGGGAGTACATAGGAAAAATCTATATGGAAACCAAGCACCGCCCGCATTTTATTGTTTCGGAGCGAACCGAGGAGCAAGAGCGGGAGCATAAATAAATGTATATCTTCGAAATCCGAACCATAGCGTTCGGATTTTTTATATCCGCTGACCCGAATCAAAAATACATATACCTTGCAAAAAGAAATCCCCCCGTTAATCGGGGGGATTTTTATTAACCTTTACAGAGCCTGTACAATATTCCAACCGTTATCTTCTGGTTCCGTAATCCTCAGAAGAGTAGTAAACAGTGTTGTTCTTACCACCGATAAAGCCGATGTAGTCGTTTGTGTTGTGGTTGTATTCGTAGCCTGTTCTGTGGTTGAGTGCGAAGTATCTGCCGGGCACCTGAACGAATATGTTGCCGTCAAGATATGCAGTCGAGCCGTTGTACTTTGTACCGAGCTGGATAAGGTAGGATTCCTTACCGAGGTAGTTGTAGCATCTGTCGATAATGTTGTTCTTGAGGGTGGTATTTATTGCGTAGTTGTTGTGTGTCCAGCCCTTTACCGATGCGGGGAGGTTATCGGGTCTCTGCTGACCCCAGCCGTAGCCTGCACGTCTTAAAAGGTTGCCTTCAAAGAGTACGTTTTCCATGAATCTTTCGCTTGTTTCGCTGTTTTCATCGTTGGACATAAAGTACTCTATGTTGTATGTGGAGTCACAAAGCACATTGTTGGAGTATACCACATTTTCCATATAGTAGTTGCCGTGGCTTGTCTTGGAAATCTGATGTGTTATGCCTGCGTCGTAAATCTCGTAAACGTAACAGTTATCAATGGTGAAGTTAACAAGACCGCCGTAGATTTCAACACCGTTACCGTAACGGGTTACCGTACCGGTTGTATTGAAGTGCTGCATAGAGCCACCGCCCCAGCCGATTTCACAGTTTGTAACCGTGAGGTTTGAGGTAGTGCCCGCACCGATACCGTGAGAGCCGAAGTACTTGAGGCAGAGGTTATCGAAGGTGTTGTTGTTCTTTGCGGAAATGAGGTTACCTCTCTGGTTCATTTCTATGCTTTCAAAGAGCTCACCGGGGTTGCCCTCGTCGCATCTGAAGTAAACATATCCGCTGCCTGTTACCGCACCGTTTACATTGTGGAAGAATTCGTAGTTTCTGTCAAATTCGGTAATCATATCGAACTTGGTTTCGCTTTCCTTGCCTCTTACATAGTATACACCGCTGAGGTAGGAGGGGATTTCCTTAAGACCTACGATTTCACCGTCGTTAATCATAATAGCGCCAACGTCATTTGTTACCGTGTAGGTTGTCTTCCATACCTTTACGCCTGTTGTTGTGTCCTCGTGGTAAAGCTCCCAGTTTCCTGCGCCCGAGTGGTTCTTTTCGGAACGGTAGAACATAGGCTTGGGGCCTTCGCCGTATGCAGAGTATGTTACGCCTGCAACAGCCGACATCTGACCTCTGAACAGGTCGCCTCTCTTGAAGAGGACAACATCACCATTTGCCGCACCGAGGTTTGCTACCTCAGAAAGCTTTGTTATAAGTCTCGGATTTTCGGGAGATGAGCCGCCGCTTGTTGTTCCTTCGCTTGAGGATACATAGTAAACCTTACCGAAGGATTTTGTCGTGTACTGAGATTTGGTATTTCTGATTTCTTCAATTCTCTCAGCTTCCATAGTGTTGAGCTCCTTTATGTAGCTGTCACCGTCTTTGGTGTCATAAAGCAAAGAGTCGCTGGAGCTGCCGGGGCAGAGGAGCTGATAAATTGTTTCGTTGCCGTCTTCATCGAAGGACGAAAGTCTTGCCGCACCGATATTGAGGAATGCATAGTATTCGGGAGCATTGGTGTCAAGGTCATCGTAAACCTTAACACGGCTGTTGAGAAGCTTTTCGGGGGTGCCTTCTGCAATCCACTCGTTAAGAAGAACTACCGCCTGTGCACGGGTGATGGGAGCTGAATTTCCCGTATCACTCATAAAGCTTGACATTCCGTTCATATTGTCCTTTTCGATAAAGAACATAATGCGCATAAATTCCGAAACCGTTATGGGATCGTAAGGTCTGAATTCACCGTCCTCGGGGAGGTATCCGAGTGTGTCCATTACCATAACCGCATAGTAGAACCAGTCGGTGGATGCAACATCGGAGAAGTTGTTTTCAAACTGATCGTAGCTCGGGAGCTTTGCAAGAATTTCTGTGGGCTTTGCACGGCCGAGTGTATTGAGAATAAGCTGTGCCGCCTCAGCTCTTGTAAGAACATCGTGAGGTCTTACGTTACCGTTTCCGTCACCTGCAACAATTCCGGGAACTATCTGAATGTTTTCGGGCTTTTCGGAGTACAGAGTAAGTGTGTCCATATAAAGAACATCACCCTCGCTGAAGTCACTTGCCTTTATTCTGTCAGCGTTTTCGGTTTTGTGGCCTGTCATAAGCAGGTGGAACTGTCTGAGGTAATGCTTGCTTGTGCTTGTATTAAGCTTTGCCTTCAATGCGGAAAGGTCGAAGCCTATAACCGCCCACTGGTTTGTTTGCAGCTGATTATCGGCGTTTACGGTAACGGTGGCGCTGAGTGCCGTCGGATATGTACCACTGTTGCTGTAGAATATAGCCTGAGGAGTTGCGCCGCTGAGGTCTGTGTCTGTGTCAAAGTAGTATGTTATTGTAGCATAGCAGTACTTGTCAAGGTCAAAGGGCATAGTATCCCAGGACCAGCCGTCAAGCATAAGCGCATCGGAGGACGCAGGCTTAAGCTCGAGCTTTCTTGTTCTTCTTCCCATGAAGTTGAAGTTTGCCGTGCTCGTGAAATAGTCCTTGCTGCCGAGCATACCGCCGTAATAGTCCGTATAGTCAACGCTGAGTGTTTCGGGCAAGGTTACGTCACTGTTTACTATTTTCCAGTCGGGATAGAATATTGCCTCACCCGTGGTGTTTCTGAGATATGCACTTCCGACTCTCGTTCTTTCGGTCATCGTGTAAAGAGCACCGGGCTGATATACCTGATTGTCCGCAGAGCAGAGCCATCCGTTGAAGGTGTAGTTGGGTCTTGTATAAGGATTCTGGGGAAGTGTGAAGTTTCCGCCAACACGGAGATATACGGTTTCGGGATCCTTACCGCTGACATCGGGTCTTCCCGCCATGAATTTTATGGGATATACACCGATAATGCCGGATTCCTCGGTTTCATCATAGTAAACAAATCTTATCATCTGAATATCTATAATGTCCGAAGCCGTAAGATCGCCGGAGCGGGTTTCGCCGTAGGGCTTGAGATGGAACTGACCGAGCTTATCTCCCGTAACAGTACCGTATGCCGCCTCGCCCACATCAAAGCTTACCCAGCCGTATTTGTTCTTCGGGATGCTTTCGTTGGAACTTGCAGTTACATTTTTGGTAAGGTACTTTCCGCCATGCGCCATAACGGTAACCGTAGGCTTGGGAAGTGTCTTTGTACCCTCGTACTTACAGTAAATGCTGATATACTTGAGGTTGGGAAGGTTGATGTCAAGAGACTCAAGTGAGTAGTGGTCAAGTGCTATTACGCTATCGGGTGAGCCCTTGGGATTGGGAGTAATAACTGTTATATCTGTGGAGGAGTCGGTTACAGTTGCGGTATTTGCTCTGTCAACAACGCCCTTGTGAACATTGCTGTAGGTTATACCGCTAACGGGTACGGTAACCTTTTCGGAAATACCGTAATCCTCGGGAGCATAATAAATATTGTTGTTCTTGCCGCCGATGAAGCTGATATAATCCGTTACACCGAAGTCGTACTTGTAGTCCTTGTTGTGGCTTAACGCAAAGTCTCTGCCGGGCACCTGAACGAAGGTGTTACTGTCAAGATATGCTGTAGAGCCGTTGTACTTTGTACCGAGCTGTATAAGATGGGATTTGCCGCCTGTGTGGTTGTAGCATCTGTCGATAATGTTGTTTCTGATTACCGTATTCACAGCGTAGTTGCTGTGTGCCCAGCCCTTGATGCCCGCGGGAGCATCATCGGGTCTCTGCTGTCCCCAGCCGTAGCCCGCACGTCTTATGAGGTTGCCTTCAAAGAGGACATCCTCCATAAATCTTTCGCTTGTTATGCTGGCGTTGTCATCGGACATAAAGTATTCTATGTTGTATGTGGAGTCACAAAGAACGTTGTTGGTATATACTACGTTCTTCATATGGTAGTTACCTGCGGAGGTCTTGGAAATCTGATGTGTTATACCTGCATCGTAAATTTCATATACATAACAGTTGTCAATTGTAAAGTTTACAAGACCGCCGTATATTTCAACACCGTTACCGAATCTTACAACTCTGTAGCTGTTGCTTTCATTATAGTACTGTATTGAACCGCCGCCGTAGCCAAGCTCACAGTTTGTAACGGTAAGATTTGCAACAGTACCTGCACCGATACCGTGAGAACCGAAGTAAAGCAGGCAAAGGTTGTCGATTGTAACGCCGTCCTTTGCGGAAATGAGGTTACCTCTCTGGTTCATTTCAATGCTGTAATAAACCGAGCCGGGGTTACCGCTGTCGCAACGGAAATAAACGGGTCCTGCAGTATTTATTTCTCCACCGAGGTCGTGGAAGAACTCGAGGTCGTTGTCAAGGTGTGTGGTAACCTCGAACAAGGTTGTGTTTTCCTGTCCTCTTACATAGTAGGCACCGTTTGTATATGTAGGAATTTCCTTGATGGCAATTTCTTCGCCCTCGTTAAGTATGATAGCACCTACGTCGTTTGTAACATTTGCGGCTGTCTTCCAGATTTTCTTACCTGTGGAATCCTCGTGGTAAAGTACCCAGTTGTCGGAGCCGACATGGTTCTTTTCGGAACGGATAAGCTTAGGCTTTGCACCGCTTCCGTATGCAGAGTACGTAACGCCTGCTATGGTGGTCATTGAGCCTCTGAATACATCGCCTCTCTTAAAGAGCACTGTATCGCCGCTCTTGAGGGACATACCGGAAACCTCGGAAAGGGTAGAGATGAGCTTGGGGCTTGAGGAGGATGAGCCACCGTTTGAAGAACCGCTGCTTGAGGATACATAGTACACAGTACCCGTGGGTGTTATTGATGCAGTATTTCTGATCTGCGAAATTCTCTGAGCCTCGTATGCGTCAAGCTCCTGGATGTATTTCGCCGCACCGTCTGTGTTGTATTCAAGAGAGTTACCCGGATTCTGAATGTCTGCGGGCTTTGTCTTGTGAAGTGTCAGACAGTACATATAAAGTGCATCGCCGTCGTTGAAGTCGCTTGCCTTTATTCTGTTTGACTGAGAGGTCTGATGTCCCGTGAAGTAAAGGTGGAACTGTCTGAGGTTATGCTTTTCAAGGTCAGGGTTAAGCTTTGCCTTTACATTTGTAAGGTCGAAGCCGATAGTTGCCCATTTACCTGTCTGAAGCTTTGCGTCACTGGAAACGGCAACGTGGCTGGTTAATGCAGATGTTGACGGAGAGCTTGTATTGCTCAGGAAGTTGATATAAGGAGTTGCCGAAATGGTCTTGGTTGTATCAAGATAGTAGGTTATTGTAACGTAGTTATAGTTATCAAGGTCAAAGGGCATATTTTCCCACGTCCAGCCGTCGAGAATAAGTGCATCGGAGGATGTGGTCTTTATCTTGAGCTGTACGGTCTTTTTGCCCTGGAAATAATAGTCCTTGGTTGCGGTGAAATAGTCCTTGTTTCCGAGCATACCGTTGTAGTAATCCGAATAGTATGTGCTGAAGTCGTTGGGATACTCAACGGTATCGTCAACGATTTTCCAGTCGGGGAAGAATATCGCCTCACCGGTGGTGCTTCCGTAAAAGTCGCTTCCGACTCTTGTTCTTTCGTACACGGTATACTTATCACCAGGCTGATAAACCTGATTGTTTGCGGAGCAAAGCCATCCGTTGAAGGTATGGTTGGGCCTTGAGTAGGGATTTGCGGGAAGTGTAATTTCTCCGCCCTCCACTACATAGGTCGTCGCAGGGTCTGTGCCCGTAACGTCCTCTCTGCCACCTGTAAATCTTATGGGGTAGGAAGCGCCCGCAACCTCTGATGCCTTGTCGTAGGATCTGAATTTAACACTCTCGATTATGACAACGTCGGAGGAGGTAAGATCGCCCGAGCGCATATTACCGTAAGGCAAGAGATGGAACTGCGCCAGAGATTCACCGATAACATTACCGTAAATGGCAGTACCGACCTCAAAGTTTACCCAACCGGAGGATGAGCCTTGCGGAATACTGTTTAAAGCTGTGACGGTTACACTCTTTGTCATTGATTTTCCGTTCTGCCCCATAATGGTAAGAACAGGCTTTTCAAGAGTCTTTGAACCGCTGTATCTGCAGTAAATACTGATGTATTTAAGTCTTCCCAAGGAAAGGTTCAATGAGCTGTTAAGGTCATAGTGGTCAATTTTGACAGGAGTATTGGGGGATGCCGAGGGATTCGGCGTGATTTTTGTGTAATCATAAGTTTTCCAGAACAAAAAACCTGATGTTACGTCTTCCAGCGTTGCTGTTGAAGCACTGTCTACAATACCGTCATATACATCGTTGTAGTTCTTTTCGGTGCTGTAGCTTGTGGTTGCGGCACTTACGCTGAGTGTTATAAGAGAAGAAACACAAAGCAGAAATGCCAGGAATAATGCGCTCAGTCGTTTTGTCATTTTTCATAATCCTTTCGTTGAAAAATATTTACTAAAATCCAATTATCAGTATACCACATACACCACTTTTTTGCAATAGATTACGAAAATAATTTACAAAACAAAGTAAAATATGAACAGTTTGCCGATTTCGTGCAAAAAAAAGAAAACCCCGAAACCATAAGGTTTCGAGGTTTTTGATAATCGCCCGAGGGCTGAAATTATCTCTTGGAGAACTGAGGTGCACGACGAGCAGCCTTGAGACCGTACTTCTTTCTTTCCTTCATTCTGGGGTCTCTTGTAAGGAAGCCTGCCTTCTTGAGAGCAGCTCTGAATTCAGGATCAGCCTGAAGGAGAGCTCTGGAAAGACCGTGTCTTATTGCACCGGCCTGACCGGAAACACCGCCGCCCTTAACTGTGCAGATGATGTCGTACTTGCCTTCTGTGCCTGTTGCTTCGAAGGGCTGGTTTACGATAAGCTTAAGTGTGCCAAGTCCGAAATAATCGTCGATGTCACGACCGTTAATTGTAACAGAACCTGTTCCGGGAACGATTCTAACTCTTGCGATAGAGCTCTTTCTTCTGCCTGTACCGTAGAAGTAGGGCTTCGCGGATGTATAATTGATAGCCATTATTTAAGTCCTCCTTCAATTAAAGTACAACGGGCTTCTGAGCTTCGTGTTCGTGCTCAGCACCTGCGTAAACGTGAAGTCTTGTCAAGCTCTTAGCTCCGATAGAGTTGTGGGGGAGCATACCCTTAACAGCAAGCTCCATAGCGAACTCGGGCTTTTCAGCCATGAGTGTCTTGTAATCAACAGTCTTGAGACCGCCGATGTAGCCGGAGTGGTGCTGGTACTTCTTCTGCTCAAGCTTCTTACCTGTGAGAGTAGCCTTTGCAGCATTGATGATGATTACGAATTCGCCGCAATCAACGTGAGGTGTGAATTCGGGTCTGTGCTTACCTCTGAGAATATCGGCAGCCTTAACAGCTGTCTTGCCGAGAGGCTGACCTGCAGCATCGATAACGTACCACTTACGCTCGATTGTCTCAGCCTTAGCCATAAATGTTGACATGTGAGATTCCTCCATAAATATAGTTATTTTATTCAACGCTGTATATTATAACACATTTTTTCGATTTGTCAAGTACTTTTTCAAAATTTTTCAAAAAAATCTTGCAAAAGGTCTCATTTTCTCCGTTTTTCTCGCTTTTTTGAAATGTTAAAGCTGTAAAAACGGTGTTTTTGGTGCCTTTTGTGTACAATGTACACTCCGAAAAGGGGAGGCGGGGGAATAATTTTCATCGTATTTAACAAAAGGGTTGACAATGTTTTGTGTGTGTTGTATAATAAGGGTGAAAGTGTTTCTTGAAGCAACACCGAAAATAATAGCACAAAAATCTTATAAAATATATAAAGGAATAAAATCTATGGCATACACCGACCACATCCGCCGACTCCTGAGCTACACCCGCAAAGCCGTCGACGACTACGAAATGATAAAAGACAACGACAAAATAGCCGTAGGCGTGTCCGGCGGAAAGGACTCGCTGGCACTTCTTTGCGCACTGGCAGCTCTTCGCAGGTTCTACCCGAAAAAGTTCGAGCTTCTTGCAATTTATCTCGACCCGGGCTTTGATGAGGCAGGCTTTGCCGATAAGGAATACTGTGACGCACAGAGGCAGAAAATCAAGGATATCTGCGCAGAGCTTGACGTGCCGCTTTATATCGGCGAGACCCATATCGCACAGATAATATTTAATGTAAGAAAAGAAAAGAACCCTTGCTCACTGTGTGCCAGAATGAGAAGAGGCGCACTCCACGAGGCGGCAAAGTCGCAAGGCTTTGATAAGCTCGCCCTTGGTCATCACTTTGACGATGCTGTTGAAACCTTTATGATGAACCTCTTCAACGAGGGCAGAATCGGTTGCTTTTCTCCCGTGACTTACCTTGACAGAAGGGATATCACCGTCATCCGTCCGCTGATTTATGCACCCGAGAAGGATATCCGCTACTTCGCAAACAAGGCGGAGCTGCCCGTGACTGAAAGCCCGTGCCCCGCAGATAACGATTCCGAGCGTTCAAGAATGAAGGAAATCCTCCGTGACTTCGGTAAGGAGTACAAGGGACTTAAGTACCGCATCTTCGGCGCAATGCAGAGAGGAAATGTTGACGGCTTCAAGGAAGTCGAATCAATGCCGGTGTCATCGGATGATACCTGAGGATATTGACTTTTTTATCCGAAAAATATCATAAAACAATATTTTTTCCGTTTTGCGTAAAAAAGACTTGCAAAGCGGAAAATTTTGTTGTATACTGAAATTATCAATGTGATATATCTGTTTTTATAATAAATGACAGCAAAACAAGCTGAAGCTTTTTCTGAAGTTGTAAAATATGCAACCGATAACAATATTCAAGTAATTACAAGAATTGTCAAATAAAAAAGGAGAATAAATAAATGCAAGAATCCAAAATAATTCAACTGTTTTCTGACAATACAGGTAATATAGTAATATTTCCATTTAGTACATTTACAAACGCTCCTCTTGCAGATGGTTTAGAAGAGGGGTGGCCTTATACTGCATACTACCCTATTGAACTAAAAGCAAATTATAATATGGAAAATCTCTCTCAAAAAATAGAAGAAGGATTTGATTGTTGGTGTAAGTACCCACACTACAATAATTTTACCGGAAAAAATACATACGAAGAGAAATATTTTGGAATAAAAGGTTTAAAAAAAGCGGTTTTAGGCAAAAAACTTATCAGAG
>JAFYPA010000050.1 GCA_017560085.1 Clostridia bacterium
ACAGTATCTTTGGGCAGGTGCCCTCATTGACGAGGAAAATTTTATTGAAGCATATAAAAAGCTGATGAATATCAAAGACTATTCTGATGTAAATGAAGTGCTGGCGGCGCTTGAAGAACTGATATATCTCGAAGGACAGTCTTTGTACTATGAAGCAGAATACAACAAAGCAAGAGAAAGCTTTTCCTGTATTCCCGACTATGACGACAGTAAAAACTATATTACTCTGATAGATGCCCGAGGTTATTCCGCATTGGTAGACCCCGAGGGAACTGCTGAAAGGCTGTCTGAAATTTTCTACTTTGAAGATGCCGCAGAGCTACTTGTTTCCGACACCGATGTTGCCTGTTATTTTCTCTTGGGGAAATGGAAAACAAGTAACGGCAGTTATTATTTTGAAATGACGCTCAAGAATGAAACACCTCGCAGCTTCTGGAGCTCCTATAACCTTCCTTGGTATGGCGGCACATTTCAAATTGAAGATGGAGTTTATCTCGTAAGCAACAACTCCCACACCGATAAACCGCAGTATAGATTCACATTGCTCACTCCGAACAGTATGCAGGTTTACTGCTACAAAAACGGAAGCACATATACTCTTTACAGATAAGTCCCGAGCAAGGTCGTTTGTTTGAGCATTTTTGTTTCCTTGGGTTGACAAAAGGCACTTTTTGTATTAAAATATATATCGAAAACAAAAACAAGGAGCATTCAAATGTCATCCAATACAAACGCAAAATTTATAAAAATGACAACAGAGCCCGTAGAAAAGCTTGTCTGCAAGCTCGCTCTTCCGACTATCATAAGTATGCTTGTGACCACCTTCTACAACCTTGCCGATACATTCTTTGTGCGACTTCTTGACAACGACAGTATGGTCGCGGCAGTAGGTGTAGTTCTTCCGCTTATGAATATTATTCAGGCATTCGGATTCTTCTGCGGTCACGGTGCGGGAAATTACATTTCGAGAGCGCTCGGACGTCAGGACAAAAAAGACGCTGAAATTATGGCGGCAACGGGCTTCGGCTGGGCTTTCATCTTCGGTCTTGCAATTGCCGTTCCCGGGCTTATTTTCCGTGAGCCTCTGGCAATTCTTCTCGGTGCAAAAACCGAAGCCACTCTTGCGGCTACGGTCGACTATATGACCTGGATTCTTCTTGCAACGCCCTTTATGACGGGTGCGGTTGTACTCAACAACCAGCTTCGTATGCAGGGCAATGCAATGTTTGCAATGGTAGGTCTTACCTCGGGTGCGATTCTCAATATCGTTCTTGACCCCATACTTATTTTTAAGGCGGGAATGGGCGTTACGGGTGCGGCTCTTGCAACGGCAATCAGCCAGATTGTAGGCTTTATCCTTCTCATAATCGGTCTTTACAAAAGCGACACCATAAGAATAAATCCCAAGCTTATCACCCTTTCACCGAAGTATCTTTACGGCATAGTTCAGGGCGGTCTTCCCTCTCTTGCACGTCAGGGACTTGCAAGCATTGCGGCGGCATCGCTCAATCATTCCGTGGGACTTTTCCTTGTTGGCGGTGCGCTTATTGATGCGGCGCAGGCGGCTATGACGGGCGTTTCAAAGCTTATGCTGTTCCTTTCCTCCGCACTTATCGGCTTCGGTCAGGGCTTCCAGCCGGTGTGTGGCTTTAACTTCGGCGCAAAAAAATACGACAGAGTAATAAAGGCTTACAATTTCTGCGTAAAGTCGTCGTTCTTTGTTCTTGTGGGAATGGCAATAATCGGCTTTATTTTCGCAGAGCCCATAACAGCAACGGTTGCGGGTACAAGCGAAGAGGCGGCAAGAATTGCGGCATTCACCTTCCGTGCACAGCTTTGCGTTTTCCCGCTTATGAGCTGGGTAATTCTTTGCAATATGCTTTTGCAGAATATCGGGCTTACCTTCCGTGCGACCTTCGTTGCGGCAACCCGTCAGGGACTTGCATTTATTCCGTCGGTATTTCTTCTTCCGCTGATATGTAAGCTTGTAGGTGCGGCTCCCCTTCTCGGGCTTCAGCTTGCACAAGGCTTCAGCGATATTCTTGCTTTTGTGATTTCCGTACCGATCGGTCTCGGCGTTCTCCGCGAGCTTCGTGCGGGAAAGCTTTATGACATCAAAGAGGAAAAGAAGAGCTGATATACAAAATTCAATAAAAACATAAAGTGCGATACTGTCAGAAGTGGTACCGCACTTTTTATGTCGGAATAGTCTTTTGACGGTTATTCCGATATTTTATTTTTTATAGTGTCGTTATCAGCCGTTGGAGTTTGTCTTCATTGCGTTTTCGGCGTTCATGATCATCTTCTTAACCATCTGACCGCCTACAGAGCCTGCCTGCTTACTTGTGAGGTCACCGTTGTAGCCCTGCTTGAGGTTTACGCCTACTTCGGATGCTGCTTCCATCTTAAACTTATCCATTGCTTCCTTTGCTTCGGGTACGAGTCTCTTGTTATTCATTTTCAAATACTCCTTAATTCGTTTTTAAGAGCCGAAATCCTTCCGACTCCGTGTTTAGTGTTATCCGCTTCCGCTCTTTTATCCGAGGGAATTTTTGCAATTTGCTTTTGCGGTTTTCACTCCTTGAAGAAATGCGTTTTGATTTCTTCGGGATTAGTTTGGCTTTGAAAATGAATTTTATTTGAGGGAATATTTGTATATTTGTTTTAATGATTGCGAGTAATCCGGTTATTTCAATTCATATTTTAATCAGTTTATATCACAATCCGCATAAAGAAGAGCCTTCGCAACCGTCTCCGACGGAATATATCTCTCGGAAAGAGCCTCTGTTTTTACGCCGAAATCCGTTCTTGTAAGTGCGAGTGCATCCTTGTCGCAAAGAAGCTTTGAAAGAGTAAAGCAGAATCTGAACTTATGAGGATGAAGCTCGAATTCGGGCTCGGGGTCGGGGCCGCAGGAATGGCTTCCCAACGGGCGCATTTTGTAGTCTATGTAGAGGTAATTCTTTTCCGACTCGACTATTTCGTTGCTGTGGCAGGCGTCCGTGAGATTTTTGAGCGTCATATTGTGGAGGGAGAAGGAAAAGTATTCGGTTGAGGTGAAGGTAAGGCCGGTTTCTCTGTTTTTAACCGTCACGAATGATGTATTTTCGTGGTTACCCGTTTCCTGCGGATAGTCAAACATGAAGCTCAGCTCGGAAATATCCGCCTCGTAAAGTCCAACGGGTGTCGAAAGCTTGCTGTCGGAATAGCTCTGCATCCTTCCTCTGCCGTACCAACGAGCCCTTGAGTAGCCCTTGTCAAGCGGAAGCATAATGCCTATTCTCGGAATCACCTCCGTCATTCTGCCGTACGGGTTGCCGACTATATCGAACAGTATTGTGCCGTCGCCGTATATTTCGTAGCGGATTTCCATTTCGTAGCCGACGTTTTTCGCAGAGGGACAGCATTTTCCCGTAACGGTGATTTCCGTTTTGCCATTTGATTTTTCAACAGACATTCCGCTGAGTCTGAATCTGAATTCCTTGAGGAATATCTGATTCCACTTTGTAATGTATCTTCTGCGGAATTTTTCTATGCCGTCATTGTCCGTTGGAGCACGGTAGAAGCAGAATTCGAATCTGTCGGATATAAGCTCCTTGCCGTCGACGGTATAGCTTGCGATAAGACCGTTTTCGAATACAGCCTTGAAGCTGCTTCCTTCAACGCAGAGACCTTTACCCTGTGTATAAATCTGATGATTTACAATAGACCTCGTATGCTTTTCAAGTATTCTCTCCCCCGTCAGTTCAAACTGCTTTGAGGCAAGTCTCTTTTCACCGTCGTAGTAATGGAGGTTAAGGAAATATCTTGCGCTCTTGTTGATATTCGCAATTTCAAGGTCGAGACTCAGTTCAAACCATGTATGCGGTGCAAATGGCGGAAGCTTCATTTCGTCGCTCCTTACGGTGTTAAAGTCCTCGCAAAGCTCCCACTTGAGGGTAATGTAATCAGCATTGGTAAAATCGTTGGAGTTGAGAAGCTTTACCTTGCCGTCCTCATATTTTGCATATATGGGAGAAAGCACCTCGGAAAGCTCGTACCAGGTTGGCTTCGGTGTGCCGTCCGAAAGGAGTAAACCGTCAAGGTTGAAGTTTGCCCAATGGCAATATTCGCCGAAGTCACCGCCGTATAAAGTATAGGGCGTTCCGTTTTCGTCCTCAACATAAAAGCCGTGATTCTTGAATTCCCAGACAAATCCGCCTGCGATATGCTCGTTTTCGTAGATGTAGTCCCAATAGCCCTCAAGGAATCCGGGGCTGTTGCCCATTGCGTGAGCATATTCAACATATATTACGGGATAACCTTCTGTCGGATAATTCTCCGTAATAAAGCTCTGCGCCTTGTAGCCTGCCTTTCTGAAGTGGATAAACTCGGGTTTTATCGGGTCGTCCTGCACCTGCATAATTTCTCTTGTGGGGTCGAATTTTCGTATATATCTTTCGCAATTGCGGATATTCTCGCCCTGACCGCATTCGTTACCGATTGACCACATAAAAATACAAGCTTCGTTTTTGTTGGACTCAAGCATTCTTACAACTCTGTCGATATATGACGGATACCATTCGGGAAGCTTTGAAATATACCCCTGGTCACCCGTAACCATTGCGCCGTGTGTTTCTATGTCAGCCTCGTCCATAAGGTAAAGACCAAGCTCGCTTGCGATTTCATATGTTGCCGGGTGGTTGGTGTAGTGGGCGCATCTTATTGCATTAAGATTTGAGCTTTTGATAAGACGAAGCTCGCTTTCAATCTGCTCGACCGTGAGAGCTCTGCCGTTCCGAAAGTTATTTTCGTGTCTGTTTACGCCCTTGATGTATACAGGCTTGCCGTTGACAAGGAACTTGTTGCCCTCTACGGAGGTATGCATAATGCCGACCTTTTTGCTGTGAATTTCTATAACCTCATCGCCCTTTGAAAGAGTGATTGTGAGGTTATAAAGATTGGGGTGCTCTGCGTTCCAGAGCTTTGCGTCGGGAAGGCTGAAGGTGTGCTTTACGCTCTTTGACACGGGAAAGGTTGCCTTTTCGCCGTCAAGGTCGAAGGTGATTTCGCAAGTATCATCAAAGCCGTCACCAAGAATTGCATCTACCGTTATGCTGTCGTATTCGGTTGTTACTCTGTAGTCCCAAAGATGATTTTTTGAAAGCTCAAGAAGATATACTTCTCTGAAAATTCCGTTGGCAAGAAGCATATCCTGATTTTCAAGATAGGTCGCATCGGAATAGGTGAAAACCTTCACGGCAAGAAGGTTGCTCCCCTTCTTTACAAGGCTTGTGACGTCAAACTCCGCAGGAATTCTGCTGCCTTTGGAAAAGCCGACGAATTCGCTGTTGAGGTATACAAAAAACGCATTGTCAACACCACAGAAATGAAGAATTGTTCTGTCTGCGGGACTTTCCACGTTGAATGCCCGTCTGTAATATCCCACGGGATTTTTCGCACGGACATAGGGCGGATCAAAGGGAATGGGATAACAGGTATTGGGATAGTCACACCTGCCGTAGCCTCTGTATTGCCACATCGAAGGGACGTCTATTGTGTCCCAATCGGAGTCGTCCGTGTCCTCAAGATAAAAATCCTCAAGGCAATCGCATTCCTTATAGGAGAATTTATAGTCTCCGCAAAGAAGACGGAGATATTCGGATTCTTCTTTATTTTTAAAGTATATGCCCGCCTTTTTTGCAGGTATGAGGTTTGCTCTTGCGGGAAGGCGGTTTACGTGTGTTATTCCCGGGTTTTCAATCAGCGATTCGGTGCTGTCGGGGATTAGTGTCACTTTGCCGTCTGTGAATGTGTCTTTGTTGAATATCATTTTGAGCTCCTTTTAAATGCTTATGCTCTAATTATACCATAAAAATTCAAAAAATACAGTATTTTATCGTAGTATTCATATGGTATAATCGTACCATAAAATTTCGGAGGTGACACGATGTCCGGTATAATGATAGACGGGAGTGTTCTTGAAAGGTGCACATCCGACAAAAAGCCCACAACGCTGATTCACACATATACAGCCGTGCACTATATACTTTCGGGCAAGGGCTACTTTGACGGAAAGCTTCTCGGAAGAGGCGACGGCTTCGTATGTCACAGAAACCGCAAGCACGAATATTATCCCGACAAGAGCGACCCGTGGACATATTTCTGGATAAGAATAAAGGGGGACTCTGACGAAATACACTCTCTTCTCGATTCCGTCGGGCTTGCAAATGAGCCTTACACCTTCACCTTTGACTGGGAGGACAAGATTCTTGAGATTGCGGACAGGTATTATACTGACGGAGTATACGAGAGCAAGAATCAGCTTCACGACGAGGGGCTTATCAAAATCATACTGTCGGAGCATCTGTCCACGGAAAGCAAAAGCGACAACAAATCCCGCCGTATTCGGCACGTTGAAGAGGCAAAGAAATTCATGCAGTCGAATTTCAACAAAAGACTCACCGTCGATGAAGTGGCATCGCACCTGTATATTTCAAGGGCGTATCTCAGAAACATTTTCTGCGAATTTACGGGAGAGTCACCGCAAAGCTATCTTATGAATCTGCGCATTGAAAGAGCAAAGGAGCTTCTTCTTTTGGACAGAATTTCCGTTACATCCATCGCAACCTCCGTCGGGTATTCGGATGTTCTTACCTTCAGTAAGTCCTTTAAGTCTCACACGGGAATGTCACCGTCGGAGTACAGGGGAATTCATTTGCGCGATTGTCACGGAGTTCGTAGAGGGCAAAACCCTTGCACAGCTTATGGAGGAAAACACCGAAAAGAAGAACGAATACATTGAGCTTCTTGTAAAGCTTCAGCTTGAGGTACACGCCAAAAGAGCACCCGGTCTTACAAAGCTCAAGGACAAGATGAACCGCAAAATCAGCGCCTCCGACCTTGATGCGACAACCCGCTACGACCTTCACACAAGACTTGAGGGTATGCCCAAGCACACAAAGGTATGTCACGGAGATTTCAACCCCTCGAACATTATAATCACGGAGGACGGAACGCCTTATATCCTTGACTGGGCACACGCAACGCAGGGTAACGCATCTGCGGATGTTGCAAGAACCTATCTTCTTTTCTGCCTTGCGGGTGATACAGACGGTGCAAAGGTATATCTTGACACCTTCTGCAGAATGAGTGACACGGCAAAGCAGTATGTAGAGAAGTGGATGCCGATTGTTGCGGCTTCGCAGTCTGTAAAGGGCAATGCCGAGGAAAGAGAATTTCTTCTCTCCTGGGTTGATGTTGTGGATTACGAATGATTTTCGACAAACGGATATTTTCCGTAAAATAGTCTTATGGCATAAAGCAGGGGCTGTATCATTTCCGATACAGCCCTTGGATTTTTTATTTATCTTATATCGCATCCGAAAATGCAGACCTTTTCCGCTCCGTGGGTGCTTCCGAATACCACCCTTATCTGCGAATATTTACCGTCTATCGGAATTCTGCGGAAGGAGTAATAGTTGTTGCTGTCACGGAAGATTTCCTTGCCGTCGCCGTAAACGGTTATTTCCTTTACTATGGTTGCGGCGGTTTTCATAGGCTCGAAATCGAGTCCCGTGTGGAGTCTCTGTGCGAATACACGCATTTTGAAGTTTTTCGAAACCGACTCCCTTGAGTAATCGGGGTCGAGCTGAAGCCGAAGCTCACGGACTGATTGCGGCTCGTCAAAGGTGAAGATTATATCGTCACCGGGATTTAAAAGAATACCGTTTTCGTTTTCGCATTCCCTCGGTCTGTCCGTGCCGCAAAAAAGGATTTCTCTGTCGGAATCGGGGATATTCAGCCTTGCCTTCTTTGAAAGAAGCGGAATTTCTCTTTTTACATTCGGCAGAAATACTCCGTCATAAAGAATTTCCTGCTGAAGCTCGGCAATGTGATTTTTTGAAATATCCCTCGGAGTACAGCCGTATTTTACGCACAGTGCCGCCGCATTTCCCATTGCCTGACCGAGAAGCGAGCAGGTTGCCATAACTCTTGTGGAGCTTATTGCCGCGTGGGTTGCACTGATGTTTCTGCCCGCAAAAAAGAGGTTTTCCACATTTGCGGAATATAGGCATCTGTACGGAATTCCGTAGGGCGAGGGTGCGGGGAAAAAGTAGGAAGGCGAGTCTGTCGGCTTATTTGCAAGCATTCCCTTGGGGTTGTGGTCGTCCATAGGCCAGCCTCCGTATGCAACCACATCGGGGAAATTGCCACCGCCCTCGATATCACGCTGAGTGAGAATGTGGTCGGAAACATATCTTCTGCTCTCGCGCTTACCGGGAAGGAAGCCTACCCATTCAAGCTCCCAGTTGTCAAAGCCGTGGTCGCCCTTGTTCTTTATGTGGTCCCATATTCCGAAGGCAACCTTTATAAGCTCGTCTCTTGTTTCCTCGGTGTTTTCAATCGGGATGCCCGTATCACCGCCGAGCTCCATCCACCAGAGGTTACATCCGCTTGTGCCTACCTTGTGGTCTCGGAAGGAGGAGTGCTGTCCCTCAAGATAGGGAATAATCGCAAAATCCTCGTCCGTTTCGTAGGTGTTTGCCCAGGACGGAGGGATATATTTTACATAGTGCTCCGTTTCTCTTGCCTGAATAAGACAGCTCATACCCATTGTTTTGCAGTCGGGAGCTGATTCGGGACCGATGTCCTCACCGAATTCGGTTCTGGCTTCTCTGCCGAGTCTGTGCTTTGCTCCCGTGAGTGGTGCGAGAATGCTGTCGCCCGAGCAGTCGGCGAAATATTTTGCCTCGACTCTGTGATAGGTATAGGTTGTAAGCTGCCACGCCGTAACGCTTGTGATACGGTTATTTTCGCACTGTGCGTCAAGGCAGGAGCTGTTGAGAAGCAGGGTTATATTTTGGTTTTCCTTGATTTTTCCGAAAAGAACACTGTCCCAGAGTGAGGGGGAAAGAGTGGGATTTCTGTAGATGTTTTCCTCCTCGAATTCCGCAAGGATTCCCGATTCTCTGTTGTACATTCCCTTTGCACCGCGCACCCACATACGGATTTCCGAGGAGCTGTTACCGCCGAGCACGGGTCTGTCCTGAATAAGCACTACCCTTGCGCCCTTTCTTGCGGCGGTAAGTGCCGCAATTGTACCCGAAAGTCCTCCGCCGACAACACAGAGGTCGCATTTGTGCTCTATTGTTTTAAATACACTCATTTTTCCCTCCGCTTAAAGGCATACGCCGTCAGATATGAGAGCCTCACGAAGCTCGGTTATATTGCATTCTCTTACGGTTACATTATTCTTAACGGCAAGAGCTGCTGCTGTGCCCGCCGCCTGTCCCATTGCCATACAGGGAGGCATAACTCTTACAGCACCTGCCGCCGTGGAGTCCGCGGAAAGGCATCTTCCCGCAACAAGAAGCTGTTCTACGCCCTTTGGAAGAAGACATCTGTAGGGAACACCGTAGTAGTCGCCGTCTATCGGGATATATTCGTTACTCTTGGGGCCGAATCTTCCGTGAACGTCAACGGAATTTGCGGCGATGAGGATGCTGTCGCTCGGTACTGTTGCGCTGAGCAAATCCTCTGCGGTAAGTCTGTAGTCGCCCTTTATGTGTCTTGATTCACGGATTCCCACGTGGGATGCGGTTGATTTAAGCTTTGCGTTTTCACATCCGGGAACGTATTTTCTGAAGAAGCGCATTATCTCGTCTGCCTGCTTTCTTCCTTCGATTTCGGCATAGGTAAGGCTTCTGTTGTCCGTGCTGTCAATCTTCATAATTCGGGAGGTGTTGATGCACCATTCGTCCTTTTGTGGCATTCTGAAAAGCCCGATGCTTACTCTGTCGAGAGTCCAGTCCCCCGCTTCTCTTGCCTCGGATACACGCCAGTGAAGTGAGCGGTAATTTACGCCGTCCTTACGGTAGAAGTTATCGAGGTTTGCCTGAATGTCAGCCTCAACGGCATCGGTATCCACATTGCAGATATGGAAGAACATTGTTGCGGGCTGGATTATACCGAGCTCCTCGTTGCCCATTTCGAATTCGACTCCCGCTCTTGCGGCAACATCGCCGTCGCCCGTACAGTCAATAAAGACCTTGCAGTCTATTCTTTCAAATCCCGACTTTGAGTGGAAGATACCACCGACGATTCTGTTTTCGGAAAGTACAGGCTCTGTAAAGCTTGTATGATAAAGCATTGTAACGCCCGCCTCGGTGAGCATTTCGTCAAGGACAAGCTTCAGCCCCTCTGCCTCAAAGGGAGTAACATGGTCGTGGCCTACCTTTATCCAGGAGGTGAAGGCTGTCCCCGTTCTGACCTCGGACGGATGAATGGCGAAGCCCTTTTCCACCATACGCACCACGATTTCCTCAAAGAGTCCGCGGATAATCATATTTTCGCCCTTGGCATCGTAGCAGGTCATAAAGGGACCAACAAGACCTCTTGTAGCCATACCTCCGCAGAAGCCGCCCTGCTCTGCGAGGATTACCCTTACGCCTCTTCTTGCCGCCGCAATTGCGGCACAGACTCCCGCAGGACCTGCACCCGCTATAAGGACATCACAGCTTGATGTATTCTGTATTTTCATATTTTCAACTCCTCAATTATTCCGAGATCCCACGCAAGCCTTGAAAGAACATATTTGTCGCGGATATCCTTTGTAGCCTTGAATGTTATCGGAATCAGATCCGCATCCATTCCGATTTCCTCTGCCGTAAGCGGTATTTCAAGCTTGTTCATAAGCTTTACAAGGTCATCGGCCGTGGGGATTTCCTCGTTTATTATCTCCGTGATTTTTTCCCAGTTCTCAACAATTACGGAAAGACGCTTTTCGTGCTTTTCTGTGCTGTATTTGTTTTCCTTCTTCTCAAGCTCAATCATTGTTTCTGCGGCAGAGCCGAGGAATTCACGAAGTCGGTTATGCCAATCCTCAAGACTGAAGCTCCTTGCGTATTCAAGTGCTTTTTCTTTATTCGGCTTTGTGGATTCTATAACCTCGTAAAGTCTTGCGGCGATAAGCGTTCCGACGGCACATTGAATTCCGTGGGTATCGCAATGAGTACCGAACTCAAGTCCGCGCATATCCCATATGTGGGAAATATAGTGCTCAACGCCCGATGCGGGTCTTGAAAGTCCCGCGTAAGCCATCGCAAGACCGCCTGCGCAAAGTCCGTCGAAAACAGCCTCGACAGCCGCCTTGTCTCGCTTTAAAAATCCGTCGGCGTTGTCGGTACAGCGCTTGAGGGCGTCTCTTATGTAGGAGGCGATTTCCTCGCAGTAATATTCACCTGTTACAAGGGCGGAGATTCTCCATTCGCATATGCTTATATATTTTGCGAGCATATCCCCTATTCCCGATTTCAGCATATTCATAGGTGCGTTTACGAGAATGTCCGTATCACCTATTATAACATCCGCACATCTTGACGGCAACGACACCTTAAGACCGTCCATTGACACCGAGGAGGAAGCGGAGGCATATCCGTCCATTGACGGTGCGGTTGCCACGATAATATACCTGCATCCCGCAACCGAGCTTACGATTTTCGAAATATCATTTATAACGCCCGAGCCGACACCGATGACGGCATCACAGCTTCTGTCAAAATGCATCACCGCAGAGCCAACGAAATATTCATCGGGCTCGATATTATCCTTTGCGAAGCGGAAGCTTGTGTATGGGATTTTTTCCCCGTCAAGGATTTCGCACACACTTTTTCCCGCGGCGGCGAAGGTGTTTTTGTCGGAGATTATGAAGGGCTTTTTTATTCCGTATTCCTTTATGATTTCGGGCAAGGATTTTATTGCTCCGCTGCCCGTTATGATTCTGTCCACGTCTGCGGTATGGATTTTTCCGCAGGTGCATTTTCCGTTTTTGAAGTTCACTTTGTACCTCTTGCGCTATTGATTTTTTATTTTTCTTGTGATATAATCATAGCACAAGCAATCACATTTTGTCAACATTTCGGTGCTTGATTGACAAAACAATCATATTTTTGAGCGGTTTTATGATTTCAAAAATCACAAACTGAACGGAGTACGCTATGGCATTTTACGAAAGAGAGAAGAAAATCCTCGGGCTTCTTGCCCGTGAGGAGTCCTGCGGTGTAAACACTCTTGCACAGAAGCTTTACATAAGCCTTCCCACAATGAGACGCGACCTTGCAAAGCTTGAAAGCAGCGGCAAGATTATACGAAGTCACGGCAAGGTGAGCCTTGTCAAAAAGTCGGGAGACACGGAAATCCCCTTTGTTTTCCGCGAGCAGGAGCAGTATGCGGCAAAGTCTGTTATGGCACAGAAGGCATCAAGGCTTGTAAGTGACGGAAGCGTAATTATGCTTGACGGCACAACAAGTGCGTACCACGTCATTGCCGAGATTTCGGAGCTTAAGAATCTTGTGGTTATAACCTCGGGGACTATGGCATCCTACTATCTCGGAAAGCTGGGAATACGCAACATCTGCACGGGCGGAAGAATGGTGGACGGCTCATTTTCCTATGTAGGTGACGACTGTATAAGAACGGTGCAGAGCTACAATGCGGATGTGCTTTTCTTCTCCTGCAGAGGTCTTTCGGATGACGGTTATCTGTCCGACAATTCCCTTGAGGAAAATGCCGTGAGAAGGGCTATGATGAAGCAGGCGAAGAAGAAAATCCTTCTTTGTGACAGCAGTAAAATCGGCAAAAAATATCTGCACAATCTTTGTCACATTTCCGAAATCGACGAGGTTATCTGCGAGTGTGAGCTTCCGGAGCATCTTCAGAGGCTTCTGAAACGGCAATAAAAAAGGAACCGCCTCGGCAAGGGCTTACTTACCGAGGCGGATTTTTATTTCAACTGTTCTGTTTTTTCGTTTTTGAATTATATTCCGAAGCTTTATTTTACAATCTCTGCGATGCTGTGGATATAAACTCTGTCTATATCAAAATATGCTCTTCCGTTTTTATATTCAAACGCAAGCTCCCGTCCATCGGGCTGCAACAGAATTTTTTCGGGTGCCCTATCGGTTGCAACGGATATGCGGATGTCCACGACGGGCGGAATAAAGTCCTCTGTGGAGCAATTGATATTATTATGGTTTCCGTTGCCGTTCACGAGCTGAAGCATAAGTCTGCCGTTCTTTTCAAGGCACACGATTTCAAGATGTCCGAGTGATCTCTCAATTCTTGCAAGCGGTGTGTAGAGCTTTCCTGCAATAAGCTTCATAAGGTCTCTGTGCAGATACTGGGAGGATTTGTTGTATTCCGTACCCAGATCCGCACCGATTGCGGCTATTTTTCCGCTGTGCCACGGCATAATTACGGCAAAGGGATGCTTTTCCGTTTTTATTGAATAGCAAAGATGCGCAACAACCTCGTGTTCTCCCGTGGGAACAATTCTTTTCGGGTACATTACACCGCCCACGGTTTTTCCGTCGGTGTACCAGAAGCGCTGATCCTTCGGCTCGTTCTGCTGACAAAGAAAGCGTCCCTCGGGAAGATTGTCCTCTATCTCGCCCACCGTAAAGGGTGCTCCGTGTGAGGCGAAAATTTCGCAGGTTTTCGTTCCGACAAGAACAAGATTTCCGCCGTCCCTTGCATAATCAAGAAGAAGCTTTACGGTATCGGGATGCAATTCCTTTATTGTTTCGGGAACAACGAGCATAGCAAAGCGGTTTATGTTTTCCTTTATCGAATGCTCGGAAACAAGCTCAAAGGACTGTCCGCTGTCGCAAAGCAAGGCTGTAAGTCCTCTTTTGGAATCGATGTCGCCGAGAACAAAAAGTCTGTCCGATTCAAGATAGCGGTCATAGGTCGAAATGAGCATTGCCGCCTGCGGAATCACCCTTCCCTTAAAGCAGAAGGGCTCTCTTGCCTTCATAAATTCGGCAACCTCCTTAAGGCTCAGAAGATTTACCGTATTGGGTGAGCCGTCAAAAAGCTGTGACAGCCCGACCTGAAATGCTCCGCCAAGCGAAATTACTGCCGCCGCCTGCTGCATTACCTGCACGGGATGCTCGGGCAGAAGCTCCACAACGCCCTTGCTTGCGTATCTCTGACCCATACCCATAATGTCCCAGGGCATATTCTGCTGAGGCATATATCTTGAAACGTATCTTGCGGAAAACAGTGAGTCGGACGGCATATTATCCCCCGACAAAAAGTCCACGCCTGCAGATACGGGCTCGGGCATATGGATGCTGAAAATCCAGTTTGAGGTCAGCTGAAGGTCGGGATATTTTTCGTGGATTGTATCAACATAATGTCTTACATACCGTCTGAACAGCTCTCTGTTATAGTTGCGGTACTCCTCGAAATACGGATCGCCGACATTTTTCGGAGCGCCGTCCGGAAGCTCTATGCCCGTTTCACGGATAAAGCCCTCGACTGTTTCGGGGTGGTAATCGATTTCACTTGCCCAGCATTCGCCGTCAAGCCAGATTCCGTCAACCTCGTATTTTTCCGCAAGCTCACATATCTGCGGAATCAGCAAATCGTCAACATACTTGCTTGCTCTGTAGGTCATTGCGTGGCAATAGCTTCCGTCGGAACGCAAGGCACGGGCCTCGGGATGCTCTCTGCAATATTTTTCGTCCCACACGCCCGAATAGTGCATATAAAGGGCAACGCCCTCCTCACGGGTCACTCTTCGCCACATTTCAAGGGTATCAAAGGCAAAGTCGGGCATTGCGTTTCCGCACTTTGTCGGATAGGTTGCATATCCGAAATGACCCTTGCAGTCAATCTGCCAGAAGTCGGGCTTCAGCTCACGGCATATCTTCCGTATATCATCCTCGCAAAGGGTCTTGCCTACCGTTCCCATCCACGGCTGTGCGTGGTAGTCACAGTGAATGCCCCAGAAGCTGTCTTTTCTTTTTTTCATAATGGAGCTCCTTTGGATATATTTTTTATTTAGATTATAAACCCAAAAAAGAAGTTTGTCAAATATATTTTGCGCTCGGGCGGTTTTAAAAAGCTCACAATGTTTATTTTTTAAAAAATAATATTTGTTTTATATATTGCTTTCCTCGGGAAAGTGTGATAATATAGAAACACAAAACAAAATACAATCACACAGAGTGTCGACAGCACCGCAAAGGACCTTTGTCAAGGTGCGGTCGGTGAAAAGGGAATGCGGTGAGAGCCCGCAACGATACCAGTCGCCGTATGTGCAAAGGCTTGTTTTTTCGACGAAAGTCGGTCATTGGGAAACCGAGAAGGCAAAGCAGGCCGCTATGATGCACGAGTCGGAAGACCTGCTCCGATGCTTTTTCCGTCCGTGGGAGATTCCCCATAGGAAAAGGTAACCTTGCCCGAAATAAAAGCTCTGCCCTCGGTGGCGGAATTTTCCTTGGGGCTTTTGCTTTTGTGCTCTTTCGTGCACGGCAAGGTGTGATGCTACGGGAAAGCTGCCGCGGTAATTCTTTACGAGTTACCGCGTTTTTGATAGTACAGACGGAAAAATTCCGTCGGAAACGGAAGTAGTAAATGAGCGAATTCAAAACCTATCACCCTATTGTCAATTTTATATATTTCGTTTTTGTAATAGGCTTCTCATGCTTCCTTATGCATCCCGTGTGTCTTGCGGCCTCGTTTGTGAGCGGATTTGTGTATTCGGTGACGCTCAGGGGCAAAAGAGCGGTACGGACAAATCTTCTGTATATGCTCCCGATGATTCTTATCACTGCGGTTATGAATCCTCTTTTCAATCACGAGGGAATCACCATTCTGGAATATTTCCCCAACGGAAATCCGCTGACCCTTGAGTCGGTGATTTACGGCATCTGCGCGGCGTTTATGATTGTCAGTGTTATCTGTCATTTTTCCTGCTACAACGAGGTTATGACAAGCGACAAGTTTATTTATCTTTTCGGCAGAGTTATTCCGTCGCTGTCGCTTATAATCTCGATGACGCTTCGGTTTGTACCGAGGTTTGCCGCACAGCTTCGGGTTGTTGTCAATGCACAGCGCTGTATGGGACGGGATATAACACACGGAAGCATTCTGAGGCGTGCGAAAAACGGACTTGGGATTCTGTCGGTTATGACAACCTGGTCGCTTGAAAATGCCATCGAAACCGCAGACAGCATGAAGTCCCGCGGATACGGAGCAAAGGGCAGGACGGCGTACTCGATTTTTACCTTTGACAAGCGGGATGCAAAGGCACTTGTATGTATCCTCGCTCTCGGAATTTACACACTTATCGGAGGAATACTCGGCAAGACGCACATCGGATTTTTCCCGAGGCTTGCTCTGTCGGATATTTCGGTTTACGGTATTACCGTATTTGTCGCGTATATTTTACTTTGCATATGTCCTGTAATTATTGAGCTTTGGGAGGTGAGAAAATGGAAAGCTTTAAGATCGAAAAT
The DNA here is from genome assembly GCA_017560085.1 of Clostridia bacterium. Classification (GTDB taxonomy): domain Bacteria; phylum Bacillota; class Clostridia; order Oscillospirales; family CAG-382; genus SIG622. The sequence continues at coordinate 16,287 of JAFYPA010000050.1, forward strand.
TTAAGCTTTACTTATCCCGGAAGAACGGATAAGGTGCTTGACGGCATAAGCCTTACGGTAGAGCGGGGCGAATTCCTGCTTGTCTGCGGAAGGTCGGGCTGCGGAAAAACCACCCTTCTGAGGCTTCTCAAGTCCTCTCTCTCACCCTTCGGGCAAAGGGAGGGCAGTATCCTTTTCGGTGGCAAGCCCCTTGAGGAATACGACACACGCGAGCAGGCATCGGGAATCGGCTTTGTAATGCAGAATCCCGACAACCAGATTGTCACGGACAAGGTCTGGCACGAGCTTGCCTTCGGGCTTGAGAGCCTCGGTATGGGGCAAAACGAAATCCGTGCGAGGGTTTCCGAGATGGCGTCCTTCTTCGGCATTCAGACCTGGTTTTACAAGAATGTAACCGAGCTTTCGGGCGGTCAGAAGCAGCTTCTCAACCTTGCCTCGGTGATGGCAATGCAGCCGTCGGTGCTTATTCTTGACGAGCCGACAAGTCAGCTTGACCCCATTGCTGCGGGAGAATTTTTAAAGACACTTGAAAAAATCAACCGTGAGCTCGGCACTACCGTTATTCTTTCCGAGCACCGCACGGAGGAGGCATTCCCGCTTGCGGACAGGGTTATCGTTATGGACGGCGGCAGAATCATCGCCGACGAGGAGCCCGAGGCTGTAGGCAAAATTCTCATTTCGTCAAATCACGATATGTACCGTGCACTCCCCACACCCATAAGAATCCACAGTGCGGTGGACAACACTCTTCCCTGCCCCTTGACCGTCAGAGACGGCAGAGGCTGGCTTGAGGAATATGCAAGGAATAACACACTTAGTCCGAATGCTTTTCCGAAGAGCACGGAAGCGAAAAGCAACGGGGAAGTAGTTATCGAAGTAACGGATGCATATTTCAGATACGCAAAGGAGCTTCCCGACATTGTAAAGGGCATGAGTCTTAAGGTGTACAAGGGCGAGCTTTTCTGTCTTATGGGCGGAAACGGCACGGGCAAGACCACGGCTCTTTCGCTGATATCCGGTCTTAACAAGCCTTACAGAGGTGAGGTTAAAATAAAGGGACGCAGCTTTTCGAGAATCGCAAATCCTTACGACGGTATTCTTGGCGTGCTTCCGCAGAATCCGCAGAGTGTGTTTGTGAAAAAGACGGTTTACCTTGATTTACTTGAGATGCTGTCCGACAAAAAGCTTTCCGCCGAGGAAAAGGAAAATGCGGTGCAGAGCATTGCCTCTCTTTGCAGAATAGAGTCGCTTCTTGACAGTCACCCTTATGATTTATCGGGCGGTGAGCAGCAGAGAGCGGCGCTTGCGAAAATCCTTCTGACGAATCCCGAAATACTGCTTCTGGACGAGCCTACAAAGGGTATGGACGCTCATTTCAAGGAGGAATTTGCGGATATTCTTTGCGACCTTCGTCAAAACGGTGTTACCGTGCTTATGATATCCCACGACATAGAATTCTGTGCGGAATATGCCGACAGATGCGCCCTTGTCTTTGACGGCGGAATAACCTCTGTTGACACTCCGAGGGAATTCTTCAGGGGCAAGAGCTTCTACACAACAAGCGCCAACCGTATGGCAAGAACTATGCTTCCCGATGCGGTGCTTGCGACGGATGTAATCCTTGCCTGTGGCGGAAAGGCTCCGACGAGGGAGAAAAGAACCCGTGTAACCGAGCCGAAAATGCCTTCGTACGGTGAAAAAAAGCAGGAGAAAAAAGCAAAAGGGCTTCCCCTTTCACGGATTATACCGGGATGTGTATTCGCTCTGCTTTTTGCTCTGACGACGGTTGCATACACATCGGATTTTGACCTTTTCGGCTTTGAGAAAATAAAGCTTCTCGGCGTTGATGCGTTGCAGATAGCCGCCGTAATTGAGGCGGCAGCCTGCTTTCTTTGCTTTTTTCCGCAGAAGAAAATCGGTATAGAGGCTATGCAGATTCCGAAATCGGACGGTAAGCTTACCAGAAGAACTCTTTTTGCAGCTCTCATTATACTTATCCTCATACCGCTTACGATATATACGGGAATCCGATTTTTCGGGGACAGACGGTACTATATTATAAGCATTCTGATTATGCTTGAGACTATGATTCCCTTCGCTCTTGTGTTCGAGTCGAGAAAGCCGAAGGCAAGGGAGCTTATAGTGATAAGCGTTTTGTGTGCCCTTGCGGTTTCGGGCAGAGCGGCGTTCTTTATGCTTCCTAACTTTAAGCCCGTTACGGCGCTTGTGATTCTTGCGGGCATCGCATTCGGCGGTGAGGCGGGCTTCCTTGTGGGGGCGGTTACGGGGTTTGTTTCCAACTTCTTCTTCGGTCAGGGTCCCTGGACTCCGTGGCAGATGTTTGCCTTCGGAATCATCGGTTTTATTGCGGGAATTCTCTTCAGGAAGGGGATTTTCATAAGGACAAAGACATCCCTTTGCGTTTTCGGATTTCTTGCAACTCTTATTGTTTACGGCGGAATCATAAATCCCGCCTCGGTTATTATGTGGCAGACGAGCATTACCGCGGAAATGATTATCACCGCCTATGTTATGGGCTTCCCACTCGACCTTGTTCACGCACTGTCAACGGCGTTCTTCCTCTGGGTTATTTCGGAAAGTATGATTGATAAGCTTGAGCGAATCAAAATCAAATACGGTCTGATCGAAAGATAGACAGCCACCGCTAAAAGGCATAAGCTCCGCACGGGACACTTCGTGCGGAGCTTTTTTCGTCCATTTCGACAAATTCGGGCGTTGCGATTTGTATATCAATGGCAATAACCCCAATAAATTTTTTCTTTATTGACAACACCATTGTGATATGATACAATATAAGATGAGATAAAATCTATCATCATCTCGGATGGAGCGTGTAAAAATGTACAGAATTTCGGACAAAAAGGTACTCAACCCCACGGTAGTTCAGCTTCAGATTGAAGCTCCGCTTGTGGCAAACAAGGCAAAGCCCGGACAGTTCATTATACTTCGTGTTGACGAGGACGGCGAGCGTATTCCGCTTACCGTTGCGGGTACGGACAAGGATAAGGGTACCGTTAAAATTATATATCAGATTGTCGGCTCTACAACGGAAAAGCTTTCCCATAAGAATGCGGGAGATTACATCTGCGACTTCGTAGGTCCGCTGGGTGTGGCTACACATCTTGACGGTCTTCGCAAGGTTTGTATCGTAGGCGGAGGCGTGGGATGTGCCATTGCTATGCCTATTGCAGAGGCTCTTCACGAAATGGGTGCTGACGTTACAAGCATTATCGGCTTCAGAAACAAGGATTTACTTATTCTTGAGGACGAATTCAAGGCTTGCTCCGACACTCTTCGCATTATGACGGACGACGGCTCTTACGGTGAAAAGGGCAACGTTACAATGCCCCTTCGTGAAATGCTTGAGAGCGGTGAAAAATTCGATATGATTATCACAATAGGTCCGCTTATTATGATGAAATTCGTTGTTGCAACAGCAAAGCCCTTCGGCACTCCCGTTACCGCTTCCATGAACCCCATTATGATTGACGGCACGGGTATGTGTGGCGGATGCAGACTTACTCTTAACATTGACGGCAAGAAGGTAACAAAGTTCGCCTGCGTTGACGGTCCCGACTTCAACGGCTATGAAATCGACTTTGACGAGGCTATGGCAAGAGGCAGAATGTACGGTGCCTTTGAGCGTCACAAGCACGAGGAAACCTGCAATCTCTTTTCGAAGGAGGTACAGTAAGATGGCTAAAGCAAATATGAGCCCCGTAAGAAACGAAATGCCCACTCAGGATGCAAAGGTGCGTGCAAGAAACTTCAGCGAGGTTGCTCTCGGCTATACCGAGGAGCAGGCAATAGACGAGGCTAACAGATGTCTTAACTGTAAGAATATGCCCTGCGTTGAGGGCTGTCCCGTAAAAATACACATCCCCGAATTTATCGCAAAAATCAAGGAAGGCGACTTTGAGGGTGCTTATCAGATAATTACAAAATCCTCCTCCCTCCCCGCGGTTTGCGGAAGAGTATGTCCTCAGGAATCACAGTGCGAATGCAAGTGCGTAAGAGGTCTCAAGGGTGAATCTGTCGGCATCGGCAGACTTGAAAGATTCGTTGCGGACTGGCACAACACCTACTGCACAGAGGCTCCCGCAAAGCCCGAGGGCAACGGACACAGGGTGGCTATAGTAGGCTCGGGCCCTTCGGGACTTACCTGCGCGGGCGACCTTGCAAAGAGCGGCTTTGAGGTTACCGTGTTTGAAGCACTTCACACGGCGGGCGGCGTACTTGTTTACGGCATTCCCGAATTCCGTCTTCCCAAGGCTATTGTTGCTAAAGAGGTTGACACACTAAAGAAGCTCGGTGTAAAGATAGAAACAAACGTTGTTATAGGTAAAACTCTTACCATAGACGAGCTTTTCGGTATGGGCTATGAGGCTGTATTCGTTGGCTCGGGAGCGGGACTTCCCAACTTTATGGGTATTCCCGGTGAGGCTCTTTGCGGTGTATATTCCGCAAACGAATTCCTTACAAGAAGCAATCTTATGAAGTCCTATCTTGACAATCCCGAAACCCCCATTATGAAGGGCGGATGTGTTGCGGTTGTCGGTGGCGGTAACGTTGCTATGGACGCCGCAAGAACGGCTCTCAGACTCGGTGCGGAGAAGGTATACATCGTATACCGTCGCTCTATGGAGGAGCTTCCCGCAAGACACGAGGAGGTCGAGCACGCAATCGAGGAGGGCATTGAATTTATGATTCTTTGCAATCCCACGGAAATTCTCGGCTACAACAATCCCGATGATGCAAGAGATCCCAAGAACGGATGTGTTACAGGCATGACCTGCGTCAAGATGGAGCTTGGCGAGCCCGACGAGAAGGGAAGACGCCGTCCCGTAGTTGTTGAGGGCAGCGAATTC
>JAFYPA010000051.1 GCA_017560085.1 Clostridia bacterium
ATTATCTGTGTTTTCGGGAACAAGGCTGTCATCAAAGTGAATCATAACATTTTCACCTTCAAGCTTTGCCTGAAGCTCGGGAATATCAATGTCAAGCACGGAGCACTTCTTGTCAATTGCCTGAATTGCCGCCGCACCTGCCGCCTGACCGATAAGGATTGCGGGAGGAATAACTCTGATTACATCCCACGCCCAGCCTCTTGCACTGGCACATCTGCCCGCCGCAAGAAGATTGTCAAAGCCGTCCTTTACCATTGTGTTGTAGGGAACCTCGTAAAGGAAATCACGGCGTTCAAAGTCGCAGATTGCACATACGGAATCGTCAAAGTGCTTGTATGCATCCTTTTCATCAAGAGTGTAGTTACCGTCAAGATGTCTTGTTGTTCTGAACTGAGGCATAATGGGGAGAAGTGTGATGTCTCTGGACTTTCTGTCCTCGTCCTTGATTTTGTCAAATACCTCAAGCTGATTTACCGTAAGATACTTTGCAACCTGGTCGCCGTCGGTGCCGTCCCAGTAGGGCATTCCCTCGGGATGTCCCTTGCCGTAAAGGTTGGAAAGTCCGCCGTGCATATTGGTTGTAAGCTTTCCGATGTCACCGCTCTCGTAAGCGTTCTTACAGCTTTCAAGAGTCGCACGGAATACGATGTATGTGTGGTAGTTTGAGCCTGTTACCGTAGGTGCACCTGCCATATAGATTACATCGGAGTCGCCCGTTGCATCAACAAATACATCCGCCTCGAGAAGTGTGTTGCCGGACTTGTTGAAAATGTTGATGGAGTCAATATGTCCGTTTGTTGTGTTAACGCCCGTGATAACCGTGTCAAAGAGAATATCAACACCGAGGTCGGAAAGCTCCTTGCAGAGTACAAGTGAGAAAATGGGAGCGGAGTACTTGGAAATAAGTCTCTGCTGTGTGTTACCCTGACCGGGCTCACCGTTCTGCCAGTCATTGGGAAGTGTATCAAAGCCGTACTTTATGGAAAGACGAAGGAACTCGTCCGCCATACCCTTTATAATCTGTACACCTCTGCCGTTACACATGGGAACGAAAAAGTTGATAAGTCCGATAGTCGCAAGACCGCCGAGCTGTGTTGCCTTTTCAATAAGTACTGTTTTCTTGCCTGCTCTTGCGGCCTCGATTGCCGCCGCAGCACCTGCGACACCGCCGCCGCATACCGCTACCTCATATCTTTTTGTTGTGTTCATTTTTTATCTCCTTATAATTATTCCGTTACGGACAATTGCGAGTCCGTTTCTGTTGCTTCCTGCTGTGTCGCAGTACCCTTCTTGCCGACGTCGTTGTTGTTGTACCATACGATAAAGCCGTCAACATTGTTACCGCTGATTTTGTATTCCGTGTTCTTCGGAATTCTGAATTCCGTTCTTGCGCTCTCGCTCTTTTCAACGTGGAAAACGCTGTAGCTTTCCGTTTCGGAAACCTCAATGCTCAGAGGAATACCGTCCGAGTAAATGGAAATATCCGTCATATATTCCTCAAGAGTTTTGTTCTTGGAGAACATATAGGTTGAGTGGGGGACACCCACATATCTGAAGTGCCAGCTCTCGGGAGCGATTCCCGTGATTGCCGTCTTTCCCTCGGGATAACGGAGTATAAAGCCGTACTTGTGACAGTTTTCGTATATCCAGGTGTATGGCTCTGCATTTATAAATGTGCTTCCGTTTGCGTTTGCGGGATAGATGGCAAGGTCAAAGGCGTAGCCCGTGTGATGCTCACTCTTGCCGGGAGTCTGTGCTATCTGCTGGTCGGGGCCGAGCTGTTCTACCTTCGCATCGAAAATTGCCTTCTGCTGCTCAAGTGAACGGTGTGCAGTGTTAACCATAACATCCGTTTTTCCGCTGTAGGCGTAAAAGTCAGCCATCATTTCGTTGAGCTTGTCCACAACCTCTGCACAGAGATAAATCTTGTAGTCCGCCGCCTTGAAGGTTCTGTTCTGAATTTTTGCCGCAACCACCACAAGCTCGCCGTTTGTGATATCCGAGCCCGTGTTGCTGAAGTTGAACTCATAATCGCTGTTTATAAGTGTAACCGTACCGAGCTGATAGTCTGCGGACGGCACGGACACAACCTCCGTCTTTGTGTCGATTACGGGAATTTCCTCCTCGGGGAGAATGCCCTCCTCGGATTCGGGACTCTGTGTATCCCCAACCGTATCAACGGGATTGAGGGGTGCCTGCGGTATCGTTCTCGTCGTGATTTTTGAAAAAGCAATTATATTCGCAATGACAAGCAGGAACACTATTGCAATGGTCGCTATTCTCATGCTTTTGCCGTCGCCCTCCTTCTTTTCCTTGTCCTTTTGCGCGGCATCGATATATGCCTCGTTTATCAGCTTCTGGTGCTTGATTTTTCTCTCAAGCTCACGGATTTTGGAGCTCTTTGCGGGCTTTTCGTTTTTCTCGCGTATCTGATTCTGAAGCTCCTCTATCTGCTTTTGCTGTTCGCGGAGCTTTTCCTGCTGAAGCCTCAGCTGTGCCTCTGCGGAATTGCTCTGTGATGTGTGGGGCTGAGTCTGTGATTTCGGCTGAGCCTGAGGTTTTTGCGCTTGCCTTGCCTGACCCCTTGCGGGAGCTGTACTCTTGACCTTGGCGACGCTTACACTGTCCGCTCCGTTTCTTCGTCTTTCTATATCGCGCCTTCTGTCCTCGGCAGTTCTTACACCGCTCTGAGCCTTGGGCGTGGGAGTTGCGCTTTTCGGCTGTGACTGTGCGGATTTTCTTGCCGCCTCCGCCGCCTTTTTCTCCTGCTCGGCTTTTCGCTGGGCGGGAGTTACAATACTGCGACTTCTGTCACGGCTGTTTGTGTTGCCGTTGTTGTTCATTTGTCGGCTCCTTTTTCTATAGATAAAACAATTATACACTTTTATTTTGGAAAATGCAATGGATATTTGGTTAACATAAAAATAAAAATACCCGATATATAACTACATCGGGTATTCTTCGGTAAGTATTTTATTTTATAACCGCACCGTTTTCAAGAAGTCTCTTCTGAAGCTCGGGAACATCAACCTTTGTCATTTCGCAGGTGCCCGAATCCTTTGCAACGGAAACCGCAACGCCCGCCGCCTCACCCAGAGTACATACAATGGGCATAATACGGATGGAAGCCTGAGCCTCGTGGTCGCAGGAAACGCATCTTCCCGCAACAAGCATATTGGAAATTCCCTTGGGAATAAGAGTACGGTAGGGGATGGTGTAGTACTGTCCCTCGGGGAAATAGTAGTGGCTTGTGCCCGTGCCCGAAGGATTGTGAATATCGATATCGTAGTTTCCGAGAGCAATGGAGTCCTCGAATACTCTGCAATCCACAAGGTCCTTACCCGTGAGAACATACTCACCGATAATCATTCTGCTCTCACGCACACCGATTTCCGAGGCAATATTTATAAGCTGTGCATCCTTGAAGGCTTCCGAATTCTTCTTGAGGAAGTCCATCATTTCAAAGACCTGCTCGCGGGCAATCATTTCCGCCTTTGTAACGTCAAAGGGGTCTGTGGGGTTGAGCTTTATTACTCTTGTGGTGTTGAAATGAAGCACATTTCCGATGATATACTTGAACACAAGAATGTTTTCTCTGGGGTTGGTGATTTCACCGCACGCCTGCTTTTCCTTGTAGATTTCGTTGAGCCTTGTGTTCTTTTCCTCATAGAAGGTCTTGAAGTCAACGTTCATAACTCTGAAGCAGGTTGTCATAGGCTGACAGAGATTGTCTCCGTCTCTTCCGAGTCTTGTGGGACAGCCGCACATATACGCCATATCCGCATCGCCCGAAGCGTCAACAAAGTAATCCGCCGCGATTTCAACACTGCCGCCCTTTACGGCAAATACAACAGACTTAAGCTTTCCATCCTCAGTTTTTACCTCGGAAAGAAGTGCGTGATAAAGTATGTCAACGCCCGCCTTTACAGCCATTCTGTCAAGAACGAGCTTCAAGTATTCGTCGTGGAAATGGTCACGGTGATTCTCACGGTTGGGAATAAGCTTTTCAAGCTCGTCACGGATTTCGTCAATAAGTCCCTGAGAGAGCTGCTTTACTTCGCCGTCCACCTTCGTCTTGTTGGGCATAAAGGGGAAAACAAGGCAGTTTGTTGCCGAGCCTCCGAGATATCCGGATTTGTCAACTATTATTGTTTTAACTCCTCTGCGTGCGGCACATATTGCTGCGGCAACACCCGCAAAGCCTCCGCCGAGAACGAGAAGCTCGTATTTTTTCATTTTGTGTTCCTCCGATAAATAAAATATTATGGGGCTTTCTACAGCATCATTATAACATCAAAAAGTAAATAAATCTTATGAATACGGTAAACAGATTCCGCCACGGAAAGCAAAAGGACGGCACAGATTGCACCGTCCTTGATTTTATTTGTCCTCGCCTACAAGATTGTTAAGCCAGATTCCCTTCTTTACAAGCACAAAGCCGAGAATACACTTTGCAAGGTCAAGTCCCTGAATCGCAAGGAAAATGGGAATTATGGGGAAGCTTGTAAACCGTGAGAGCACAAATGCGCAGGGGATTGTCAGCACCCACATAAATACGCTGTCGAAAAGGAATGTGACAATGGTCTTACCGCCCGAGCGAAGAGTAAAGTACGCCGCGTGAGTATATCCGTGAATCGGCATAACAATCGCACTTATAATGAGGAATTCGCAGGCAAGATCCTTTACCGACTGCTGAGTGTTGTATACATCGGGAATTGCGGGGGCAAGCAGAGCCATAACAGCACCCATAACAACGCATATCGAAACCACAAGAGCAAGAATCCTCGTGCAGTCCTCCTTTGCCTTTTTAAGCTCGCCCGAGCCGAGAAGATGTCCTATTATAATGGAAATGGTAGTACCGAAGGAGAAAAACGCACAGTGGAACAGATTTGAAACGGTGGAGCTTATGTTGTAAGCCGAAACAACCTCAATGCCTCTTACAGAGTAGCACTGCACAAGAGTAGCCATACCCAGCGACCAGAGAATCTCGTTGGTCATAAGCGGGAAGCCCTTTTTGATGATGTCCGTAACAAGTCCTCCGGGGATTCTGAAGGAGCGATACGCACCCTTTATAAAGGGGTAATTATCCTTCCTTGCGTGGGTGGAAATCATAACGATAAAGCACTCAACGAATCTTGCAATAACGGTAGCAATCGCCGCACCTCTTATTCCGAGCACGGGAGCACCGAATTTTCCGAAGATAAGAACATAGTTCAGGAATGTGTTTGTCACAACCGCAACAACACCGGAAATCATGGGAGTAACCGTATTTCCCGTCTCACGGAGCGTACCCGCATATGCCTGCATCAGAGCAAAGGGAAGAAGCTGCCAAACCATTATTTCTATGTACTGTCTGCCGTAGCCGAGTGTCTTCGCAATGTCAAGTCCCTCCTCACCCTCGTGAAGGAAAAGGGAGATAAGCGGATCGCGACAGACCGTGCAGAGAAATACTCCGATAAGCGTCATAAGAGTAACTATTATAAGCTTGAAGCGGAAGGTATCGCGTACACCCTTCGTGTCGTTCTTGCCGTAGTACTGAGCCGTAAAAATACCCGGTCCCGAGATACCGCCGAATATGCAGACGTTGAACACGAACATAAGCTGATTTACAACCGCAACGCCCGTCATCTGCTCTGTGCCTATCTGACCTACCATAATGTTGTCTATAAGGCTTACGAAGTTGGTGATTATATTCTGAATGAGAATCGGCATTGTGACAAGAAAGACGCGTCTGTAGAATGCTTTGTCGCCGATGAATTTATTTAGCATTTGGATTTCCTTTCGGGTGAATTTCATAACTTAATTATTATATCACAAATAAACCGATTTTGCAAGGGGGATTTTTATTTTGATTCAAAACATAAAATCCCTTGGGAAACTCAACGAAATATCACAATACCGAACTAAAAATATCACAAAACAGAACGACAATCAAGAAAAATCGTGATATAATAACAAATATACAGCACAAAACAGTAATATAAAATTTCAAATAAACAACGAAAGGAAAAGCAAAATGATTATCAAGTTTGACGAGTACTATGACAAAGTAAAAGCCTGCTTTCTCGGAAAGAACGTGGGCGGTACGGTTGGTGCTCCCTTTGAGGGCGTAACCGGCATCAACAACGTTGATTTCTACACACACGACCTCAAGAAGGGCGTTCTTCCCAACGACGACCTCGACCTTCAGCTTGTATGGCTTCTCGCCGCTGAAAGATTCGGTCCCGCGGTAAACTCCACAATTCTTGCGGAATATTGGGCATATAAGGTTGTTGCTCACTGGGCTGAATACGGTATCGGTAAGGTTAATATGCGTGCGGGACTTGTTCCTCCGATTTCGGGTGCATACAAGAACTACTTCAAGGATTCCAACGGCGCTTGGATCAGAAGTGAAATCTGGGCTTGTCTTTGCCCCGGTCGCCCCGATCTTGCTGTAAAGTATGCATACGAGGACGCAAGCGTTGACCACGCAGATGAAGGCGTATACGCAGAAATTTTCACAGCGGCTCTCCAGTCTGCGGCTTTTGTTGAAAAGGATTTCGAAAAGCTTATAAACATCGCTCTTTCATATATTCCCGAGGACTGTGCCGTTGCAAGAGCAATCAGAATCGTTCAGAGATGCAAGGCAGAGGGCAAGACCTGGAGAGAAGCAAGAGTATGCGTTCTTTCCGAAGTACCCGGTGCATTCTCACACGCAGAAAAGGATGATATCGCTCCCGAGGACGTAGTACCGAGAGGACCCGAGGGCTTTGACGCTCCCAGTAACATCGGTATTATGATGATAGGCTGGTACTACGGTGAAGGCGATTTCGGCAAGACTCTTTGCACAGCAGTAAACTGCGGCGAGGACACAGACTGTACAGCGGCTACACTCGGTGCGGTATGGGGCATTCTCTACGGTACCGAAGGCATTCCCGCAAAGTGGACAGACCCCATCGGCGATGAAATCAAGACACTTTCTCTTGACAGAACACACGAGCTCTACAAGATATGCGACACGGTAACCGAGCTTACCGACAGAATCACAAACCTTATGCCTGCATTTATGGTTAAGAACGTAAATCTCGGCGGAGCTGAAGGTGCAGAAATCATCGCAAATGAGGGCGAAAGCCTGTTTGATATCGGCTATCGCTTCGGCGGAAGCCGTCACAGATGCTTCAAGGACGAGCTTGAGCTCAAGAATCCTATGGGCGTAACAATAAAGACAGGTCTTTACAATGCATTCCTCCGCTATCCGAATGGCGTTGAAATCAGCGAAGGCGAAGAGCTCGAGCTTGAGCTTGTCTTCAGAATGAAGAACAGACCCGGCTGGGTTGACGCAAAGATTTTCGCACCCGAGGACTGGGAAATCCGTCCCTCAAGAGAGCTTTCTCTCTACGGCGACTACGGCTTCAACAATTACGAGGTACATAAGATAAAGCTTATCCCCCACAACATCACAAAGGGCAGATACGAATTCCCGATTCAGCTTCAGCTTGCAGAGGCAAGAATTCCGAGATATCTTCCCGTTACACTTATTGTTAAGTAAAAAAATTATGCATACCGTCTTTATATGGCGGTATGCATTTTGCTTTTATTGAAATATTCGGATACACCGAATGTGAAATGAAATCCCCCCTCGCGCCCGCAAGGGCATTTCACACGCCGAAGGCGTATTTCACGCACGAAGTGCATTTCACAAATCCCGCAGGGGTTTATTTCGTTAAAAAAAGACTATTCTTCCGAATAGTCTTTTTTCTGGCACTCCCAACGGGAATCGAACCCATAACTAGCCCTTAGGAGGGGCTTGTTATATCCATTTAACTATGGGAGCCAACAACGAAAGTATTATATCACATCCATCCCCAAAAGTCAATACAAGAAGCAAAATATTTAAAAAAGAGCAAAGCAAAGCCGTCGACAAATTCCGACGGCTTGGATTTTTTATTCGTTTTCCGTGGACTCCGAACCCACTCTGCTTATTATATCCGCACCGAATTTGTATGCGAAAACAAGAAGCAGTATAAAGGATATAAGGCTTGTCCATTCCGCAAGAGACTGCAACGAATCGTACTTTACATAAACCTCAAGGCTTCCCGCCCTGTATGTGAAGGCAGTACGGATAAACTGACCGAAATATTCGTAGGCACTGCTTGCAAAATATACAACTCCCGAAAGAGAGAAAAGTATCTGATAAATGCTCACCGTGTCTCTGTCCGAAAGGAAGGGAAGCTCGGTAAGAGTCTTTATCACAATACCGCATATGATTGCGAGTACGGCATATTCGATAATTATCGGAAGTATCAGCCCCGGAAGAGAATCGGTTGTCTGAAGAAGCTTCGGAACCTCTCTTACATACATCTTTTCATAGAAAAAGTTGATTTCCGTTGCGGAAAGAAGTCTGTACTGAATCACGTTGTTATATACCGAAAGTGCCGTGAGCGGGATAAACAAGGGAAGAAGCTTTTTCAACACCTTGCATCCGAATCTTATTATAAGATAAACCATCCCCGCAAAAAGGGCAATATATGCCAGCGTGTTGGGGATTATGTTGACGTAGTCAAGTATCTGATTGAAGAGGAAAAGAATTGCAACGAAGAATAAGGACAGCGCAAAAATCATACGCCTGCGGTCTACTTCTTCAATGTTTTCGGAGATATATTCATTATATCTTTTAACCAATGCGGATGTCAGCTCTCTGTCCCTCACAAGCTTTATAAAGTATTTACCGCAGATAACCGCAAAGTATATGCCGAAAATCAGCATCATAACAAAGAAAAGCACCTCGGCATATACCTTGAGAAATTCCATATTCTTATCGGGTGTCGGGTAAAAGTCGTAGTCGAAGCTGTCCTTCTGCGCACCTAACGAGAAAAGCTCGGGGACAAAGGACATCACCGCCCTTGCAATGGCGAATATAAAGCATATAACGGAAGCGTTTTCCGCATTCTTAAGGTGTCTCTTTTCAAGATTCTCTCTTGCGGTAATGTACTCAAGACCGCCGAAGAGCGAGGTGAATATTCCTATCATCAGCATCGCCTCAAGCACGGAAAAAGCAAACGTGCCGGGGAGAAGATATCCCTTTTCGTATACCGCAAAATAAAGGGAAAGCGGAATTTTAAGTGCGGAAACGCCCGCATAATACTTTGTAAGCCTTCTTGCAGTGTCTATTCTGTGGTCAATATAGGAAAGCTTTGTCGTACCGATTATGATAAGTATGCACCCGATAAGGTCGGGCATAAAGTCGAGCATACGGAAAAAGGGATTCATAAAGAACAGAATTCCTATAAAAATACATAGTATACCCATATGTGTTTCCTTTCAGAAAATATTGCTTTTGGAATTATTTCTTCTTTTTTGTGCCTTTGCCTCTGTTTTTGCCGAAGGTCTGCTCGAATTTTTGAAGCTTTTCCTCCTCCTTTTGCTCCGCCTCGTCGGTGGTGATGGCTCTGAAACAGCATCCCACAGCAAGCTCGGTTACAAAGAAGAGAACAAGGTAAAGCACCGTTTCCGCCGCCTTCATATACTGCGAAATCGAAGCGATATCAAGCTTTGCGATTACAAAAACAAGATAGTATACAAGCACCGATGAAAGTCCGAGCGTTGCTCTCTTTACGCCCTTTGTAAAGCCGAGAGAATCGGAAATGGTACGAAGCGCATAAAACAGCGTTATGTAGAAGGGAAGCAGAACAAGTCTGTGCATATAAGTGAAAATATCCACGACAAAATCGCCCGTTGCTATTTTGTAAAAGTTAAGAATCCGGAATACCACATCCGCCAGAGAAAACAGCAGAATAGGGTATACAGACATCTTAGCATATTGGAAATAGCGATTGAAGGGCGAAAGCTTTTTAAGTCCCTTGAGTATGAAAAAGAAGCCTATTATTTCAACGGGTACAAGACGCAGAAAAATCAGTGTCGAATAACCCGCACATATAAGTCCGAAGCCCATGATAGTCCTTTCGTTCTGCGGATTGAATGTTCTTTTTACCGCAGATTGTCATAATGCGCCTCCGTTTGTCCGAAAGCGCATTTTGTGGTTAATGTTTATTTTTCGAAAAAGCCGTCAGCGAATTATTCTTCGCCCTCGTCTGCGCCCTCGGCGTTTGCCGCACCGCAGCACTTTTTGTATTTCTTGCCGCTTCCGCAGGGACAGGGATCGTTTCTGCCTATCTTTTCGGATGCCTTGAGAACTACGGGCTTCTTTGTTTCCGTGTCGGGCTTTGCCGCCTTGCCGTAGGGACTGTCTGATGCTGTGGGAACAGCAACTCTCTTTTCGGTTGCACCCTTGGAAACATCCTTCTGCTCGATCTTGGATGTGGGAACAACGGAAAGAATCATCTTTGTTGTGCCCTCCTTGATTGTCGCAATCATCTCGTCGAACATATCCGCACCCTCGAGTCTGTACTCGTTAAGGGGATCCTTCGAGCCGTAGGAGCGGAGCGAAATACCGTCCTTGAGGTCGTCCATAGCATCGATGTGGTCAATCCAGTTGTTGTCAACATTGCGGAGAAGAACGGCTCTTTCAATTCTGCCGAAGTCCTCGCTGCCGAAGTCCTGAGCCTTTTCCTCAAGCTTTGTCATTGCTCTGTCAAGAAGCATCTCACGGATTTTTTCCGTGTTCTGGGCATTGAGCTCATCTGTTGTATATCTGAAATCCTCGTCTGTTGTAAGCACATTGAAGAAGTAGCCTCTGAGTGCATCGAGGTTCCAGTCCTCGGGGATTTCGCTTGAAACAAAGGAGTCAACCGCCGTGTTAACAGTATCCTTAACCATAGCAACGATTGTCGCATGGATATCCACACCGTGAAGCACATCCTGACGCTGCTTGTAGATAATCTGACGCTGAACGTTCATAACATCATCGTACTGAAGCACCGTCTTACGGCTGTTGAAGTGCATACCTTCTCTTGTCTTCTGAGCTCTTTCGATACCGCCCGAAAGAATGCTTGCATTGATTGCCTCGCCCTCGGGAAGCTTGAAGTTTTCGAAAATCTGCTCCATCTTCTGACCGCCGAAAAGACGCATAAGGTCATCCTGAAGTGAGAGATAGAACTTGGAGCATCCGGGATCACCCTGACGTCCCGCACGGCCTCGAAGCTGATTGTCAATTCGTCTTGAGTCGTGTCTTTCCGTACCGATAATGTAAAGACCGCCCGCCTCACGAACCTTTTCCGCCTCGGGCTCGATTTCCGCCTTGAACTTGTCCTCGTAGGTGTTGAATTCCTGACGGAGCTTTAAGATTTCCTCATCCTCTGTTGCAAAGTAGCTTGTTGCAAGGCTGATTTCTTCGTCTGTTCTGCCGTGCTTTCTCATTTCGTTCTTTGCCATAAATTCGGGGTTACCGCCGAGCATAATGTCCGTACCACGGCCCGCCATGTTTGTGGCGATTGTAACCGCACCGAGCTTACCTGCCTGCGCTACGATTTCCGCTTCCTTTTCGTGGTACTTCGCATTAAGAACATTGTGAGGAACGCCGTTCTTCTTAAGAAGTGCGGAAACATATTCGGACTTGTCAATGGAAACCGTACCTACAAGCACGGGCTGCCCCTTCTTGTGGCATTCTATAATCTGATTGATAACCGCGGTATACTTTTCGTTGACCGTCTTGTAAACCTCGTCGTTGCAGTCCTTTCTTGCAAGAGGTCTGTTGGTGGGAACCTCAACTACGTCAAGTGCGTAGATTTCACGGAATTCGTCCTCCTCGGTAAGAGCGGTACCCGTCATACCGGAAAGCTTGTTGTATATTCTGAAGAAGTTCTGGAATGTGATGGTAGCAAGAGTCTTGGACTCGTTCTGAATCTTTACGCCTTCCTTTGCTTCAATTGCCTGATGAAGACCATTGGAATAGCGTCTGCCGGGCATAATACGTCCCGTGAACTGGTCGACAATCATAACCTCGCCGTCCTTGATTGTGTAGTCAACCTCGTTTTGCATAATGCCGTGTGCACGGATGGCCTGATTTATGTGGTGCTGAAGAGTTGCGTTTTCGGGGTCGGAAAGGTTTGTTACATGGAAGTAGCTTTCCGCCTTTCTGATACCGTCTGCTGTGAGAACAACGGTCTTTGCCTTTTCGTCAACAACATAGTCGCCGCCGATGTTGTCGTTGTCAGCCTTGTTGTCCATTTCCTTGATTCTCTTGCAGGAAAGTGTCTTTGCGAACTTGTCCGCAATAACGTAAAGCTCTGTGGACTTGTCACCGGGGCCGGAAATGATAAGAGGAGTTCTCGCCTCGTCAATAAGAATGGAGTCAACCTCATCGACAATGGCAAAGTTGTGCTCTCTCTGAACAAGACCTGCCTTTGATGTTGCCATATTGTCACGCAGATAATCAAAGCCGAGCTCGTTGTTTGTGCCGTAGGTGATGTCTGCGTTGTAGGCTTCCTTTCTTTCCTCGCTTGTCTTTTCGTGAACGATAAGACCTACAGTCATACCGAGGTAGTTGTAAACCTTACCCATCCATTCGCTGTCTCGCTTTGCAAGGTAGTCGTTAACCGTTACAACATGAACGCCCTTGCCGGTAAGTGCATTAAGGTAGCAGGGAAGGGTAGCCATAAGAGTCTTACCTTCACCGGTCTTCATTTCCGCGATTCTTCCCTGATGAAGAATGATACCGCCTATAAGCTGAACCTTGTAGTGACGCTTCTTGAGTACTCTCGAGGAAGCCTCACGCACCGCCGCATATGCATCGGGGAGAAGGTCGTCGAGTGTTTCACCGTTTGCAAGTCGCGCGCGAAGAACAACAGTTGTATTCTGAAGCTCCGCCTCGCTCATAGCCTTGTATTTTCCTTCGAGAGCATCTATCTGCTCAACAATCTTTTCGAGCTTTTTTACTTCACGCTCGCTTCTTGTGCCGAATAATTTTGTTATGATTGACATTATATAAAGGTCTCCTTGGATTGTGTATTGAATGTTCTGCCGTTTTACTCTTACTTGAGCTTGAAGGATGTAACGGCGTGGATAAGTGCGCTCTCCCACTTGTCGTAGCTTTGCGGAAGTGCGGTGTAGGTGAAGGTGTAAACCGTTCCCTCAACGATGGAAACCACCTGCGAGAACTGATAGGTCTTGTCTGCGATTTTCGCTCCGTAAACAACGCGGAGAGCGGGTGCTTCCGTGCTTCCGAGCTTTAATTCCTCGCGGGAGAATTCGACAAAATCTCCTCCTATTGTGTCCTGCATCTGCTTGTAATATCCGGGATTTTCCTCCGTGCCGTCGCCGTCCCAGTAGGTAAGCACCGCCATCTGCGGGTCACGGCTGTCAAAGCTTGTGCAGGAGATGGTTACGCGCTCGTCGGGATTCTGCTCGTCCGACTGAACGCTTATCATTCCGTCGTTGCGGATAACCGACCATTCCTTGGGAAATTCGAAGGTGTAGCCGACATATTCGTTTTCGGTGGATTTGTTGTCGCCCACTTCAACACTTGCAACCGTGTAGTTTTCCGATGTTCCTTCGTTGGGCTTTTCACTGCAGGAGCAAAGAAGCACAAGTGAGGTGAGAGCTATTGCACCGATTTTTACGCTTTTCTTCATTTTTCTGTCCTTTCCTTGAAGTTATCAAACAATCATTCAATTATTAAAATTTGATTATTTTTTCGTCGGAGGTATAATCAAACAATACTCCAACATAATAATTATAACCCGATATCTTTTTTTATTAAACATCAATTTGTAAACATATTGGCAACTATTAAAAATTTAATATAAAATATGTTGACTTTACGAAAAAAAGAGTGCATAATATATGACAGTGTATTTGTTCGTGATAAAATCCGTTCCGTTTTTCGGGCGATAAAGGATTTTCCGACGGCAGTTTTCCCCTCGATTCTCGTTGGGCGTTATGCGAGAGGCGGGCGGAATGCTCACTCTGCCGTAAGGATTGCCTTTATCGGTCGGACGGTCTTGCATCCCCACTTCGGAAGGTGTATGTGCACCTTGCGGAGCAATTGGGCTTTTTATGCCCAATTGCGGGCATTTATCGGATTTTCAGCGTTAAAACCGTTATTTTTATGTACGAAAAAATATAAACTTACTTACGAAAGGACAGGTGCCATATGGCAAAAAACAAAAACAAGCAGCAAAACGGCGTAAAGGCGTATACGGGCTCAAAGCTCAAGGTAATACCTCTGGGCGGTCTCGGTGAGGTCGGCAGAAATATGACTGCGGTTGAATTCGAGAACGACATTATCGTAATCGACTGCGGACTCGGCTTCCCGGATGACGATATGCTCGGTATCGACCTTGTTATCCCGGATGTATCATATCTTCAGAAAAACATTGAAAAGGTTCGTGCGATTCTTCTCACACACGGACACGAGGACCACATCGGTGCACTTCCCTATATTCTGCGCACGGTGAACGTTCCCGTTTACGGAACACCTCTCACACTCGGAATTCTCAACTACAAGCTCATCGAGCACGGCCTTGAGAAGACAACCTCCCTTCGCAGAATTCACGCAGGCGACACCGTAAGACTCGGCGTATTCAATGCGGAATATATAAGAGTAAACCATTCCATTGCAGACTCCTGCGCAATTGCGATTGACACTCCCGTGGGAAAGATTCTCTTCACGGGTGACTTCAAGATTGACCTTACACCCATTTCCGGCGAGCCCATTAACTTCGCAAGACTCGGCGAGCTCGGTAACGAGGGCATTCTTGCACTCTTCTGCGAGTCCACAAACGCAGAGCGTCCCGGCTACACAATGAGTGAAAAGTATGTCGGAAAGTCCCTTGACAACATCTTCAGAGGCTGCAATAAGAGAATAATTATCGCAACCTTCTCCTCAAATGTTCACAGAGTTCAGCAGATAATCGACTATTCCCACAAGTACGGCAGAAAGGTTGCCGTTACGGGCAGAAGCATGCTGAATGTTCTTACAGCCGCAAACGAAATGGGATATATGGATATCCCCGCAAATACACTTATAGACCTTAACGAAATAAAGCGCTTCAAGCCCGAGGAAATCACCATCGTTACGACAGGCTCTCAGGGCGAGCCCATGAGTGCTCTTTACAGAATGGCATACGCCGAGCACGATAAGGTGCAGGTTTCCGACAGTGACCTTGTTGTAATTTCCGCATCCGCCATTCCCGGTAACGAAAAGCTTATCACAAAGATTATAAACGAGCTTCTCAAGCGAGGCGTTCAGGTGCTTAACGATTCCGTTGCGGACGTGCACGTTTCGGGTCACGGCTGTGCCGAGGAGCTGAAGCTTATGCAGGTGCTCACAAAGCCGAAGTTCTTTGTGCCCATTCACGGTGAATACAAGCATCTCAAAGCAAATGTTGACCTTGCTCACGAGGTTGGCATAGATTCAAAGCACACGCTTATTCCCGATGTGGGACACGTTATAGAATTCACCCCCGACACAATGGAAATGAACGAGGTTGTACAGTCGGGCAAGGTGCTTGTCGACGGCTTCGGTGTCGGCGATGTAGGTAACATAGTTCTCCGTGACAGAAGACATCTCGGTCAGGACGGACTTATCGTTGTCGTTGCAAGTGCGAACTTTGACGAAAAGCTTCTTCTTGCAGGTCCCGATATCGTTTCAAGAGGCTTTGTATATGTCCGCGAGGCTGAGGAGCTTATGGAAAGCGTAAGATCCCTTGCCCTTGAAATTCTCGAGGACTGCTTCGAGCGAGATATGACCGACTGGAACGAAATCAAGAACAAGCTCCGTGACGAGCTTACCTCCTTCATTTACAGCAGAACAAAGCGCAAGCCGATGATTCTTCCCGTCATTATGAACATATGATGCGGAACAGAGGCTGAAAACACAAAATTTCGGAAAATAAAGGATTGCAAATGAAAGTCAGCAAAAAAAATATATCGCTCCCCGAAAAGCTTGCCGACTATGTTGCGGATATGTCGGGCGAGGATTCGGGCGAGCTTCGTGTACTGGTGTATGTGCTGTCAGGCGGTGACGGCATGGATACCGCCGAGATTGCCGAAAGGCTCGGAATGGCGGAGCAGGATGTTGTCTCCGCCGTGTCCTTCTGGCGCGGAATGGGATTTGTGTCTTCCGGCACAAGAGCATCCGCACAAAGAAGCGCCCAAAGTGCGAAAAAAGACGAATCGCCCCGAATTGAGGCAACCGCGGAAAATCAGGGGACTGCACTTCCTCCGTCCGTAAGAGATACGGACACAAGAACATACAGCGGTGAGGAAATCGCGGAAATACTCGACAAGAAGCCCGAGCTCAAGTCCCTTGCGGATTTTGCACAGGCAAGGCTTGAGAAGATATTCAACCGAGACGACTACGCAAAGCTTGTGTATCTTGAGGATTATGTCCTTATGACGCCACCAATGATTATGAAGGTCATAGACTACTGTGTCGAGATGGACAAGAAGTCTATGAGATATGTGGAAAAGACAGCCCTCTCCATATACGATGAGGGCATACAGACCTACGCCGCTCTCGAGGCTTATTTTGAAAACAAGAAAAAGGCAAAGAGCAACGAGGGAACCGTCCGCAGAATTATGGGTATAGGTGAGAGAAGCTTTACCACCGCCGAAAAGGCACACATAGTAAAATGGTTCGGTGAGTACGGAAGCTCGGAGGAGCTTATCACCCTTGCCTACGATAAGACCATCGCGAGTATATCCAAGCCCTCCGTGCCCTATATGTCAAAGCTTCTTGCAAGATGGTACGAGAGCGGATACAAAACGGCACAGGATGTGGAAAACGGCAATGCTCAGAGCAGTGGCAGAAAAAATATAGATATCTCCGCCTTTGATGAATCCATCCCCCCAAAAAAGGGCGCGGGAAGTGTCGGCGAAGGTGATTCGTCGGGGCTTGACCTTGATGCCTTCTTTGAAAACTGAACGGCATTTTATTTGAATCACACGGAACAAAACGGAATCATACATAAAGAAGTATAGATTATTTTCGGGAAAATGAGGAAAACACACAGATGAAAATAAAATCCTGCGAAATAAAAGACTTCGGTAAGCTCAGCGACCGCACGGTTGAATTCGGTGACGGTATAAATGTTATAAGAGGCAGAAACGAGTCCGGGAAAAGCACGCTTTCCCATTTCATAAAATACGCCTTCTACGGCTTTTACGGCAAGGGCAGAGACGAAACGGGCAACGAAAAAACCAAGTTTTCTCCCTGGAGCGGAAAAAAGGCATCGGGAGCACTCGTCCTTGAAAGAGAGGACGGCGAGGTGTTCAGAGTCGAAAGAAGCGCTGACACAAGAGGCGCAAAATGTAAAATCTACGACAGTGCAATGGATATCTGCTATGACGGTGAGGAGGCGGGAAGCGTATTCTTCGGAATGGACGTCTGCGCCTTTTCAAAAAGTGCATTCATAGGTCAGGACGATGTAAGTCCCGACGATATGAAGGACCTCGGAGCCGTTCTTGAAAAGCTGATTATGCGCTCGGACGACGAGGACACCGACTGCGACAAGGCAATAAAAAGCCTTACAAGCACAGGCAACAAGCTTATGAGCAAAACCGGTACCTCGGGAAAAATCCCCGAGCTTTCGGCACTTCTCACATCCCTTTGCCAAAGGCGCGAGAGTGCATCGGAGAAGTACAGAATCCTTGCCTCCTCCGAGCTTTCCGCATCCGAAACGGAGAAGAAGCTTTCGGAATGCGAGAGCCGTCTTGAAAGGCTTTACTCCGAGGCGGAAAACATAAGCGCATACAAGGCCTCCGAAATGCTTGAAAGACTGAACGAGGCAAAGGAAAAAAGCGACAGAAGTGAGGAAATCTACAGGGAAACGGCGGAAAAATCCGCAATCAACGGCTTTATTCCCGACAGAAGATTCCTTGACGAGCTTACAAGAACATATTCGGATTATATAGCCTCCGTGCCGGACTGTATATCCTCAAAAAGCAACCTTGACGATGCAAAGGAAGAACACGACAGACTGCTTGCCACTCTTTACGAGGGCAACGGCTTCAAGGGCAGTGCCGAGGAGGTCGGACAAACGGTAAACGGGCTTTGCGAGAAGGCGGACGAGCTTTGCGCTAAGGCTAAAAGGCTTAAAACGCTTGCAATCGTATTCCTGTGTCTTGTGCTTACAATTCCGATTTCGGTTGTTCTTTTTATATTGCATTCGAAAAAGAAGAAGGAGCTTTCCAATCTCCTCGGAGAATACGGAATTCCCGATGTGAAGGCACTTCTCGAATACCGCAAAAAATACGAGAGAGTATGCGAAGAGCTTAAGGCGGCAAAAAGAAACATCTCCGACAAGACGGCAATATACGAAAGCAGCAGAATAAAGTGTGCCGCAAGCGAGGAGCTTCTCTATACCTCCCTTATGAAGATAGGCTATGCAGACTCAAGGGACAAGGTTGCACAGTGTACCGAAATCATTAAGGACAGCCTTATTCCCAAAATCAGAAACGACGTATACGAAACGGAAACGGCATATTCGGTATACAAGGAGCATCTCAATGCATACAACGCTCTTTCCTCCGTTAGCAACAGAGCGGAGCTTGAGGCACTTGCCGCCAAAAAGCAGAGCGAGCCTCCGAAGAGAGCCAAGGAGGACGTCGATACCGCAATAAGATACGACGAGGGCGCAAGGGCACTTCTCTCAAAGAAGCTTTCCGAGCTCAGAGCGGAAATCGCAAGAATGGGTGCCGTAACCGAGGACCCCGCCGACATCCGAAACGAGGTCTGCCGTGTTGAAGCAGAGCTTGAAGATGCAAAGAAGGAGCAGAAGGCAATCGCACTTGCGGTTCAGCTTCTTACGGAAGCAAGAGACGGCATAAGAGGCAATATCTTCCCGCAGGTGTCAAAGCGGGCGAGTGAGCTTTTTGCGAAATTTACCGACGGCAAATACAGAGCCCTTTATTTTGATAAGGAATTTACCGTAAAGGTGCTTGAGGGCGGAGACACGGAAACAAGAAGTGCGGGCTTTTTAAGCTCGGGCACGGCGGATGCGGCGTATATCGCACTCCGTATAGCACTCTCGGAGGTGCTTTCCGAAAGCAAGCCTCCCATTATCTTTGACGACTCCTTTGCAAAGATGGACAGCGCAAGACTTGAAAGGATTCTTGATGTTCTGAATTCGCTTTCCTCGGAATATCAGATTATCATTCTCACCTGCCACGACAGAGAAGAAAAAATGCTTGAGGGCAAGTGCAGAGCGATTGCTTTTGACGAGTAAGCCTCGTTGGGGTTTTGTATGAAAAACAAAGTGAGAAACGGGATTTCGCACGGGCTGTTTGCTCTTGTTACGAATACGGCGGAGCAGCTTATACAGCTTCGTGTGAAAATCGGAAAAATCATAAGAAAGCTTGGTGAAAAAATGGAACTTAAAATTATGACCTTCAACCTGCGCTGTGACTGCGGTGCGGACGGTATAAACAACTGGGTGCACAGAACAGACCTCGTAAAGGAAGCAATTTACGGCGAAAGCCCCGACATCATCGGCTTCCAGGAGGTAACAAGAAGAATGCTTGAGGACGTAAGAGGACTTATCGAGACCGATTACGCAATATTCGGTGCGGGCAGAAATGCCGACTATACGGGAGAGGGCGTAAACATCGCCTTCAAAAAGGACAAATTCGACCTTCTCGGTCTTGAAACCTTCTGGCTCTCCGATACACCGAATGTTCCCGGCTCAAGATACGAGAGCCTCGACCAGTCCACCTGCCCGAGAACGGCGCTTATTTCGGAGCTCGCACTCCGCGGAAAAGGCAAAAAGCTTTACTTCTGCAATACTCACCTTGACCACCTCGGAGAGCAGGCTAAAATTCACGGTGCAAGACTTATCTGCGAAAAGCTTGAGGCAAAGTGCACGGACAATGATACGGTTATTATCACCGGTGATATGAACGCCACACCCGAATCGGGTCCCATAAAGGAATTCTGCAACAGCAGCCTCGGCACAAAGGACATAACGGACGTAAACGAGGCTACCTTCCATCAGTGGGGAACACGCCTTGACGAAAGCATAAAGATAGACTACATCTTCACCAACGCAAAAAAGAGCGACAAGCCCTGCAAAATCGTGAAGGAATACGAAAAGGACGGCGTATACTGCTCGGACCACTATCCCGTCTGCGCATATGTTGAAATCTGATTCAAAGCAAAAGAAAAACGGATGTGTACCGCAAAGGATGCACATCCGCATTTTTTATTTATTCGTTACCGTATTAAGCCTTGGTGTTGAACTTGCGAAGCAGAATTACAGCTCCTATACAGGTGAATACCGTTTCGGGGAGCATATAAGCTCCGTTGTAAAGAAGCGAGTAGAGATAGGGACTCGCAAAGCCCGCATCAAGTGCGCCGGAGCTCCAGATGGTAACACCGGAAATGTAGTGGCAGGCAAATCTGACAAGGCACGCAAGCACAATACCCGAAACCTGACGCTTAAAGCCGTTATTTCCGAAAACACCTGCAAGACCGAGAGCGGAAAACGCAAGTATATAATCAAGAAGGAAGCACAGTATAAGAACTGTAACGGAAAGTCCCCATCCCACAGCACCGGACACAAGAGCCTGAGTCCAGGAGTAAACAAATGCCGTACCAAGTCCCCACTTTACACCGTGACGAAGTGAAACCATACACACGGGAAGCATTGAGAGAAGGGTAATCGAGCCGCCAAAGGGCATTTCCCATATTTTTATAAGGCTCAGAACGAAGGACAGCGATACCATTATCGCACATTCAACAAGAATAAAAAGTCTTTTTTTGCTATTGCTTTTCATAAAATATCACCTTTCTTTTGTAAAAGTAAAATGTAAAAAATAAAACCGCACTCCTTAATATCGGTGCGGTAAAAATACATTTCTCTTACAAAATAATTCTTCCTACGCCGGTATTATCCGAACAGGTTAAAAGGGTTCGGAAAAATTTCCGTCTCAGCCGGGAAAATACCCAGCACCCCTGAATATTAAGTATTGCGGTGATATATGCCGTTGTCGACCTCGGCATACTTGTCTGATAAGCTCTTATCGTGTGTTATTATAGCCGTATTGCGGGCACGATTCAAGGTGATTTGATGAATTTTTTTAGAACAATTAGATTTTTCCTCTTTTTTGGTATGCAAAAATAACATAAACCGACAATTGGGTGTGTGCTTTGACGAATAGCACAAGGGATTGTGTCTGTCGTTTGTGCAAAGTGATAAAAATTATTTTTTTAACGAATAACTATTGCATTTTTTTGAAAATATGGTATACTATATATAGTAAATAATTTTGACGGAAAGGAAGCGACTGCGAAGGGTCGTTTCCTTTTTGTTGTGGTATGGCTGTATTTATGCCGGAAAGGATTTGTATGGCAAAGGAAAATTCAGTAAAGAAGGCAAAAAACATTGCAGAGCAGGTTTCACTTCTCATAAGAGACGCCGTTGAAGAATGCGGATGTACTCTCTGGAATGTTGAGCTTGTAAAGGAGGGCGCAGACCTTTCTCTTGTTATCAGCATTGACAAGGAGGGCGGCGTAAGCCTTGAGGACTGCGAAATGGTAAACGATGCGGTAAATCCCATCATCGACGAGGCAGACCCCATTGAGGAGGGCTACTATCTTGAGGTATCCTCCGCAGGACTTGAGCGTGAGCTTTCAAAGCCCGAGCACATTCTCGCATACATAGGAAGCGACGTAAGCATAAAGCTTTATGCCCCTATGGACGGCAGAAAGAACTTTGAAGGAAAGCTTAAGGCGTACGACGAAGAAAACAAAACAGTAACCGTTCTTGAGGGCGAAAACGAAACAGTTATCGAGCAGTCCAAAATTGCGGTTATGAAGAACACCGTTGAATATTAACTTAATATAAATTCGAAAGGACAAAAGGAAAAATGAACAAAGAGTTTTTCAAGGCACTTGATTTGCTTGAGCGTCAGAAGGGTATTCCGAAGGAGTACATGAAGGAAAAGGTTGAAGCGGCGCTTCAGGCAGCCTTCAGAAAGGAAACAGGCACAACAAACGTTAAGGTCGTTCTTGACGACGTTAAGATGGACGTTAAGGTTTATCAGCAGCTCGCCGTAATCAACATTGAAGAGGAAGAGCGCAAGGCACAGGAGGAATACGAAAGACGCGAGGCGGAAAAGGCAGCTCTCGCAGCGGAGCTTGCTGCAGAAGCAGGCGAGGAGCCCGAGGCTGAGGACGAATTCGAAGAGGAATTCGACGAGGATGAGGACGACGGCTTCGTATTCAACAAGGAGCTTTCCAAGAAGCCCGAGGAAAAGAAGGAAAGATGGGGCTTCAGATTCAACCCCAATCTTCACATAACCGTAGAGGAAGCACAGAAGAAGAGCAAGAGATACAAGGCAGGCGACGTTTACGAAATTGAAATGAAGCCCAAGAACTTCGGCAGAATCTCCGCTCACGCCGCAAAGCAGGTTATCGTTCAGGCGATAAAGGAGGCTGAGCGCGGAATGATGATTAAGGAATACGAAAGCAAGAAGGAAGAAATCGTAACTGCAGTAGTTTCCAGAATCAATCCCATGAACGGCGACGTTACTCTTGAAATCGGCAAGAACGCGGTTGTACTCTTCAAGAAGGAGCAGATTCCCGGTGAAGAGCTTCGCGAGGGCGATGTTATCAAGGTATTCGTTCTTGAGGTTAAGAAGGAGGCAGAGGGCAGAGGTCCCGCAGTTGTTCTTTCCAGAACTCACGCAGGCTTCGTAAAGAGACTCTTCGAGCTTGAGGTTCCCGAAATTCAGGACGGCACGGTTATCATAAGCTCCGTTGCAAGAGAAGCGGGCTCAAGAACAAAGATTGCCGTTTACTCAAGAGATGAAAATGTTGACGCAATCGGCTCCTGCATCGGTGCAAAGGGTATGCGTAAGAACAATGTTACAAAGGAAATCGCAGGCGAAAAGATCGACATCGTTAAGTACAGCGAGGATCCCGAGGAATTCATCAAGGCGGCACTTGCTCCCGCACAGGTTGTTTCCGTAACTCTCGCAGACGACGGCACAAAGGCTTGTACGGTTCTTGTTGACGACGACCAGCTCTCCCTTGCAATCGGTAAGAAGGGTCAGAACGCAAGACTCGTTGCAAGACTTACAGGCTACAAGATAGACATCAAGAGCGCGGCTGATGCAAGAAGAGCGGCTCTTGAGGACCTTGCTACAGGCAAGACAGAGGCTTCCACATCCTTCGGTGCGGCATTCGCTCAGGCATATGCGGCAAAGATGGCAGACGAGGCTGAGGGCAAGGAAGAAACAGAAGAATAATGCAGACTGACTGCTAAGCATAAATTGACAGAAAACTGAAGTGTAATCTTCGCAATACCGGTAAGCGGTAATTTTGGAGGACTAATGGTAAAGAAAATACCCGAAAGAAAATGCATGGGCTGTGCGGGAAAATTTCCCAAGGGCGAGCTTCTTCGTGTTGTAAGAAGTCCCGAGGGTGAGGTTTCCCTTGACCTTGCAGGTAAGAAAAACGGCAGAGGCGTATATATATGTAAAAACCCCGACTGCTTCAAAAAGGTCCGCAAGGGCGATAAGCTTTCAAGAAGCCTTGAGATTAAGGTTCCGGACGAGCTTTACGACAAAATCGCGGAGTTGATAGAAGGCGGTGAGGGCTGATGTACGCAAATATAGCAGAGGGTCTTGATGTCACGTCGGCAGAGGAAAAGCTTCTGGGTGCCATGGGACTTGCCAAAAGAGCGGGAAAGCTTATCACGGGTGCAGAGCTTTGCGAGGAAACAATAAGAGCGGGGAAATCGCAGATTGCGTTCCTTTGCTCGGATATGTCGGAGAATTCATACAAGAAGCTCCACGCGGCTCTGAGAAATTCGGATTCCTCCTATATAAATCTTTCGGCTACAAAAGAGGAGCTTGCAAAGAGATTCGGGAAGAAATCCTATGTCGTTGCGTGTGTTATCACGGACAAGGGCTTTGCCGAAATAGTTTATAAGGCGCTCGGTATTACCGAAGGCAAAATTCTACACGAGAGTAAATGAAAGGTGTGTTGTTTATGGCGACAAGTTCAAATAATACAATGAAAATCAGTCAGCTTGCAAAGGATCTTAAGCTGAAAAACAAGGATATACTTGATATACTTACGGAAAACGGTATCGAGGGCAAGACTCACAGTATGGGTCTTGACGACGCTGAATTCAGCGTTGTGTTCAATGCCGTAACCAAGAAGAGCACAGCTACAGAGGCTGACTTCTTCTCCTATGATGTTGAAGCTGTTGCAAAGGCTGCCGCTGATAAGGAAGCCGCTGAAAAGGCAGCTAAGACAGCAAAGAAGACAGAAGAAAAGACAGAAGCAAAGAAGGAAGCAAAGGCAGAGGCTAAGGCAGAAGCAAAGCCCGAGGCTAAGGCAGAAGTAAAGCCCGAGGTTAAGGCAGAAGTAAAGCCCGAGGCTAAGACAGAGGCTAAGCCCGAGGTTAAGG
Organism: Clostridia bacterium; assembly: GCA_017560085.1. Taxonomy (GTDB): domain Bacteria; phylum Bacillota; class Clostridia; order Oscillospirales; family CAG-382; genus SIG622. The sequence goes on from JAFYPA010000051.1 coordinate 24,297, forward strand.
CAGAAGCAAAGCCCGAGCCCAAGCCCGAAGTAAAGAAGGAAGAAAGACCTGCCGATAACACAAACGGCAAGCCCTTCGAAAAGAAGCCCTACGGTGACAGACCTCAGGGTGACAGACCCTATAATGGCGAAAGAAAGCCTTACGGTGACAGACCTCAGGGCGACAGACCCTATAATGGCGAAAGAAAGCCTTACGGTGACAGACCTCAGGGTGACAGACCCGCATACGGTGAAAGAAAGCCCTACGGTGACAGACCTCAGGGCGACAGACCCGCATACGGCGAAAGAAAGCCCTACGGCGACAGACCTCAGGGTGACAGACCCGCATACGGTGAAAGAAAGCCCTACGGTGACAGACCTCAGGGTGACAGACCCGCATACGGCGAAAAGAAGCCTTACGGTGATAAGCCTCAGGGCGGAAGCTTCGGCGGCGGATTCGGCGGAGGCTTCGGCGGTGACAAGGGTGGCTTTGGCGGAGGCTTCGGCGGTGCAGATAAGTTCGGCAAGAAGCCCCAGAACGGCAAGAACGATAAGAGAGGCGGCGGCTTCGGCGGTATGGGCAAGGAGGACGAGGATGGAAATCAGTCCGTACGTCAGCCCAGCATCAAGCCCGTATTCGATAAGGACGGACGTGCACAGAGCCGTTACAAGAGCGAAAATGTAGAAAAGAAGTCCTTCGATGCGGAAACAGAGGACGGAAATGTAAGACTCGTTGACCTTCGCGCAGGTGAGGTTGACCTTTCCAAGTACGACGAAAAGTACGATAACCTCGCAGGCGTTGTTGGTTACGATGAAAACGCTCCCAAGAAGAAGAACGCAATCCAGAACAGCCAGAAGAATGCTCAGAAGGGTCAGAACGGCAAGAACGGCAAGAATGACTTCTCCAAGGGCGAGCAGAACTTCAGAGGCAAGGACTTCAAGAAGGACAAGAACAACAAGAAGGGCAGAGGAAGCGTTCCCGCAGAGCCCCCCAAGAAGTTCACAGGTCCCGTAACAATTCCGGACGAAATTATGATTTCCGACCTTGCGGCAACTCTCCGTATTACAACAGGTGAGGTTGTAAAGAAGCTCCTTATGATGGGACTTGATATGGCAAGCGTTGGTGCGAATAAGATTATTGACTTTGATACAGCATATCTCGTGGCAGACGAGCTCGGCATTGTTGCAGAGCGTGAGGTTGTCGTAACTCTCGAGGAAAAGCTCTTCGCAGAGGAAGAGGAAACAGACGATATGCGTAAGACCAGAAGCCCCGTTGTCTGCGTAATGGGTCACGTTGACCACGGTAAGACATCACTTCTCGACGCAATCCGTGATACACACGTTACAAGCGGCGAAGCAGGTGGTATTACCCAGCATATCGGTGCTTATATGGTTAACATCAACGACAGAGATATCACATTCCTTGATACTCCCGGTCACGAAGCCTTCACGGCAATGAGAGCAAGAGGTGCTCAGGCTACGGATATCGCAATCCTGGTTGTTGCGGCGGATGACGGTATCATGCCTCAGACAGTTGAAGCCATCAACCACGCAAAGGCTGCAGGTATTCAGGTAATCGTTGCAATCAACAAGATGGACAAGCCCACAGCTAACCCCGACAGAGTTAAGCAGGAGCTTGTAAACTACGAGCTTCTCCCCGAGGACTGGGGCGGAGATACAATCTGTGTTCCCGTTTCCGCACTAAAGAGAGAGGGTATTGACGAGCTTCTCGAAATGGTACTTCTCGTAGCGGATATGAAGGATCTCAAGGCTAACCCCGACAAGGCGGCAAAGGGTATCGTAATCGAAGCAAAGCTCGACAAGGGCAGAGGCTCTGTTGCTACAATCCTCGTTCAGGACGGTACTCTCCACGCAGGTGATATCGTTATCGCAGGTATGGCAACAGGTAGAGTAAGAGCTATGACCAACGACAGAGGCGAAACAGTTAAGGTTGCAGGCCCCTCTGTTCCCGTTGAAATCATCGGTCTTAACGGTGTTCCGGATGCCGGTGACGAATTCAGAGCCGTTGCAGACGAAAAGATGGCAAGAGAGCTTGTTGAAAAGAGAATCCACGAAGCTAAGGAAGCCGAATTCAAGGCTAACTCCAAGGTTTCTCTTGAGGACCTCTTCAGCCAGATTAACGAGGGTGCGAAGGAACTCACAATTATCGTTAAGGCGGACGTTCAGGGCTCTGCTGAGGCTGTTAAGTCCAGCCTTGAAAAGCTTTCCAACGAGGAAGTAAAGGTAAGAGTAATCCACTCTGCGGTAGGCGGTATCAACGAAAGCGACGTTATGCTTGCGGATGCATCCAATGCAATCATCGTAGGCTTCAATGTTCGTCCCGATAAGAATGCTACGGACAAGGCTGAAAGAAGCGGCGTAGACATCAGAACCTACAGAGTTATTTACGATATTATCGAAGAGGTTAAGGCAGCTCTTTGCGGTATGCTCGCTCCCGAATTCAAGGAGGTTGTTCTCGGACACGCTGAGGTTCGTCAGACAATCCATGTTCCCGGTGTCGGCACAATCGCAGGCTCCTATATCACAGACGGTAAGGTTGCAAGAAATGCGGAAATCAGAGTTGTCCGTGACGGTATCGTTATATTCGAGGACAAGATTTCCTCTCTCAAGAGATTCAAGGACGACGCAAAGGAAGTGGCTCAGGGCTACGAGTGCGGTATCGGTCTTGAACACTTCAACGACATCAAGGAGGGCGACATTCTCGAAGCCTTCATTATGGAAGAGGTTGAGCGCAAGCTTGAGTCTGTAAAGGGTCTTAACGCATAACAGACGGATTTCATCCGATTTTAAGACAAGGAATTCATAATGAATTCAACTGAAAGGATTTCATAAGAATGCCTAAGAAAAACAATTATCATACAGGCAGAGTCAACGAGGAAATGGCAAGAGAGCTTACGGAAATTCTCCGTGCCGTGAAGGACCCGAGAGTTTCTAAAAGCTTTATAAGCATACTCCGAGTTGACACAGCCGCAGACCTTCGTAATGCCACCATCCACTATAGTGTTCTGGGTGAGGGCAGAGACGAGGTTAAAAAGGGACTTAAGAGCGCAACGGGATTTATAAGACGCGAGCTTGCTATGCGCTTAAATCTTCGTGCAACACCCGAGCTTTGCTTTGTCTATGACGACTCCATCGAGCACGGTGCTCATATCGCAAAGCTTCTTGAGGACCTTAAGTAATTTATTTTAAGAAAGAAAACGGACGAATTGGGGATTTGATATGAGGAAGGAAACTGCTGTCGGAATAATACAGAACTGTCTTGTAGTGTTGCTGTTTCTGGCAATGCTGGTTCAGTGCGTCCTTTATATCAGCTTTACAAGGGTTTACGACGACAGCACGCTGCCGCCCTTTCCCGAGGGGGAGAAGGAAATCCTTGCAAGCGGCGGCTCCTATGTGAATGATGCGGGCGGTGCATATCTCTTCCCTTATTTTGTCGCGGGTATATCGGAAAACGGCAGATGCGGCGGAGCATATGAGGATGAGGCGGCATTCGGAGTTATGGGTCTTTTTGCGGAGATTCTTGAAAATGCTCCCGAAGGCAGTGCGAAGAAAATAAGCTTTTCCGACGATGCGAAGAAATACGCATATCTTGAGGAGCTGTACACCAAAACGGAAGAATGCTACTATGTAAAGCTTAAAAGCGGCATAGGCTTTTCCGTGCTTTGTCAGCTTGCCTCGGATACATATTCCGAGCTCCCGCAGAATCCGGATTTCGTTGTGTGCGATATGTTCCTTGTGAGCGATGCCTGGGGGCAGGCGAGCATTGTTGCCGTGGATTCAAACGGTGATGCGCTTGAAATACGCCCGTCAAAGGGTATTGCCTTCAATAAGGACTATCTGGAGATGTTCAACAGCACGGATAAGGATCTGTTTGATTTTGTCCGTCTTGAGGTAAACGCCGAAAACGGCAGAAGCTGCTATTTCCCCGTGTACAGATATACCGTTGCACACAGAAAAATTTTAAAAAGAGAGTTCTCCGATTGCTTTGACATAAGCGACGAACGAGGCGACATCCGTGATTTCCTCGGCGTATTCGGAATGAACGCGGACAATACAAGAATGTATCGCGCGGCGCGTGACGACGCCATGATTTGCGTTGAGGGTGCAACCACCTTCGAAATCGCACCGGACGGCGGATTCAGATTTTCCCCCGGGGACGGCGGAGTCAAGATAGATTCCTTCCTCGGCAGAAACGACGGAATGAGCTACGGCTTCTTTGATTACTGCTCTGCCGCGGGAAATGTTGCAGAGGCTCTCGATGAAATAATGGAGGGCTCCTGCGCAATGCTTTCGCTTGACGGTATATACTATAACAACGGAGTATGTACCTTCCGTTACAGCTATACCGTGGACGGAATCCCTCTGGATTTCGACGGCAGGGATTACGGACTATCACTGAGCTTCAAGGGCGACAGACTCACGGGTGCTTCGGGCTTTGTGAGTGTTATAAGGGACGGCGGCGAGGTTCGTACCGAGCTTCCGCAAAGAACGGCATACGTGCTTATGGAAAAGACCGAAGGACCGATAAGCTATTTCGGTGGGCGCTACGTATTCGGCGAGGACGAGGAAACGGCAGATGTCGGAGTTGTCCGCTGGAGCGTGCTTTCGGAAAATAACAATAAAGGAGACGTGCAATGAACTTTTCAAAGGTTAAGCTTGTAGTTTGCATAGGTCTTCTTTTGGTCAACATTGTTTTTGCGTTTATGACGGTAAGGCTTGTCGGAAATAAGAATTACATCTCCGAGGATGAGGTAATGCTGGCACAGAAGCATCTTGCAAAAAACGGCATCACCTTCATCTTTGACAAGCAGGCAAGAAGACTTTACGACCTTCCCATATACAGCATTGAAAAATCCGCTTCGGACGGAATTCCCGCAATATACAAAAGGATGACCGAGGTGTTTTTCGATGAGCTCACGGAGGAATCCGATTATATCAAGACCCCCGACGGATATTCCGTCAGTGTTAAAAACGAAAAGGGAATTCTTGTCGGAACATCCTCACTTCTCGGCGGTAACCGCTTCGAGTGCTACAGAGAGGATGCGGTCGGCTCAAGGGAAATCCGCGAAATATCAATGCTTCCCTGCGTGCTTGCTCTGTCAAAGGAAAAGAGCGAGCGCACAGACCTTGCCTCGAATTATGTGGAAAAGGCACTTCGCGGCAACGGAATAAGATACACCTACTGCGGAGAAAGAGAATACGAGGGCGGAAGCATAGTCAGCTTCGCGGCTGAGCTTTCCGATACTGCCGTAATGAATCTTTATCTCAATGTTTATGTAAAGAAGAGCAAAATACAGTGCGTTATCGGATGTATTGCCGAGGGCAATGCAGAGAAAAAGTATGACTGTGATATCATCGACAGCATAGACATACTGTATATGCTCAGAGACGAAATCAGCGAAAAAATCAATTCTCTGACGGTTGAGAATATACGGATAAATAAAATCCGTATGGTATATAAGCTGTATGGGTACAGCCCGACGGAGGATTACCTTGTACCTACCTGGGTAATCGAGTATACCGATAAAAACGGCAACGTCGAAACTGTCGCAATGGATGCGGTGACGGGCGAAAATACAGAGTCACTGTAGGCGGCTTCGGCCTTATTAAGCAGCGTTTGGTTCGCTGTATTGAAAGGAATGAGTACAGAGTATGGAGAGATTTGTAGTAAATGGCGGAAAACCGCTGTGCGGCAGCATAGAGGTCGGCGGAATGAAAAACGCCGCGGTCGCAATTATTTTTGCTACAATACTTAACGAGGATGAATGTATAATCAGAAACCTCCCGGACATCAGCGATGTGTCCGACGGCTTCGCAATACTTGAACAGATGGGTGCCGACGTTGAAAGACTCGACAGAAACACCTACAGAGTAAATACAAAAAATGTAGTCTGCGGTTCTTCTCCCTATGAACTTGTAAGAAAGATGCGTGCATCCTATTACATTCTCGGTGCAGAGCTTGGCAGATTCGGAAGAGCACACACAGCATTCCCCGGCGGATGCGACTTCGGTGTGCGTCCCATTGACCAGCACATAAAGGGCTTCAGAGCACTCGGTGCCGATGTTACCACGGTGGAAAGCGAAAAGAGCTACATCGAATGCACAACAGAGAGCGGCCTTGAGGGAGCTACAGTCTATATGGATGTTGTTTCCGTTGGTGCCACAATAAACATAATGCTTGCGGCATCCCGTGCAAACGGCGTTACCGTAATTGAAAACGCCGCAAGAGAGCCTCACATAGTTGACCTTGCAAACTTCCTTAACGCTTCGGGAGCTATGATTTCCGGCGCGGGCACGGATACAATCAAAATCAAGGGCGTGGAAAAGCTCAGAGGCACAGACTACACTATAATTCCCGATATGATAGAGGCGGGCACCTATATGATTGCCGCAGCGGCAACCGGCGGTGACCTTACTATCACAAACGTTATCCCCAAGCACCTTGATTCCGTTTCCGCAAAGCTTATTGATATGGGCGTTGAGGTTGAGGAATTCGATGAGGCTGTAAGAGTAAAGTCCACGGGCAAGCTCGAGGCAATCGAGGTAAAGACCCTTCCTTACCCCGGATTCCCTACGGATATGAATCCTCAGATGGGCGTGCTTATGTGCCTTGCTACAGGCAACAGCGTTATGCGCGAGGGCGTGTGGGACAGCAGATTCAGATATGTCGAGGAGCTGAAGCTTATGGGCGCTGATATCCAGGTCGACCAGAGCGGTAAGGCGGCTACCTTCAAGGGCGTGGAAAATCTTGTCGGTGCACATGTAAGAGCGGTGGACCTTCGTGCGGGCGCGGCGGTAATCGTTGCGGGACTTGCGGCGAAGGGCACAACGGAAATCACACAGATTCATCACATCCTTCGCGGATACGAAAATATTACGGAAAAGCTCAGGGGAGTAGGAGCGGAAATTATCCTTATTCCCGACTGATATTCAATGCTTACGGGAGTCACAAATTGTGTGGCTCCCGCCGTTTTTTATTATAATAAGAATATGTGTTCGACACAAATGTTTTCATAATTGTTCATTAAATCTGCATTGTATTTGATGATGGAAAATTATATAATAAATACATAAATCGGTTAATAATCGTAAATTTATTTTTTATATACGGAGGACGAAGAAATGGCTAAGGATACAAAGCCGAAGAAGGCAGCCCCCGAAGAGGTTACAGGGGAAGAAAATAAGAAAAAGGCACTTGATACCACAATTGCAAAAATAGAAAAAGACTACGGTAAGGGCGCAATCATGAAGCTTGGCGAAAACAGCAACATGAATGTAAGCGCGGTTTCCACAGGCTCACTCACACTTGACCTTGCTCTCGGTATAGGCGGTGTGCCGAAGGGCAGAATCATTGAAATCTACGGACCGGAATCCTCGGGTAAGACAACGGTTGCACTTCATGTTATCGCAGAGGTGCAGAAGCAGGGCGGCGAGGCAGCGTTCATTGACGCAGAGCACGCTCTTGACCCCGTTTACGCAAAGGCTCTCGGCATCAACATCGACGAGCTTCTCGTTTCACAGCCCGACTACGGCGAGCAGGCTCTTGAAATCACAGAGGCTCTTGTTCGCTCAGGCGCTATCGATGTTGTTGTAGTTGACTCTGTTGCGGCGCTTGTTCCCAGAGCGGAAATCGACGGCGAAATGGGTGACTCCCACGTGGGTCTTCAGGCGAGACTTATGTCTCAGGCTCTCCGTAAGCTCTCCGGCTCTATTTCAAAGTCCAACTGTACAGTTATCTTTATAAATCAGCTCCGTCAGAAGGTGGGTGTTCTTTACGGTAACCCCGAAACAACTCCCGGCGGTGTTGCTCTTAAGTACTATGCTTCCGTAAGAATTGACATAAGAAGAAGCGAGCAGATTAAGGACGGTGCCGAGGTTACCGGTAACCACACCAAGTGTAAGGTCGTAAAGAACAAGGTGGCTCCTCCCTTCAGAACAGCGGAATTCGATATTCTCTACGGCAAGGGAATCTCCAAGGAAAGCGAGCTTATCGACGTTGGTATTCAGCTTGATATCATCCAGAAGAGCGGCTCGTGGCTCTCTTATAACGGCGACAGACTCGGTCAGGGCAGAGATAAGGTAAGAGACCTCCTTTCCGAAAACAAGGCTCTTGCAGAGGAAATCGAAGCAAAGATCAGAAAGGCATTTGCCGAATCCAACGGTGAAATTCTCGACAATATCGGAGAAGAAGAGGAAGAGGACGGACTCGTAATTACCGAATCCTTTGAAGAATAATGCTTATAACAAAAATATATCGCTCGGAGGGCGGCAACGAATACACGGTAGTTGACGAAGCACGGGCGAAATATACCTTGTCCGCAGGAGACTTCAAGCGCATCGGAATCGCATTTTCCGACAATGACGACGATTATCCGATAGAGCTTCCCGATAACTTCAGGGAGCATCTTGACGAAGCCTCGCAGAAGCTCAGATGTGTAAAATACCTTCAGTGGTATATTACCTCCTACGGTGAAAAAAGCATAAAAAGACTTAAGGAAAAATGCCGTGAAAACGACTATTCCGAGGAGTGTGCCGAGGAGGCGATAGAGCTTCTTTGCGAATTCTCCGTGATAAACGAGGTCGCCGCCTGCGAGCGAAGAATCGGTGCCTATGCCCGTGAAAAGCTTTACGGCAAGTACCGAATCCGTCAGGAGCTTTCCGCCAAGGGCTATATGCGTGAAAGCATAGACAGAGCCTTTGAGGAGTGCGAGGTAGACTTCTACGAAAACGCCGCAAAAATGTACGCAAAGCTTACAAAAAACGGCACTCCGACGGACTTTCGCGAGAAAAAGAAGCTTGCGGATAAGCTTGTCAGATACGGCTATTCCTATGACGAAATAAAATATGCGTCCTCCGTGGAGTTTGAGGACTGAAGAAAAACGGTGTATCGGAATTTTCAAAGAGGGAATACTCTTTGTGTACAGTTTTGATACACTGTCTTTTTGATAAAAGGAAAGGACAGAACACAACAGATGAAATCAGAACGAAAATTTCCCGGTGTGAAAATCACAAAGAAAGCGGAAATGTCAATAAAGAACGGTCATCCGTGGGTTTACGGTGAGGAAATCACAGAGGGCGCAGAGGATATCGTCGGCTCTCTGTATGCGGATGTTTTCTCGCAGAAGGGCTCTTATCTCGGTACGGGCTTTGTCAGCGAAAAGAGCAAAATCCGTATAAGAATCCTCTCGGATAATGCCAACGAGAGCTTCGGAAATGCCTTTTTCGAAAGACGCGTAAAGTACGCCGTTGACTACAGAAAAACGGTTATGGGCGAGGATTTCTCCGCCTGCCGTCTTATTTTCGGTGAGGCTGACGGATTCCCCGGACTTACCGTTGACAGATTCAATAATATACTTGTTGCTCAGGTGCTTTCCTACGGTACGGAGCAGGTCAAGGGTGTAATTTTCGATTATCTCATAAAGTATCTTCGCGAAAACGGAGAGGTTATTGACGGACTTTACGAGCGAAACGACGTTGCAATCCGTGAGCTTGAGGGACTGGCACAGTATAAGGGCTGGTACGAAACACCCCTTTGCAACCATCCGAGCGAAACCTCAACGGAATTTACCGAAAACGGAATAAAGTATACCGTAGACTTCGAAAACGGTCAGAAGACGGGCTTTTTCCTTGACCAGAAGTACAACAGACGCGCCGTTGCAAAAATCGCCAAGGGCAAGACCGTGCTCGACTGCTTTACTCATACGGGCTCATTCGCGCTGAATGCCGCAATGGGTGGAGCACAGCATGTTACCGCGGTTGATATTTCCGAGAGTGCCTGCGCAATGGCAAGAAAAAATGCCGAAGCAAACGGACTCGACCCGAGAATGGACTTCCTTGCGGCGGATGTTTTCGACCTTCTCACCGACCTTTCCGAAAAGGGAAAATCACCCTATGACTTCATAATCCTCGATCCTCCCGCATTTACCAAGAGCAGAAAGACCGTGAAAAATGCGGAGAGAGGCTACAAGGAAATAAACTACAAGGCGATGAAGCTTCTGCCCCGAGGCGGCTATCTTGCAACCTGCTCCTGCTCCCACTTTATGAAGGACGAGCTGTTTGTAAAAATGCTGTTTTCGGCAGCAAAGGATGCGGGCGTACAGCTCAAGCAGATAGAAGCAAGACAGCAGTGCTGTGACCATCCCATACTCTGGAGTGTCCCCGAGACTGATTATCTTAAGTTTTATATTTTTCAGATAGTTTAAAGAGTGCTTTTTTGCATAAAATGACGAAAATATTTAAAATATAAAAAAGCTATTGAAAAAGCATTCTTTATATGATATAATAAACAAGTTATTATTATATGCCTATAATGGCTAAGGAATGGAGTACCTCAATATGAAAATCGGATTTGACAACGATAAATACGTCGAGCTGCAATCTAAGAATATTCTTGAGAGAATAGCAAAGTTCGGAGGAAAGCTGTACCTTGAATTCGGAGGTAAGCTTTTTGACGACCTTCACGCCGCAAGGGTTCTTCCCGGCTTTGCACCCGATGCAAAGGTAAGACTTCTTCAGACAATGAAGGATCAGACGGAAATTATCGTTACCATAAATGCCGCAGACATCGAAAAGAAGAAAATTCGTGCGGACTTCGGTATTTCCTACGATATGGACGTGCTCCGTCTTATTGACAATCTCCGTTCTCTCGATATATATGTAAGCGCAATCGTTGTTACGCAGTACACGGGTCAGCCCTCAGCCGATATCTTCAGAAAGAAGCTTGAAAGAAGAGGGGAGAGAGTATACTTCCACAAGATGATTGCGGGCTATCCCAACAATGTTGACACCATAGTTTCCGATGAGGGCTACGGTGCGAATCCTTATGTTGAAACCACAAGACCTCTTGTTGTTATAACAGCACCCGGTCCCGGAAGCGGAAAGCTTGCAACCTGCCTTTCACAGATGTACCACGACCATAAGAGAGGTATAAATGCGGGCTACGCAAAGTTTGAAACCTTCCCGATATGGAATATTCCGCTCAAGCACCCCGTAAACCTCGCATACGAATCCGCAACCTGCGACCTTCGTGACGTCAATATGATTGACCCCTATCACCTTGAGGCATACGGTCAGACAACGGTTAACTACAACAGAGACGTTGAGGCGTTCCCCGTTGTAAAGACAATCATTTCAAAAATCACGGGCGATGACAACCTTTACCGTTCACCCACAGATATGGGCGTTAATATGGCAGGTCTTGCCATCTGTGACGATGAAGTCGTAAGAAATGCCGCAAAGCAGGAAATCATAAGACGTTCCTACAAGGCGTGGTGCGATTATAAGAACGGACTTGTCGACATAGAGGTTGCCCACAGAGCCGAGGCTCTTTTGCAGGAGGCGGGAATTACCGTAGCAGAACGCCCCGTAGTTGCGGCGGCACTCAAAAAGACAGAGGAAAGCGGAGTTCAGGCAATCGCAATCCAGCTTGACGACGGCAAGATTGTTACCGGTAAATCCGGCGATATGCTCGGTGCACCTGCGGCGGCTGTCATAAACGCAATAAAGTATCTTGCGGGCATCAAGGACGAAATGCTTCTTATTTCTCCCGTTATTCTTGAGCCGATAAGAAATATGAAGAAGAACACCCTCGGCAGAAATGTAACAAAGCTGAATCTCGAGGAAGCACTTATCGCTATGAGCATCTGCGCGGCTACCAACCCTATGGTTGAGGAAGCCCTCAAGCAGCTTGAAAAGCTCAAGTACACCGAGGCACACTACACCAAGATGCTTAACCCCCAGGACGAAATTACATTCAGAAAGCTCAACATAAATATTACCTGCGAGCCTGAATTTATGTCCAAGAATCTCTACAATCAATAAAAATATGAGCTGTACGAAAATTCCGTACAGCTCTTTTCTTTGCGTTAAATTTTGATTTCAACCTCTCTTGAAAGGGCAAAGGAGTAAAGGTAAACCTTGGAAACGGTCTTTGCGGTGATTTCCTCAACGGCACGCTTGTAGTAGCGAAGCTGCTCCGTGTGACGGTTACGAAGAATTTCCTCACCGTCCGCCTCCCTTACGTTGTCCGTCTTGAAGTCCACAAGAGTAAGTGTCCCGTCGGGATTTTCAAAGTAAAGGTCGGATACTCCCTGAACAAGAATGAACTCATCCTTTAGTCTTTCGTCGTATTTCTCCGTAAACTCCGATGCGGGAAGCTTCAGATTGAAGCGTCTTTCACGGTAGAGCTTGGGAGCGTTCTTCATCATACCGAAGAGCTTGCTTCCTACGAAGGCATCAAGAGGCTCGGTGTCAAGAATTCTGTGCATTCTTGCGGTTATAAAGCCGAGGGAGAGAAGTCTGTCCGCCTCGCTCTGTGAACCCTTTTCGGAAAGCCTGTCGAAGTCGGCAAACTGCATAAAGGTGTGTGCCGCAGTACCCTTTTCGGCGGCGTCCGCCTCTGCTTTGTCAAGCATAAAGCTTGGCTTTTTCTTTACAGTAACCTTCATTCCGAGAGTCTGCTCCTCATCAAGCAAGCCCTTTTTGAGTCTGGAAACCGAAAGCTTTGCGGAGATTTTTGAAAGGGCGCTGGAATAGTGTCCGTTCTTTTTAGCCTCGGAAATTGCTCTTGAATAGGCGTCTATCTTTGTGCTGTCAAGCTCGGGAGCCTTCCGCTCTGCCTCGTCCTTCGCCGCCTTCTTTTTGAGAATGGAGTTTGATACATCTGCGGTGAAGCACTTGAAGGCTCCGTCATAGACTTCGGCTTCAGCCTTTTGCATATCCGAAAATTCCTTGTCGGTCAGTGCGTGATACAGAAAATCAAAATAGCACATTGCATACTTTCCGTAGGATTCAAAGCCACCCTCACGGCGGATACCTGCGTTTCCGAAGGTCTTTTCCTTGTCCTTCGTGTTTGCCACAAGAATAAGACGGTCTCTCGCGCGGGTCATCGCAACATAAAGAAGCCTCTTTTCCTCCTCAAGCATAAGAGCACGCTCACCGCCTCTTATAGCCTCCCTGAAGGGGGTGTTGATAGAGGAGAAGTTACGCCTTGTCTCTGTGATTCCTGAGTCCTCCGTGTCGCGCAGCTTTACGCCTATGCCGTACTTCGAGCTGAATATAATCGGCTCCCGCTCGTCGGCAAGATTGAATTCACGCATAAGACCGCCAACGAACACAACGGGAAATTCAAGACCCTTGGAGCGGTGTATGCTCATAAATTTTACACTGTCCGTCTTTGCATCAGGTCTCGAGCCCGAATCCCCCTGCGAGAGGTCGACAAGATAGTCGAGAATGGCGGAAAGTCCTCTGAAGGAGGTCTTTTCAAAGGTGCGTGCCATCTCGTAAAGCTTTCTGACGTTTTTCCTCTTTTCGGGACTGCTGTTGTAAATATCGTACATTCCGAGCTCCTCGAACATTTCCGCTACGAGAATGTCCGTGGGAGTACCTCTTGACCTGCTTCTGAATCGGGACAGCGTTTCAAGAAAGGCGCATACCTTGTCCTTGAGCTCTCCGTCCTCTGCATTTTCGGCATAAAGCGAGACACTGCCGAAGAAGGATGTTTTTCTGTCAGTGCATCTTATAATCGCAAGGTCGTCTGCGGTAAAGCCGAAGAGGGGAGAGTACATAAGTCCCGCCGTGTAAATATCCCTTTGCGGATTGTCCACACAGTTGAAAAGACACATCGCAAGAAGCACCTCGGGAAGCTTGAAGAAGTCCTCGGGAGTGTCGCTGGTGAAGGGCACTCTCATCTTGCGGAATGCACGCCTGAAGGGGTCGGAAAGGGAGTTTGCACTTCTCTCAAGCACCGCAAAATCCGAATAGCGGTACATTTCGCCCTTCTCGTTGCGGTATTCGGGATTGTAAGCCATCTCACGGATTCTGGAGGCTATGTAGAATGCCTCATCGGGCAGAGTCTCCTCCGTTGCCGCCTCCTCGTCGGGGACGGAATTGAGTACAACAAGCTCCGTGGGAGCATTTACCTTTGTTGTCTCGTGCTTTGAATATATAAGACTGTCATCCTCCGTGTAGTCGTCCATAATTCTGAAGAAAACCTGATTTGTGGAGCGGATGACATTTTCCGAGCAACGGAAATTGTTGGAAAGATACAGCTTGTGGGTGGTAAATTCACCGTTTACATCACCGCCTACATCGGAAAACATTCTGATGTAGGAGCTGAAGATTTCGGGCTGTGCACCTCTGAAGCGGTAAATACTCTGCTTTACGTCGCCTACAAGGAAGCGGTTGGTCTCCGTGCCCTTTTCCTTGTCGTAGGTGGAAACCGCACGGAAAATCATATCCTGAACATCGTTGGTGTCCTGGTATTCGTCTATGTAAATTTCCTTGTAGTTTGCGGATATAACCTCGGCAAGAGCCGTTCTTCTGAACTCGCCCGAGAATTCGCCCGTGTCCTCCACAAGAAGCTTCAGTGTGTACTGCTCAAGGTCGGAAAAGTCGAGTATTCCCTGCTCAAGCTTTCTTCTTGAAAATTCCGAGTCAAGCTCCGTAAGCAACGAATAAATCTCCTCAAGCACCTCACGGCTTTCCCTTGCCGCCTGCTTTACGATGCACTCGTCGGCACCCAGGTACTTTGTAAACATCGCCGACACCTTTTTGTTACTGTCCGAGCGAATGTCCTTGAGGCTGTCGATGTAATCCGAGCAGTCGCATTCCTTCGGCTTTCTCTTGCAGGTTGCCGCCTTGAAGGTGCTCGCCGCATTCCTTGTAGCCGTGTAGCCCTCGGAGAGAGCCGCCTTTACGCTTTTTATTGACTCGATATCGTGAAGGATTGCATCGTGAAGCACGGTGTATGCATCCGGCTCAAGCTCTGCTCTTGTGTCAACGCACTCGAGGTCGGCTACCGCCTTGTCAAGCTCGTAGCTGATGTCGTTCTTTATAAGCTCGCCGAAATATGTGCCGAAGATTTCGTCACAGTCCTGAACCTCTCTGTATTTGTCAATGTAGGAGGCAAGCTTTTTCTGCGGGTCTGAAAGTCCGCGAAGCTTTCTGTAAAGCTTGAGAAGTGAGTCGGAAAGATTGTTGTCGTTTCTCGCACCTGAGAGAATCTCAACCGTTCTGTGGAACACAGAGCCGTCGGGTGCTTTTTCGTATCTTTCCGAAATTATTCTGTCAAGAGTAGCCTTCAGAAGAACATTAACCTCCGTTTCCTCACCCATACGAAGAACGCTCGGAAGGGACAACGCCTCGAAATTCGACTTTATTATATCAAGACAGAAGGAGTGAATGGTGCTGATTTTCGCAAGACCAATAAGCGAAAGCTGTCGTCTTGCGCGTCTGTTTGCGGGATTCTTGCTTACAAACTCGGAAAGCTCCTTGTAAAGCCTTGCACGAAGCTCTCCCGTTGCCGCCTTTGTAAAGGTAACCACAAGAAACTCGGAAATGTCGCCCTCCTCGTTTTCCGAGCAAAGGCGGGAAATCAGCCTTTTGGTGAGTATGGCGGTCTTACCGCTTCCCGCAGCGGCGGCAACAAGCAGAGTTCCGCTTCTGTCGTCAACAGCGGTCTGTTGTGCTTTGGTAAGCTTTATTTCAGCCATTCCCTTCACCTCCCGTGGATTTTTCAAATACCTCGTCCGTGTATTTTGTCATTGTGTATCTTGTGCCGTCCTCACCGTTTTCGTAACGGCAGAAGGGCGCAAGGTCACAGTAGGTGCAGGAGTTGTGCTCGCACCTGTAAGGATTCTTTGCTATTTTACCGCTCTTCATTTCGCCCGCAAGCTTTGAGGCAACCTCAGCCGCGCAGGAAAGAAGCCTTCCCATTGTCTCAAGGCTTATAACCGAGGAATAGGAACTGAAGCTTCCGTCCTTGTTAAGCTTTACGGGAATGTACTTACCCTCAAGATTCTTCTCCATAGCGGTAAGAGCCTCCATACGGTCAATGAGAATACCGTTGGTCTTGAAGTCGTTCTTCTCGTCCTTGCCGTTGTCCTCGCCAAGCTCGTAGCTGTAGGTCGGTCGGTGAATTGGCGTGTAAAGAACTCCCGCGGGAATTATCTCGCCGTTGCCGTATCTCGGACCTGCGTTCTTTGTAAGGCTGTAAAGATAGAGAAGCATCTGAAGATTTATACCCGAGCTTACATCGTTCAGATTGAACTTCTTTGAGCCCGTCTTGTAGTCGTCCACACGGACGTAAACCTTGCCGTCCTTTTTGTATATGTCCGTTCTGTCAACCTTGCCGTTGATGGTGAGAGTGCCGCTTTCGTTACCGTACGAATCAAATATGGGAATACTGGAGAAGGGCACATCCGCATTTCTTCCGCCTATGGACATTTCAAAGTCCACGGGAACGAATTCCGCCTCCATAAGCTCCCGTGTCATAGCGTTAACGCAGGCATCGAGTGCACCCGTGAGCCTCTTGTACAGATATCTGAATCTCCTTGAAAGCTCCTTCTCTGCCTTTTCTCCCACAAGCTCTGTGACATATGCGTCAAGAAGGGCGTGCTCGCGCTCTATCGCATATTCGGGAGTTATCTCCTCACCCTTCTGCTTTTTCTCGGAAAGCTCGGCAATGAGAAGCTCAAGAATCTTATGTATGATATTGCCCGACTCCGCAGGACCCAATGATGCGGTTCTTTCGGGTGAGAGAGCAAGCGTGTAAGTGCCGAAATAGGAGCAGGCACAGTTGTTGAATTTTTCAAGCCTTGAAGGGCTGAGCATTATATCGCGACCGAAAAGCATCCCGGACGTATTTTCCGAAAGATACTTCTGATACGAATCCGCCGCCGATTTAGGATTTATTCCCTTGGAGGCAAGATATTTCTCCAAAGCCTTTGTAAGCTCGGGATTTTCCGGTGTCATTTCGGACACAAGCGACTTATCCGAAAGGTACATCTTAAGAGCTGCAACGGCATCCGCCTTTTCCTCCTCAAGTCCGTCAAGAGCCGTTTTGCACATTGACACAACAGAGGAAGGCTTGCACTCGCTTCCGTCCATATCGGATTCCGAATAAAGCAGGAATAAGCCCTTTGATGCGGAGGAAATCGCCTTGTAAGCAAGGAAAAGCTCGTCGTATGCAAGGTCTGCGGTAGTGCCCGAAAGCTCAAGTCCTATATCACGAAGAAGCACTCGCTCCTTGTCCGAGAAAACATTGTCCGCCGAAGGATTTCTCGGGAAATTGCCGTCGTTGAGTCCCACAATAATCGTGTAGTCGTTTTTGGTAGCTCTGAAAAGCTCCGCATTTGCAACTGTAACCTCGTCAACTGTTGCGGGAATTCTGCCCGTATCGTATGCGGAAAGAATCATTTCGAACATTGAGGCGTATTCGGTGGGAGTTATAAAGTCGCTTCCGCAGATGTCCGCAATGCAGTCGAGGGTGTCCATAACCATATTGTGGTATACGGCCTCATCCTCACTTATGGTATCGGGATTGTATTTTCCGCTCTCAAGAAGGCGTACTATCGCCTCGGAGATTTTGTTTGCCGAGGAGGCATCGCGGATTTCCTCATCAAATACGGACAGAGGTGTTATGAGAAGCTTCTGCGACTCGCGGACAATTTCAAGTATTTCAGCATTTCTCGGCGACATTTCCGAAATTGCGTTGTAGCCGTCGGGATTCATTGTCCATTCTACGTCCGTGAAGCCCTTGCCCTTGATGTCCCAGGTTTTTATGTAGCATTCCGTAAGGTCTGCCTGCGTGTCTGAAAGAGCCGTAAGCCCCGTCTTGAGTATACGCAGAACCGACTGTGTGGATTTAGTCCTTGAAAATTCAAACGCCGAAACTATGTAGGAGGCAACAGGCCTTGTAAGAAGGTCATACTTTACCGAGAAGCCGAAGGGAATTTCGTTTTCGGAAAGCTCCGTATCGAATATACCGCAAAGCTCATCGGGATTTCGGGAAAGCACGGTGATATCCGAGTATCTCGCACCCTCCCGGGTAAGCTTGTTTATTATCGCCGCCGTGATTTTTGCCTCGTCGTATATGCTCTTGCACTTGTAAAGCTTCACGCCGCTGCTGCTGAAGCTGCAAAGCTCGGGCTTGTCCTCGAGAAGCTCAAAGGCAAAGGTGCGCTCGAGATTCTTGAGGTTTTCGTCAAGATAGCCGTTACCGAAGTCCGTGACAATATCCTCGGAATCAATAAAATTATCCGAGGCAAGGCGTGAGATTTTCTCATATGCCTTTTTGCCCCTCGCGAAAAGAATGTTGTCCTTGCCCTTTTCGTAAAGATAGGTAACGTAAGCCTCGTCCGCATCCCTGATAATTCTGTCAATAACGGAAATTTCGGGAACGGTAAAGCTGTAGAAGGAGTCTATAATTACACTTTTCCCACGGAAAAACTTGCTGTCGCAAAGAACGCTCGCAAGCCTCTCAAGGTCGTCGTTGCTGTCACGGCAGTCAAAATCCTTGCCGAAGATTTCCTCGGAGATTCTGTTGTACGCCGTGTATATAAGAGCAAAATCACGGAGCTTTCCGCAAAGACGCTCACTGCCCGTGCCCTCAAGCCTTTCCGAGAATTTCTCCAGTGCCTCGACACTCACTCCGTAGGTTCTGAATTCGTTTATGACATGCAGAGCCTTGCCGACAAAATCGGGATTTTCGCTCGCACCCTTGTATTCGCAAAGAAGTCCGCGGGCTTCTTTTATAGCCTTGTACATCAGAAGAAGCTTGTGGGCGGAGTCGATATATTTTTGAGTAAGTCCGCCCGTCTCACGGAAGACTCTGTTGCAAAGGCGCTTGAAGCTTATAACCTCAATGTATTCGTTTGAGCGGTTGCCAAGACGCTCGATTACCCTTCGCTCATATGCAAGCGCGCCTTGCTCGGGAACAATGAGAAAGGTGTGCTTTTTCTCGTTTATAAGCCTTTCGCACAGAGAAAGAACATATTCCGTCTTTCCGCTTTTTGCTCTGCCGAGTATGTTGTGAAGCAAGGTGTCACCTCATTTCCTTTTGTATATTTTATCAAGAAAGAAGAAACGAATCTCCTTCCGTATGCTTTTTTGCTCGTCAATAACGCCTATTTCACCGTCCGAAAAGCCGAGCCTTGCAAGCTCGCCCTCGTTTTCGTATTTCTGCACGGTAGAGCTCGCAAGACACATCGGCGGAAACAGCACGCACCACCAGTTCTTTCCCTCGGCTCTGCCGATTTTAACCCTCAGAGAGCAGTATTTCCCCGCGGGAAAGCGGTATTTTCCGTACTGTCTTTCAGGATAGATTTCGTAGCCTGTCACGGTGGAAGCACCGTAGCTGTATCCGTTTTCGCGTATGACCTCTTCTGCGATTTCTGTGATTCTGTCCGAATTCTCCGAAAGAAGCGCCTTTGCCTCGGAAACGGTTTTCGTATCCTTCAATAGCTCTGTTGTAAACATTGTCACTCTGTCGCGGACAAGAAGCTTCAGAGCCTGATCGTCATCGCTGTCGGAATTTGCCAGAACATGAAAACGGATTACGTCACGGTAAAGCTCCGTCTCTCCGTCCATAGGCGTTATTGCCGAGTAGACAGATGCAGAAAACAGCACAAACAGAAGAAGCACGGAAATCCACCGAATATCAAGTCTTTTGCGGACCCTTTGGAAATAAGCCTTTATACCTGTCATATAAACCTCCGAAAATCGAGTATGTACCAATTGTTGCCCGAAATCCGAAGGTTATTCAGAAAATTATATTTTACAGATGGATTTTCTCACATCAAAGGGAAGCTCACCCAGAGCATCGTACGCCTTCTGAGCCTCGCTCTCGCTTGTGAATATACCGAATACGGCACTTCCGCTTCCCGACATCTGTGCAGTGTACGCACCGCTCCTGAGAAGCGACTTCTTGATTTTGCCAATCTCGGGCACCTCGTGAATGCAAATCGGCTCGAACTGATTTACAATGTTGTCGCAGATTCTTCCGAAGTCCTCCTGCTCGAGAGCGGCTATCATGGAATTCACCTTTACGGAAGGAAGAACGTGCTTCTTCTCGTCGAAAAGGTCATAGATATCCCTTGTGGAAAGCCCCTTGTCGGGAGTGCCTGTAACACAGTAGCACATAGGCATCATGGGAAGCTTTTTGAGAGTCGTTCCCGTGCCCGTAGCAAGAGCACAGTCGTACTTTTCAAGCATAAAGGGAACATCCGAGCCAAGCTCTGCGGCGATTTCCTCCTTTTCCTTCTCGTTTACAACGCCAAGAAGTCTTGTAAGAGCATCAAGAACAGCCGCACAGTCAGCACTTCCTCCGCCGAGACCTGCCTTGTCGGGGATGTTCTTTTCTATTTCGATTATGCAGGAGGCGATTTTTCCGCACTTCTTGTAATAAAGATCCATAAATCTTTCCGCCGCCTTGTATGCAAGGTTGTCCTTTTCCTCGCATACGGGCTTTGAGCAGATAACTCTGATTTCGCCCGCATTTTCGTCCGTTCGCTCTGTGTCAACCGTAACCTTCACAACGTCGCAAAGACCGATTTTGTGCATAACGGACTGCATATCGTGATAGCCGTCACGACGCTTGTCGAAAATTTCAAGAGTGAGATTTACCTTTGCTCTTGCGTTTATTGTCAATGATTCCATAATAACGCACCTTTCGTAAAAAGGGTACGAGAAAATATCCGCGTACCCTGTAAATGTTATTTCAAAGCTTCAATGAATTCTTCCATTCTTTCAAGAGCCTTTTTTATATGCTCTACGGAATATGCATAGGAAATTCTCGCAAAGCCCTCGCCGGATTCACCGAAGGCTGTACCGGGAACGATTGCCACATGCTTGGAATAAAGAAGCTTTTCGCAGAATTCCTCGCTTGTCATACCGAACTTTCCTATGTTGGGGAAAATGTAGAACGCACCCTCCGGCTCAAAGCTGTCAAGACCCATCTTCTTAAGTCCCGCGTGGATAAGCTTTCTTCTCTGGTCGTAGGATTCCTTCATAAATTCAATGTCTTCATCACCGTTACGAAGTGCCTCAATTCCCGCATACTGGCTGGTTGTGGGAGCACACATAATCGCATACTGATGAAGCTTTACCATCTGCTGCATAATTTCCTTGGGAGCGCAGGCATAACCGAGTCTCCATCCCGTCATGGCATAAGCCTTTGAAAGACCGCTGACAAGGATTGTTCTCTCCTTCATACCGGGAAGAGAAGCAAAGGAAACGTGCTTTTTGCCGTAGGTGAGCTCTGCGTAGATTTCGTCGGAAAGAACGATAATATTTCTCTCTCTTACGATATCCGCAATTTTTTCAAGCTCCTCCTTTGTCATAATACCGCCCGTGGGATTTGACGGGTAGGGGAGTATAAGCATTTTAGTCTTGTCGGAAATTGCCGCAAGAAGCTTTTCGGGTGTGAGCTTGAACTTGTCCTTGAGCTCCGTATTGACAACAACGGGAATACCGCCCGCAAGACTTGCCAAGGGTCCGTAGCATACAAAGGAGGGCTCAACCACGATAACCTCGTCACCGGGCTCAAGAACCGCACGCATAGCAAGGTCAATAGCCTCACTTCCGCCAACTGTACAAAGCACCTCGGTTTCGGGAGTATAGGAAAGTCCGAAGCGTCTTTCAAGATAGTTGCAAACCTCACGTCTGAATTCCAACAGACCGCTGTTTGATGTGTAATATGTTCTGCCGTCCTCAAGAGAGTTAATACCTGCCTCACGGATGTGCCATGGTGTATCAAAGTCGGGCTGACCTACCGTAAGGGAGATAACGTCATCCATTTCGTCAAGTATATCAAAGAATTTTCTGATTCCCGAAGGCTTTATTGAGGTGACCTTTGAGGAAAGGATTTTGCTGTAGTCTATCATCACATGAGTATTCCTTTCTCTCTTTTATCCTCGGCTGCCTTTGCACCGTGTATAACGCCCTCCGTCTTGTACTTGCGGAGAACAAAGTGAGTTGCCGTGGAAATAACGCCCTCGCAGGGAGCAAGCTTTTCCGCAACGAAAAGAGCAACCTCCTTCATTGTCTTGCCTTCAATAATAACGGTGAAGTCAAAGCCGCCGGACATAAGATACATATCCTTTACCTCGGAGTATCTGTAAATCTTCTCGGCAACCTTGTCATAGCCCTTGTCTCTTGAGGGTGTAACCTTAAGCTCGATAAGAGCTGTTACGCTTTCAACGTCTGTTTCCTCCCAGTCAATGAGAGTTCTGTAGCCGACGATAACGCCGTTCTTTTCATATTTTTCTATAATTTCCTTAATCTCGCCGATTTCCTTTTCAAGCATAACCGCAAGATTGTCCGCTGTAAGTCTGGGATCCTCTTCTATAAGGTGAAGAACCTTTTTATCAAGTGCTTTCATTGTTTTATATCCTTTCGTATCTTTTTTTCGTTAAATTGTATTGCTATTTCCGAACAGAAATTCAAGTCCGTCGCGAATGTGCAAATCCCACCATTTCCAACTGTGGTCGCCCTCGGATTCACGGTAGGTGTGCTGTATGCCGAGCTCGGAAAGACAGTCACGGTAGCTTCTGTTGACGTGGATAAGTCTGTCCTCGGTGCCGCACCACATAAATATCTTTGGGAATTCAACACCCGCTTCCTTATTCTTACGAGCCTTGTAATATAAATCATGCTCCGTGCCCTCAAGCTCAAGAGGACTTTCCATACAGGGGTTGAATATCGCTCTCCAAAGAGGTAGGTCGCAAGGTCTGTTCTTTCTTGTGATATCCAGCGAGCCTGAGAGGGAAACACATCCCGCATACCTTTCGGGGCACCACATAGCCGCTTTCATAGCGCCGTAGCCACCCATCGAAAGACCTGCAATAAAGCTGTCCTCACGCTTGTCGGAAAGCCCGAAATACATCTTGCAGGCATTTGGAAGCTCCTCTGTGAGATATGTAAAATAGTTCTCACCGAAGGTCGTGTCCGTATACCAGAATCTTCCGACGTCGGGCATTACAACAGCAATGCCGTATTCGTGGGCGTACTTTTCAATATTGGAATTGTTTCTCCAGGCGGTATGATTGTCGGAAAGACCGTGAAGCAGATAAAGTGTCCTTATTCTGCCGATTTCCTCCCTCTTTTTTGCATCGGGGAGTATCACGTTGACCATAGTCTGCTTTTTCTGCTCCTGCGAGTAGAATTTCATTTCAATAAATGCCATATTAAAAATCCTTTCAAGCCGTACACAATCAGATAACTATGCCGCCGTTGGGGCTTATAACCTGACCCGTGATAAAGTCTCCGCCGTCACCTGCAAGGAAAAGCACCGTTTTTGCAATGTCCTCGCATTTGCCAATGCATCCCAGCGGAGTTTCATCGCAAAGAGCCTTGCGGTCATCATCCGAGAGAGCCTTGTTCATCTCCGTGTCAATGACACCTGGGGCAACGCAGTTTACCGTGATTCCCGAGGGACCCACTTCCTTTGCGAGAGCCTTTGTAAGACCGATTATCGCCGCCTTGCTTGTGGAGTAATGCACCTCGCAGGATGAACCGCATATTCCCCAGATTGAGGAAATGTTGATTATCCTTCCGCACTTTTCACTTATCATCCTCGGTAAAGCTCTTTTTGTGCAAAGGAATACCGAATCGAGATTTGTCGCCATAGTTTCGTGCCAAGCCTCAAGCGTCAGATCCTGAAACAGGGAATAGGAGGAAACAGCCGCATTGTTCACAAGCACGTCAACTTTTCCGAAGGTCTTTTCTGCAGTATCAAACAGAGAATTTACTTCATCCTCCCTTGATACATCCGCACCGACAGCTAAAACTCTGCCGAATTTTTCATCCTTGTTCTGTGAGGAAATTTCCTCAAGCTCCTTCTGGAGCATAGTGGCTCGCGCACCGCTTTTATTGTAGTTGATTATTACGTTGTATTCACCCGAAAGGAATGCCGAGCGTGCGATTTCTGCGCCAATTCCGCGGGATGAGCCTGTAATAAGTATGGTTTTCATAGCATCACCTTTTTTAGAGGAACTAGGGATTAGGAACTAGGAACTAGGGAATGAGGATTTTACCTCGTAAAATCTGCATTTTTATTTATTTGAAAAAGATAAAACCCAAAACTGCACATTTAACTTTAAATCCAATCGAAAATTGCGAAGCAATTATCCTTCCCTAGTTCCTAGTTCCTAATCCCTAGTTCCTAATTCCTACTTTTCTTATGTCATTTCATATTGTAAAAGCTGATTGCATTGTCGAATGTCTTCGCTTCAATCTCCTCTTTTGTAAGTCCCGTGATTTCCGCAATTTTTTCTGCGGTGTTCACCATAAGACCCGAGTGATTAAGCTCACCTCTGTGAGGTACGGGTGCAAGATAGGGACAGTCCGTTTCCAGAAGAAGCCTTGAAGGACCGTCGGGAAATTCCACAAGAGCCTCAATAGCCTCAACCGTCTTTCTCGCGTTCTTGAAGGTTACCACGCCGCCCATTGAAATGTACATTCCCATTTTGAGTATCTCACGGAGCATCTCGACAGAGCCCGAGTAGCAATGGAAAAGAATCTTTACATCGGTATAATTCTTCACGATTTCAAGACAGTCGCCGTGAGCCTCTCTGTCGTGTATAACTGCGGGAAGTCCGAGTCTTCTTGCAAGCTCGAGATGTGCGATGAAGCATTCCTTCTGCTCTGCAATGTGGTCACGGCTCCAGTAGTAGTCAAGACCTATTTCACCGACAGCAACGCATTTTTCATCACGGCAGAGAGCCTCGATTTCGGAAAGCCATTCGGGATTCTGCATATCCTCAAACGCCGATTCGGGATGAATTCCCGCGGTGAAATACATAAAGTCATACTTGTGTGCAAGCTCTCTTGAGGCGTAAGAGCCCTTGATACTCGCACCGGCATTGACTATTCTCTTTACGCCGTATTCCGGCATTTTGGGAAGAAGCTCGTCTCTTATACCGTCGAATTTTTCGTCGTCGTAGTGAGCGTGTGAATCAAAAAGCATTTTGTCTGTCCTTTCGGAGTTTTCTTTTGCAATGGCACTTTAACCGTTTTCGTAATGTGCAACATAGGGGATTACTTCCTCGTTGTTCTCGTCACATCTCTTGTAAAGTGCGTTAAAGAGAAGCTTGAATGTGCCGTCCTGCTGGAATCTGAAGTGGGGGCTGAAGGTGTAGAGAAGAATGTCGCCCCTTGAAATTCTGCTTCTTATAATGCAGGGAGTACCCTTTATAAGCTCCTCACCTCTGATGTAACCGCATTCAAGAACATTTTCCGTCTCAAAGCTTGCAAGCACCTCACATCTGTGAACGATATCGTTGGGATAAAGCACTGTGCCGAAAATACTGTTTACACTGAAATTCTGCGGCATACCGAGAGTGATATCGTTGGGTACATCATTCTTTTTCGCACGGAGAAGCGAGCCGAAGGTGCCGTATTCCTTGGCACTTAATCCCGCACACTTGTCCTTGAGAGCAAGATTGAAGCTGTGATTGAAATAGTCGCAGGACTTTTCCCAGGCAATTGCTCTGCCACCGCGGGCGAAGAATTTCTTCAGTTCCTCAAGCCCCTTCTTGCCGATACCCGTCTGATATTCAATTGGCGCACGCTCGGGAGGATTGTCACCGAAGGCAATTTCGTTTTCTCTGTCGCCTGCGAAAATGATTGCTTCAACATCATCGGGAATGCCGTTTTCTCTGATTTCCTTGTCGTCGAGAGTCACATAGTCAAAGCCGTAGGTTATAAGAATATTTCTTGTGAAGCCCTCTTCGACACTTCCCGTGCTGTTACCCTTGTGGTAAAGACCAACCTTGCGGAATTTTATCTCACATCTTCCTTCGCCGTCCTCAAGGTAGAAGTTGCCATCACCGTCACGGTAAACCTTCTTGCCGGCTGAAAGCTGTTTGTTGACTTCCATATAAGAAGCATTTTCCGTAGCCTTAAGCGGGAAGGAGAGAGCCTCCTTCTTTTCGGTATATTCAAAGGGAACAAGGTCGGAATCGGAAATTTTCGTATATGCGGGAATTGTCTTAAGCCCCATGGAAAGCGCCACGGAAAGATTTGCCGAATCGGTAATTTTCGGTGTGCCGTCGGGAGTAAAGGTGTAATCGTTTACGGGGTGAGCCGTTCTGTCGGCATACAGACACGCCGCCGCATATTTCGGCTGTGCAAGGGGAACAGCGTATGTACCCTCGGGATAAATCACACCGCCGACCTCGATGGGCTTGTTTGTTCTCTTAACTCTTATTCTCTGATTGTGAAGAATACGAAGGAACCCGTCAAGAGCGGAGGAATCCTTCTGCTTTTCGGGAATAAGAATTGTGTTCTTGGGGTCAAGTCTGCCTCTCTCCGCCTGCATTCTGGACTTGAGAGCCATATTGGAAATAAGCTCGCGTCTGTTCTTTGCGGCGTGCTTTATAAGTGCAAGAGAGCCGAGCTTTATGTTTGTCACAACATCTGAAAGATGCCATTCGCCACCCTCCCACGGAACGGGACATTCGAGTGTGGGATATCTCTTTGTAACCTCAAGCTTGTCGGGATGAATGTATATGGGAGAAGCGATTCTGACATCCGCATTTTCCGCAAGAATACCGATAATATTGTGAAGTCTTGCGTGATGATGGAAGGTATTTATCGGGAAGCTTGTAAATCTCGGGTCGCCGAGAGTGATACCCTTTCTGCCGTTTCTCACAAGCTCCGAAGCCATAGCTGTGGTGCACTGTGATGTCTCAAACTCCATAAGACCGCTGAACTTCTCGAAAACGGGGTTAACAGTCGGACCTATGGACATTCTCGGGTCATAGGGGTACTGATGATGGTAGGCAATGAAAATCTGCGGATTGTATTCTCTTATGGTTATGTCGTTGAGATATCTCGATTCGCAAAGTCTTTCGTAAATCGCATCTCTGTTGTTGCAGTGTCCCGCAAGGCTGTGACGCACATAAGGTGAGCAGAAGCCCTCAAAGCGAGTGCCCTTATACTTGTAGTAGTAGTCGTGGAACTTTATAAGTCCGTCAGGCTCTGCACAGGGCGTGAAAATACAGATTGTCTCCTCAAGAGCCTTGCAAAGCTCCGAGCCTTCTTTGGCTGTAAGAAGCTCATAAAGAATAAGCGGTACGGACTGTGCACCGCCCGTTTCGTTTGAGTGAATGCTGTAGTCCTGATGCACAATCGCTCTGCCTTCCTCGGAAAGCCTTGCTATTTCCTCATCCGTGAGTGTTTCATCGTTTGCCACGCGTCTTGAAATTTCGCTGTACTTATCAAGATTCTTAAGGTTTTCCTCGCTTGAAACGAAGATTACGAGAAACTCGTTTCCCTCGCTTGATTTTCCGGGGGAGACAACCTTGATTTTCTTGCTTTCCTTTTCAAGAAGTCTGTAGTATTCACAGAGCCTGTTCCAGTGTATGAGAAGTCCGTCGCTTCCGGGCATTTCGCCGAAGAAGACCTCGGGCTTGGTTATGTTTGTGTTGTTCATAGGTGTCCTCTTGTCTGGTAGTTTAATACCCATAAGGCAAGTTACAACCAACCCGCAAAGCAGGTCGATTGTAGCACTTGTTGTTATTTTGAATCAGCGGATAATTGTACCCTCTTTGATGGAATCGTCAAGGAAGGAAACTGTAATCTTTTCAGTACCGTCAGCCTGCTTTTCGCCTGCTGCAAGAATCATACCGTTGGAGTCAACTCCACGAAGTTTCGCCGGAGCAAGGTTTGCAACAACAATAACCTTCTTGCCGATAAGAGCATCGGGTGTGTAAGCCTTTGCAATGCCGGATACAACCTGTCTGGGAGTTCCGCTTCCGTCGTTGAGTGTAAGCTTTAAGAGCTTGTCGGAATTTTCAACGCTCTCACAAGCTTCAACCTTTGCACAGATAAGCTTAACCTTGCAGAAGTCCTCTATGGAGATTTCAGCGGGATATTCCGGCTCCTTGTGTGCCTTCTTTTCTTTCTTTTCCTTCTTGGGCTTTTCCTCAGTCTTGGGGGCGTTCATTGCTTCCTCACCGAAGATTTCAAGAAGCTTCTTCTTTTCGTCAAGTCTTGCGAACATTCCCTCGGGAGCGGCATTAACCTTTGCGCCGTCAACATATTCAAGACCAAACTTTTCAGCATCCTGCCATGTTGTAACGATGATGTTTGCTGTACCCTCTGCATTTATCTGGGACTCAATCTTCTTTGCCGTGCCGGGCATAATGGGAGTAATAAGTGTTGCCGCAATTCTGATACCCTCGATAAGGTTGTAAAGAACTGTACCGAGTACATCCCTCTTGTCCTCGTCCTTAGAGAGAGCCCAAGGCATGGTTTCGTCAATGTACTTGTTAAGACGGCGAAGAACTGCCATAATTTCATCGCAGGCATCCGCAACGTGGAATGTGTCGAGCTTTTCCGCAACAGCCTTTACGCCACCCTCAACGGTAGAAATAAGGTCTGCATCGAACTCTGTCGCAACAGTGCTCTTGGGAATAACACCGTCAAAGTACTTGTTAATCATGGCAACCGTTCTGTTTACAAGGTTACCGAGTGTGTTTGCAAGGTCGGAGTTGAACTTTGCAATGAAGTTTTCGTATGTGATGGAGCCGTCCTGAAGGAAGGGCATTTCGGAAAGAACATAGTATCTTACAGCATCCGTTCCGAAGTGAGAAGCAAGGTCGTCCGCATAAATAGCATTACCGCGGGACTTGGAAATCTTTTCGTCACCGACAAGAAGCCACGGGTGACCGAAAATCTTCTTGGGAAGGGGCTCGCCAAGTGCCATAAGAATTACGGGCCAGTAAATTGTGTGGAATCTGAGAATATCCTTACCGATAACCTGAACGTCTGCAGGCCAGTATTTCTGATAAAGCTCACCCTTTTCGTCAACAGCATAGCCGAGAGCGGTTATGTAGTTTGAAAGAGCATCAATCCAAACGTAGATAACGTGACCGGGGTCGAATTCAACGGGAACACCCCAGGTGAATGTGGAACGGGAAATACAGAGATCCTGAACACCGGGCTTTATGAAGTTGTTAACCATTTCCTTCTTTCTTGCCTCGGGCTCGATGAAGTCGGGATGCTCGTCAATGTACTTTTCGAGCCTTTCCTGATACTTTGAAAGCTTTAAGAAGTAAGCCTCCTCCTTGGACTTCTGAACGGGTCTGCCGCAGTCGGGACAGATGTGCTCGCCGTTTTCCGAGAGAGCCTGAGTTTCTGTCCAGAAGCTTTCGCAGGGAGTACAGTACCACCCCTCGTATTCGCCCTTGTAGATATCGCCCTGCTCGTAGAGCTTGTTGAATATCTTCTGTACAGCCTTTACGTGGTAGTCGTCTGTTGTTCTGATGAACTTGTCGTAGCTGATGTCCATAATTGACCAGATGTTCTTAAGCTCGCCCGTGATGTTGTCAACATAGCTTTGCGGTGTAATGCCCGCTTCCTTTGCGGCCTCCTCAATCTTAAGACCGTGCTCGTCTGTGCCGGTAAGGAAGAAAACGTCCTTTCCGAGAAGTCTCTGGTATCTTGCGATTGCGTCACACATAATGAGCTCGTAGGTGTTGCCTATGTGGGGCTTTCTTGAGGTGTAGGGAATCGCAGTTGTAATGAAAAATTTTTCTGCCATTGTTGTATGTCCTTTCTGATAACTGTCGTATATTTTTTGAGGAATCATTCCTCTGTGATTTCATTGTCCGAGCCTGTCGGTGCTGTGGATGCTATAATGTCAAATACCCTTGTGTCGGGCGTTTCCTCGTCGTCCTCTTTTCTGCTTTTTGCATAAACGGCGTAAAGCATTACGGTTATTGGCAAGGCATATGTGAAAAACAGAATTCCGAAGGAGAGCACCGCAAGAATATAAGCGGGGATGAGTCCGAGCTGAGCCTTCAGCATTGCCGCCTTTTCCCGTATTCTGTACTTATGCATTTCACCGACCGAAAAGTCCATTGCGGAAAGCATAAATTTCACACCGAGATACACAAACCATAAATACATAAGCAGATATGCAATCGCAAGGTACGGATTGAGATATCCGTACACAGTTCCCTCTGCCGTGTAAATCTCCGCAAATTGCAGAAGAAGCATCGGCGGAGCAACTCCCAAAATAATTCCCGGGATTTTTGAGAGAAGGAAGCCGTAGCACTTAAAAAGCCTTCTCGCACGGAAGAAGCAAAGCATATCTGAAAGCTCCGCATTCATTCCGCTTGCCGCCTTTGCAAACAGCGAGATATAGCCCATAAAAAAGGGATATATCAGAAGAAATGTTGCAATATCAAGTGTAAGCAGTGCCGTGAAAAACACATCGTCGCTCGCACTTACCGTTAAAAGCTCGAGATAGGTGTTGGATAGCAGTACAAAGCCGAAGGAAAGGGCGATGAAAAACAGCGTTGCGGGAAACAGTACTCTGTAGTGCGAGAAGAGAAGCTCCCTTGCCGTTTTCTTTTTTGTCATTCGTGCTTTCTTTATAATCATCACTCCTTAGGGGTTTCTTCGGTATATTGTTTCCGAAAATTGGAATTCAATACGCAATCAGTGAGCCTGCTTTCCCGCAGCAAAGGTGTGAAGAAGCTTGTAGCCCTCACCGAGAATATTAAAATCGGCACGCTTTCCGACCTCAACCGAGCCCGTTTTGCCGTAAATTCCGCAGAGCACAGCGGGGTGCTTTGTGGCACAGATAATCGCTCTTTCAAAGGGAATGCGTGCAAATTCGGAAAGATTGAGAACTGCTCTGTGCATATCAAGCCTTGAGCCTGCGATTGTGCCGTCCTTGAGTCTTGCCTGACCGCCGGTGATTGTAACCTCCATGCCCGCACTTCCGAAGGTGTAGCCCTCAATGTCGGGAAGTCCTGCCGCCTGAATGGAGTCGGAAACGAGAACGAGATTGTCCGGTCTTGCGTGGTAAAGAATGGAAGCCGCAACCTTATCAACGTGGAAGCCGTCGCAGATAAGCTCGGGCCAGCCGTCCTCACAGTAGAGAGCCGCACCGACAACACCGGGGTCTCTGTGTCCGAGAGGGGACATTGCGTTGAAGGTGTGGATAAATGAATTTGCACCGAGCGAAATCGCCGCTCTTGCGGTTTCGAAGTCTGTATTGGTGTGACCGATTGCGGTCATAACTCCGAGCCTTGTGCATTCCTTGATGAAGTCAAATGCACCGTCAAGCTCGGGAGCGACTGTAACTCGGAGCTTTATGTCGTCGCCCGTAATCTCAAGAGCCTTCTTTATGAAGTCGATTTCGGGGTTCTTCAGAAGCTCGGGTCTGTGTGCGCCCTTCTTTGCGTGGGAAAGGTAAGGACCCTCAAAGTGAATGCAGTCGATGTTCACGGAAGCATCCGTTCTTGCAAGCTCGCACAAATCCTTTGTCGCCTGAAGAATGGATTCGTAGGTGTCCGTTGAAACGGTAGGGAATACGGAAGCAGTACCGGTATTTGTGTAGTGCGTGAAAAGTGTCTTGTATTCTTCCTTGGTCTGTCTTTGAAAGCAAAGCTTCAATGCACCGTGAGTGTGGATGTCGATGTATGCGGGAGTGATGTATTTTCCGCTTGCATCAATTACCTCGTCACAGCCTGCGGGAACCTCGCCCGTAATATCCATAGCCGCTATTTTACCGTCGGCAACAAGGATATTCTTATTTTCAAAGACCTCGCATTCGGAATTGAAAACCTTACCCGAATGAATGTAAATCTTACTCATAAATAATTCTCTCCTTGATTCAAAAAGCGAAGGAAACAAAGCTTCCAACCTTTAATTCCGATAATTCCGAATTCCGAATTATTCAAAGTCCTCGGGGAAAAGCGCATCGCAGGGAACACCGACTCTGGGCTCTGCCATAAATTCGGCAACACCCTCACGCCACTTCTTGTAGTGCTCGGTGTCCTTGTGAGCCTTTGCGGCTTCCTCGGTTGCGTATGCCTCGTAAAGAATAAAGTAGTTGGGGTCCTCTCTTGAGCGAAGAACATCAAATCTGAGGTTTCCGTCCTCCTTTATTGCGTTGTCGTGATTGTACTTTGTGAACTTGAGAAATTCCTCTGCTTTTCCGGGAATAACGTGCACGTTTACAACTGTAACTATCATATTCTTTTTCCTTTCTTTGGGATGAAAATTTCATTATATAATATAACAGAGTATATTTTACTACTGTTTGCCGAATAAATCTACTGTTATATTGTTAACATCGGCAAAAATCGGAAAAACTTAGCGAAGCTTTTCAAAAAAAGACGCAAAAAAAGACAGGGCGTAAATATCCACCCTGCCTGTGCGGTGTTACGGAGAAAATCAGATAATGTCCGCGCTTCTGCGTGTTTCCTTGGGAGTTCGTCCCGTGAATTTGCGGTAAACCCTGCGAAGGTATGAGGGCGAGGAAAATCCGCAGATATCGCATATTTCCTCAAGGGTGAGCTTGCCTCTGACAATAAGCTCCTCCGCTCTTCGTACCTTTATGAGATTCTTGTAGTCGGTGGGCGTGTAGCCGACGGTTTTTCGGAAAAGATTGTAAAACTTGGACTGACTCATACAGCAGAGCTTTGCAAGATGCGGTACGGAAATTTCCTCGGTGCAGTGTGCCTCTATGTATTCAACCGCCGCACCGATTTCGCTGTATCTCGGAATCTCCGCCTTTCGGAATCTTTTATCCGTCACGGACAGAATTTCGTAAAAGGCAGACAGCGCAACGAGATTGTCACCACCGTCCGAGCCGGAGGAATTGTACAGCCTGTCAAAGGTGATTTTCAGCTCGGGAGCGTGTATTTTTGAGAATTCATACATATGACTTGTTGCACTTTCCGATGCGAATTCGAAGTTCAGCGAATAGAATATCAGCTCGGGCGTTGCCTTCCATACGGATGTATAAATCTGCCCTTTCGGAATAAAAACGAGATCGCCCGGGAAAAGCTCGATTGTTCTGTCAGATGCGGTAAACACACCCGTCCCCGCAAGGATAAATCCAAAGCAAGGATTTGGAAAACCTATTGTATTTCCCGAAGTATAGCCTGTCCTGTCGTAATGCCGAAAGATATAGCATTTTGAAAGAAAGAGGGATTTGTCTATATATTTGTGTATCATAAATGTCACCTTAAAATATTTCGATTTGCAGAATTGTACCCTTTTATGATAGTATACTGTCTTGTGTGTTATTTGTCAATAGGTTATAATGAAAACAGAATAAAACACAATAAGTCATATACAAGGAGTAAACTTATGAAAAGAAAAATAATTCTGTTTACAGAGCCCTATAAGGCAGAGCTTATCGAGCAGGAAATTGCAGATACTCCCGCCGCAAACGAGGTATATGTAAAAACCGTATATTCCACAATCAGCGCAGGCACGGAAAAGGCAAACTTCATCGGAGATATGAATGTCAGCCCGAATCCGAATTTTGTACCTGCCTTCCCGAGATACTGCGGTTATGCAGCGGCAGGTGAAGTAATCGCCATAGGCAGCAACGTTACAAAATGTAAGGTAGGCGACAGAGTTGTCGTTGCCTGGAGCAGCCACACAAATATTAACGTAAAGGATCAGGGCAATATCGCTATCATCCCCGATAACGTTTCCTATTCCGAGGCTTCTCCCACACTTATTTCAATCTTCCCGCTCTCCGCAATAAGAAAAACGGTACTCGAAGCGGGTGAATCCTCGCTCGTTATGGGACTCGGTATCCTCGGATGCTTTGCGGTACATCAGCTCCGTGCCCTCGGTGCATATCCGATTATCGCCGCAGACCCCGTAAAGGAAAGAAGAGACCTTGCACTTCAGCTCGGCGCAGACTATGCCCTTGACCCCACAGAGCCCGACTTCGCAGAAAAGGTAAAGAGCCTTACAAACGGCGGTGCCGCAACCTGTATCGAGGTAACGGGCGTAGGTCAGGGACTTGACACAGCCCTCGACTGTATGGCAATGCGTGGCAGAATTGCCCTGCTCGGCTGTACAAGAGACAAGAACTTTACCATCGACTACTACAGAAAGGTTCACGGCAGAGGCATCCAGATGTTCGGCGCCCACATTGCCGCAACACCCACACTTGAATCCTCCCACGGCTACCGCACCCAGATGGACGAGGTAAGAACTGTACTCGGACTCCTCGGCGGCGGCAGACTTAACTACAAGCAGTTCATCACAGCCCACGGAAACCCCGAGGATTGTCAGGAGATTTTCACAAGACTTGCAAACGACAGGAACTTCCCGATAGGATTTCAGTTTGACTGGGAAAACATTAAATAATGCATAATGCATAATGCATAATGCATAATTAAGACCGAAAAGACCGCTTGCGGTCTTCACGGTCTTGGTTGATTGCTTCGCAATCTTCATTTGATTAAAAAATAAAATATACACGGGGACATAATTGCGAGACGCCCGTCGTTTGGGCGGCTTGCACGGAATACGGTAAAAATTCAGTAGACAAAAAATCAGCACAAACCACACCTGCGACGATGCCGTGGCTTGGCATCGTTGCACGGAATACACTCGCCCTCCAACACAGCAGGAAGGTAAGCAACAGAACACCCACAGCACCTCCTAACATATAACCCGGCGCAAGGAGCAAAGCGAGTGAAGCCAATATGTCAAATTTTTTGCCGAGCTTTTTTATAAAAAAGCGAGCCGTCGGAGACCTCCCGTAAAAAAGGAGAATAACAATGAAAAGAAAAACAATAGTATTTACAGAAATAGGAAAGGCAGAGCTTTTGGAGCAGGAGATAGCGGATGAGCCGGGGGATTATGAGGTTTATATAAAGACGGTGCATTCGACTATCAGTGCGGGTACGGAGAAGGCTAATGTTTCGGGGGATGTTAATATCAGTATTGCTGATGCGGGAGAAGAGACTCCCAAGTTCCCGAGAACCTGCGGATATTCGTCCTCGGGAGTTGTATGGAAGGTCGGAAGTAAGGTTACCAAGGTTAAGGTAGGGGATAGGGTTATTCCCAATTGGGGCGTCCATACTACAATTAATGTCGTGCACGAGAACGGCGCTGTTAAGATTCCTGACGGAGTTTCGCTTTCCGAGGCTTCTGCGGTTTATATTTCTACATTCCCGCTTGCGGCTATCCGTAAGACAGGCGTTGAGGCGGGCGAATCAGCTCTTGTTATGGGACTCGGTATTCTCGGTTGCTTTGCCGTGCATCAGCTCCGTGCTATGGGTGCTTATCCTATTATCGCCGCTGACCCCGTTGAGGACAGAAGAAAGTTCGCTCTTCAGCTCGGTGCGGACTTCGCTCTTGATCCCTTCGCTCCCGATTTTGCCGAAAAGGTTAAGGAAATTACGGGTGGCGGTGCTGACACAGCGATAGAGGTTACGGGCGTCGGTCAGGCTCTCGATACTACTCTCGACTGTATGGCAATGCGAGGCAGAATCGCTCTTCTCGGATGTACAAGAGATAAGAACTTCACCATCGACTACTACAGAAAGGTCCACGGCAGAGGCATCCAGATGTTCGGTGCTCATATTATGGCAACTCCCAAAATGGAATCCTCTCACGGCTTCAGAACAATAAGAGACGAAACAATAACCGTTATGAACCTCCTTGCAGGCGGCAGACTCAATTACAAGCAGTTCATCAACGAGCATAATTCCCCCAACGATTGCTATAATGTTTTCCAAAGACTTATCAACGACAAAAACTTCCCCATAGGCTGCCAGTTCGACTGGGACGGCATTCAGGAGCAGTAAAATACGGAGGATACTACTATGAGTAAGAAAATAAGAATTGCACAAATCGGTATCGAGCACGACCACGGTCTGTCTACACTCGCATCCCTCAGAAAGCTTACGGATGATTTCGAGGTTGTTGCATACGCCGAGCCCGGCTTTGTCGCACAGAATGAATATAACGACGGCCAGAAGAAGGCTATGGAAGGCCTGCCCGTGAAAACCGTAGAGGAGGTTCTCGCAATGGATGACCTCGACGCCATCTCCGTTGAGCCTCACGATACTCTCCTTTCAAAGTACGCACAAATGGTTGCGGATAAGGGCGTGCATCTCCACGTAGATAAGCCCTGCGCTACCGATTACCCCTCTATGAAAAAGCTTATAGATACCGTAAAGGAGAAGAATATCGTGTTCCATACGGGCTATATGTACCGCTTCAATCCCGCAGTGCTCAGAGCCCGTGAAATGATGGAAAGCGGACTTATCGGCGAGGTGTTCTCCGTTGAAGCTCATATGGACTGCGAGCATAACCCCGGAAAGCGTGAATGGCTTAACGGAATTCCCGGCGGTATGATGATGTACCTAGGTTGTCACCTTGTTGACCTTGTGAAAATGTTTGCTGGCAATACCAAGGACGTAACCTGCCTTTCCACATCAACACACCTTGAGAACGTTCATTCCAAGGACTACGGCTTTGCACTTTTCAAATATCCCAACGGACTTTCCTTTGCAAAAACCTGCGCCCGTGAAATAGGCGGATTTGACAGACGTCAGCTTGTAATTACGGGAAGCAACGCAACCGTTGAAATTAAGCCCCTTGAAAGATACACAAACCTCGGAATGCAGACCTATATGAGCTATGTAACCGACGAAATGACCAAGACCAGATGGGCAGACTGCAAGTACAATATCGAGTTCCCGAGCTACGACAGATACGACGGAATGATGCATAACTTCGCACAGAAAATAAGAGGCGAGGTTACGGATATGTTCACTCCCGACTATGAGCTTGAGCTTTATGAAATGGTCGCAAAGGCATGCGGTATTTTTGAGGAAAAATAACGGATAAGGGTACCGCAGTGTTTTATCTGTACGGTACCTTGTTTTTTTCACGAATGTGCAAATTTTGCTTGACATCAATAGTGCTGTATGATATAATTTACGGTAATAACCGCTGTATATTCCGGGAGGGTCAATGTGATATATAACACAGAACAGCTTTTGAGTCATATAAAAGCATTGGGAATAAAAGACGATGATTACATGGTCGTACATACATCCCTGAAATCCGTCGGAAAAATTGATGAATGCGGGAAAACAGGTGCCGAAGCTCTGATAGATGCTCTGCGTCTGTCCGTAAAAAACGGTCTTCTTGCGATTCCGTCCTTTACCTATTCAAATATAAGAGAAGTTCCGATATTCGACAGAAGAAACACAATGCCCTGTGTCGGTGCAGTACCAACGGTTGCGGTACAGCTTGCAAACAAGGCACACGACATCGGGGACAACACCTGCATACGCTCCTTTAATCTTTCCCATTCGGTGGTTGCCTTCGGTAAGGATGCATATGAGTTTACAAAAGACGAGGTGAAATCCGACAGTCCTATGCCTGAGTTCGGTTGCTACGGCAATCTGCTTCGTCAAAACGGCAAAATACTTCTTATCGGAGTCGGACTTACAAGCTGTTCCTTTATACATTATATTGATGCAAGAATGGCGACTACTCCAACTGAACCGTACCCCATTACAGCAATCGACTATGACGGAGCGAGGTACAGCCGCTTTGCAAGAAATGCTTACGGTCCGAAAAGCTCAGCACCCTCAAGGTACTACGGACAGTATGAGTCATATCTTCGAGATGCCGGTGCGGTTACTTACGGCAAGATAGGTGATGCCGACACAATGGTATGCGATATGCGAAAAATGAGCGACATTATTACCGATATGCACAAGAACGGATTTTATCTTGTGACGGAAGACAGAAAATAACCGTACTTTACGTAAATACAAAAAGGAGAATTAACATGGATTTCAAAATCACGGGCGGTAACGCCAATGCAAAAATCGAAATACTCAACAAAGCCGAAAAAGACGGCATTCTCACCTTCGACGTAAAAATGACACTCCCCGAGAAGGCAATTCCCGAACGCTTTCAGATAGAATGGGATTTCCCGATACATGATTGCTATTCCACATGGGGCCCTTCAATCGGAGGAAACCGTGACCTTCGTCCTAACTGGGGAAAGAAGCGCACAGATTCAAGACTTGCGGGCTGGATGCCTGTTCATCAGATAATTTCCGTAACAGGCAGAAACAGAATGGCAATTGCTCTTTCCGATGCAAAAACTCCGACAGCAATCCTTTCCGGCGTATGCGAGGAAACAGCCGAGCTTGAATGCAGAATCGAATTCTTCACAAATCTTGTAGCACCCATTTCCGAATATACAGCAACCGTAAGAATGGACTTCCGTGATATCGCTTATTACGATTCACTCTATGCCGTTACCGAATGGTGGGAAAAGGAATGCGGCTATACTCCCGCTTTCGTTCCGGAATATGCAAAGCTCCCGATGAACTCACTCTGGTACAGCTATCATCAGAGACTTGTTCCCGATGAAATTATAAGAGAATGCAAGCTCTCAAAGGAGCTTGGTATGGATACAGTTATTATCGACGACGGCTGGCAGACGGATGATAACTCAAGAGGTTATGCATATTGCGGTGACTGGGAGGTCGCAACCTCAAAGATTCCGGATATGAAGAAATTCGTTGACGATATTCATGCTACCGGAATGAAGATTATGATCTGGTACAGCGTATGCTTTATGGGCAAATATGCGAAGAATTACGATAAGTACAAGGATATGCTTCTTGGCGATAAGAGATACAACGGAGCATTCGATGTACTCGACCCGAGATACAAGGAAGTGCGTGATTTCCTTATAGGTCTTTACGTTAATGCGGTTAAGGACTGGAATCTTGATGGTCTGAAGCTTGACTTTATAGATTGTTTCCGCCTTATGGATCCTTCAGAGCAGAAGGACGACAGACGTGATATCGAAAGTGTCGAAGATGCAACGGATGTCCTCATGACGGATATTATGAAGGCGCTCACCGCAATAAAGCCGGACATTATGATTGAGTTCCGTCAGACATATGTAGGCCCTGCCATAAGAAAATACGGTAATATGCTCAGAGTCGGTGACTGCCCCAATGATGCCGTAAAGAACAGACAGGAAATAGTAAACCTCAGATTCACCTCCGGCAAGACCGCAGTTCATTCGGATATGATAATGTGGAATGTAAACGAGCCTGTAGAATCTGCCGCACAGCAGGTGACAAACATTCTCTACAGCGTACCGCAGATTTCCGTAAAGCTTGAAACACTTCCCGAGGATCACAAGAAGATGCTGAAATTCTATCTTTCCTTCTGGAGAGAAAACAGAGAAACACTTCTTGATGGTAAGCTTCTTGCGGCAAATCCCGAAAGCTGCTACAGTCTTGTATGCACCGAAAAGGACGGAAAGGCCGTATTTACAGCATACACCGATGCTGTTATAGATATGAAGTCTTATACCGAGGCAAGTGCTGTCAACAGTACAAGATACAAGTCTCTTATCATCAAAAACGCCGAGGGCAAGAGCTACAGAGTTGTAAACTGCATGGGCGAGGAAATCGCAAAGGGCACTATCGACGGAGTACTCTGCGAGGTTGAGGTTCCGCTTTCCGGTATTGTGTTTGTAAAATAATTTGCCAATTTTGTAGGGAACGACCTGCGTGTCGTTCCTTGCTTTTTGTATATATCGAATTTTGTTATCCAACATTTGATTTATAAAGCAAAAAAATCCGGCTCGGTTCATAACGAATCAAGCCGGTTTTTTATTTTACTTTAAACTGTAATCAGTCCTTCTTTGTGATAGCCTTGATACCAACAAGTGCAGCAACCATAAGAACGATTGCGATGGGAAGTGCGATATATACGTTCTGTACGAAGCCTGCGATTATGTAGGATACGAAGGAAACACCTGCAACTGTAAGTGCATAAGGAAGCTGTGTGTTAACGTGGTTGATGTGGTCGGACTGAGCACCTGCGGAAGCCATGATTGTTGTATCGGAGATAGGTGAGCAGTGGTCACCGCAAACAGCACCTGCAAGACATGCGGACATTGCGATAATCTGAAGCTCGGGGCTGAAGCCTGCGCCGATAACAATCGGAATAAGGATACCGAATGTACCCCAGGATGTACCTGTTGCAAAAGCAAGACCTGTTGCAATAAGGAAGATGATTGCAGGAAGGAGGTTCTGAAGAGCAGATGCAGAGTTAGCGATGAAGTGAGATACAAAGTACTTCGCGCCGAGCATACCTGTCATACCGCAAAGAGTCCAAGCGAATGTAAGGATAAGAATTGCGGGAACCATTGCCTTGAAGCCCTCGGGAATTGTTTCCATAAATGTTCTGAGGGTGAAGAGTCTTCTGCAGAGGTAGTATACGAATGTGATGATAAGAGCGATGATGGAGCCGAGGGAGAGACCTACGGAAGCATCGGAGTTGGAGAATGCATCGATGAATGTTTCGCCGTCAAAGAATCCGCCTGTGTAAACCATACCGATAACGCAAGCAACGATAAGAACGATAACGGGAAGAACAAGGTCGATAACCTTACCCTTGGGGTTGGGCTCGTAGTCTTCACCCTTAGCAGCTGTGCCGGATGTGAAGAGGTCGCCGTTAGCCGCATTCTGCTCGTGCTTAACCATGGGACCGTAGTCGATACCGAGAACAGTCATAACGATGATAGCAACGATTGTAAGGAGTGAATAGAAGTTGTAGGGGATAGCCTGGCAGAAGAGCTGGATACCGTTAACTCCCTCGGGAGCGAATCCGGAAACAGCCGCAGCCCAGGAGGAGATGGGAGCAATCATACAGATAGGAGCAGCGGTTGCGTCAATGATGTAAGCAAGCTTTGCTCTGGAAATCTTCTGGCTGTCTGTAACAGGTCTCATAACAGAGCCTACGGTAAGACAGTTGAAGTAGTCGTCGATAAAGATAAGACAACCGAGAACGAATGTGGAAAGGAGCGCGCCTCTCTTTGTCTTGATGTTCTTGGAAGCCCATCTGCCGTAAGCCGCAGAGCCGCCCGCCTTGTTCATAAGAGCAACGAATGCACCGAGAACTACGAGGAATACGATGATACCAACATTCCAGGAGTCGGAGAGGGAAGCGATGAAGCCGTCAACAACGATTGTGTTGTAAGCTGTCTCGAGGTTGAAGTTCGCATAAAGGAGTGCACCTGCAGCGATACCAACGAAGAGGGAGGAGTAAACTTCCTTTGTGATAAGCGCAAGAAGAATTGCGATTACGGGAGGAAGAAGACCCCAGATGGAAGCGAAGAAGGGAGTGGAGTTTTCTCTTACTACCGCAACTGCTTCTTCATAGTTTACAGCCTTGTTGTCGTCGGACTGAACGGCTGTGTCGTAGTTGTCGATGTATGCCTGAGCATAATCTGCGTTTTCAAGTCCTGCCTCTGCAAGCTCGTTTTCGATAACGAAGGTCGCATAGCCGGGAAGTTCAGCTGCTTCTGCCGCAGCCTCAGCGGTGTCCCCTGTCGCAAATACCGCAAAAACGGAAAGGATAGAGAGAACAAATGCCGCAAGAAGGAATCTTGAAACCTTCTTTGCTGTGTTTGTGTTCATTTAAATGAACCTCCTTAAAATAATTTTACCGCAAGTGACGTGATTCACCTGCGGCATAAAATACACTTTGCAAAGATATGTGTAAAAAATCTACCGATAGTGCTCCACATCCGTGACAGTACGCAGGATATTCTCCTGCGTCCCGACGCTCGTGC
Organism: Clostridia bacterium; assembly: GCA_017560085.1. Taxonomy (GTDB): domain Bacteria; phylum Bacillota; class Clostridia; order Oscillospirales; family CAG-382; genus SIG622. The sequence continues at coordinate 65,484 of JAFYPA010000051.1, forward strand.
TGCGGCATCGGCACGAACATCTCGGCGCACTCCCTTTTCACGGATATACATTTTTGCCGTATACCTATCCGATACTTGTGAAGGACGCACCTCTATCATTAGTTGATTTGATTTTACCATACGGAAACGACATTGTCAATAGATTTTAATAAAAATAGGACATATTCGGGAAATATTTGTCGAAAAAGGTGCGAAAGCCTACCTTGATTTTATATATTTTGTCGGAGAACAGCCCATTTCACGGCGGAAGCACACCGCAAAATAGTTGGCATTTGCAAAGGAAAGCCTCTCGCTGACCTCACCCACGGACAGACCGCTCTCAAGCAGTACTGCCGCCTCCTTGATTTTAAGCTTCATAAAATAGGTATGAATCCCCGTGTCGGAATATTCCGCAAATATCTTTTTGACGTAAGCCTGCGAGAAGTTGAGGCTTGCGGCTATTTCACCAACGGAAACATTCTCGTAAATGTGCTCCTTCATATACTGTACTGTCTGTCTGTATATGTCCGCACTTCGTGAGGAATACTGCTCCTTTTGCAGAAGCTCAGACTTTATTATATCGAAAAGAAAAAGCTCCGTGCGACATTTTATTGCCGTGTTCATGGGATTTTTTTCATTCCAGCTGTGCACGAAATTGTATTTTTCGTCGGAGAGCACAGCCTCCTCGCCCGAATTTTCCGCCTCAAGCGCGCGGAATTCCTCCATAATCCGAAGCACTTGCTCGCTTTGCTCCGAATTCAGCCTTATAACCTTGTTGGATAATTTCTCCGCCAAAGCACCCGACAGCCTGAAGGAAAATATAAATGCGTGTACGGGCTTTCCCTCTATTGCCCATATACGGTGGAATTCCATCGGCTTGTGGAAAATCATATCCTTTGCGGAAAGGGAATAAATCTTGTCGTCCGCACTGACACCCGCTTTGCTGGAGATTATGTAAACCGCCTCCCAGAAGTCGTGGTATTCCCCCGTGAAATCAAAGTCGGGACTGTATTTTGCCTCGAATGCGGACATAAAGCATTCGATTTGCAGAGAATCGGAAAAGTGCAATTCCTCCATAGTGGCGTATCACCTCACAAAAGTAGCCGTTTTTATATAAAATTATATCCGATACTGTATAGACATATAATTTTGAATGCTTTATAATAATAGCATAGGATATTGCGTTTGTCAATCCGAAAACGAATTTTTTATGAAAGATATATATGAAAGGAATTTCAGAATGAAACAGGTAAGACTTGCGGTTGTAGGCCTCGGACAGAGAGGTATGGGACTTCTCGGAGGCGTAATTCTCGGTAACGAAAAGGCTGATGTTGTTGCGGTATGCGACATATATGAGGACAGAGTCAAGGAGGGTCAGGACAAGGTCAGGGAAATGAGAAACAAGGATGTCTTCGGCTCTGTTGACTATAAGGACGTAATTGTAAGAGAGGACGTCGATGTCGTAGCCGTGCTCTCCGCATGGGAATCCCACATTCCGATTGCACTTGCCGCAATGGAGGCAGGCAAGGATGTTGCAATGGAGGTAGGCGGAGCTTACACGGTTGAGCAGTGCTGGGATCTTGTAAACACAGCGGAAAGAACCGGCAGACAGGTAATGTTCCTTGAAAACTGCTGCTACGGCAGAAAGGAGCTCACCATCCTCAATATGGTACAAAAGGGAGTATTTGGTGAAATCGTACACTGTGCGGGCGGATATATGCACGACCTCCGTGACGAAATAGCAGAGGGCAAGGAAAGAAGACACTACAGACTCCGTAACTACCTCAACCGTAACTGCGAAAACTACCCCACACACGAGCTCGGACCGATTGCAAGAGTACTCGGCATAAACAAGGGCAACAGAATGGTTTCCCTTACATCCACAGCATCAAAGGCGGCGGGACTTCATCAGTACATTCTCGAAAAGAAGGCTGACGACAAAGAGCTTGTAAATGCAAGCTTCGCTCAGGGCGATATAGTTACAACCGTAATCAAGTGCGCAGGCGGCGAAACAATCACGCTCCAGCTTGACACAACCCTTCCCAGAGCATACTGCAGAGGCTTCACCGTAAGAGGCACAAAGGGGATGTACGAGGAAGCAAACAACTCCGTATTCCTTGACGGCGGCGACCATTTCGCAAAGAAGTGGGATAACCTCGGCGAATACGAAAACGAATATCTCCACCCCATCTGGAAGAAGTATCTTGACGACGGCGTAAAGGGCGGTCACGACGGCATGGACTGGCTCGAATTCGACAGATTCTTCGATTGCGCTCTTGAGGGCAGACCCTACGAAATCGACGTATACGATGCCGCAAGCTGGATGGTAATTTCCGTGCTTTCCGAGAAGTCCATCGCACTCGGAAGTATGCCTGTTGAGATTCCCGACTTTACTAAGGGTGAGTGGATTACAAGAAGATAATCTGAACGCTTTGAATTTTTCCCGCACTGCTTTTTCGGTGCGGGATTTTTTTGTGAACAAAGGCTAAAAAATCATCGATTGATTTATAAAATGTGCAAAAGGGGTATTGACCGATTGTGGGATTGCTGATATTATTATAATACCATAATTATGTAGTGCCGAAATGTCGGCAGAAAGGAAATTCTTATGAATATCAAGAAAATTTTGGTTTCGCTCTTTGCGGGACTTGTCGGAGCATCTGTGCTCGGTATTTCGGCAATGGCTGAAAATATCGAAATCGGAACCGCCGACGACCTCAAGGCATATGCGGAAGCTGTAAACGGCGGTGCTGATACCTCCGATGACGTTGTTAAGCTGACAGCAAACATCGACCTCGGTAACGCAGAATGGACTCCTATCGGTAAGGTTGTAAGAAGCGGAAGCGGATACAAGAGCGGAAGCACACCCTTCGAAGGAAAGTTCGACGGTGGCGATTACACAATTTCAAACCTTTACATTTCCGTAGGTGCTGAAAATGATGGTATCGGACTTTTCGGCGGCATTGCAGATGGTGCGGAAATTAAAAACGTAAGACTTGAAGAGGTTGACATCAATACTCCCGCTTGCAGAACAACAGGTGGCCTTGTTGGCATTATGGCAGGCGGTACTGTTGAAAATTGTGTGGTTTACGGCGATGTAACCGCAAAGTGCGCAGGTGGTATTGTCGGCAGAATGCTTGCCGATGGTACAGTAAAGAAGTGTATTAACTTTGCAACAGTAACTGCAACCGGTTCAGGTGATACGGGTGGCGGTATTGTCGGCAAGGCATACTACACAAAAGCAGGCAAGGAAATGAATATTATCGAATGTACCAACAACGGTAACATTATCGGCGACGGTGCTTATGGTGTAGGCGGTATCGCGGGCTTCCTTACAGGTAATGCTACAGGCTGTAAAAACAACGGTGATGTTGTTTCCGACAGCGGCGAATCCGCAGGCGGTATTATCTCCGAGCACGGTATGTACGGTGAAGTAAGCAACAACACAAACAACGGTGATGTTATAATCGAAAGCGGTGCTGCCGCAGTAGGCGGTATCATCGGCTGGCTCAGATATACAGGCAACAGCACAGATTATGAGCGCAGCGAAAAGGTTGCTGTTATCAATAACGTAAACAACGGTAATATAAGCAGCATCACAACTGCAACAACAGCACAGGGCGTTGGTGGTATTGTTGGTACGGTTTACGGTATGGCTACAATCTCCGGAAACCAGAACAGAGCCGAATCCATCATCGGAAACACTCACGCGGCAGGTGTTGTCGGTTACGCAATCAATGCCGGCGAAACAACACCCGCAGACATTCAGATTAACGAAAACACTTCTTCCACAGCGATTGAGAATATTTCCGCAGAAAACACCGCACTCTTCACATTCACAACTCACGCGGGCGTTACTGCTGAAAACAACAGCGTTTCCTTCGTTGCAGAGGTTGACGGTGAAAAGTACACAGCACTTTCTCTCGCTGTTGAAGATGCATCCGACAAGGCTGTTATCACAATCCTTGACGATGTCATCCTCACCGAAACAGTAACAATCCCCGAAGGCAAGACCCTCACAATCGACCTTGCGGGCAACAGCATTTCGATGGCTGAAGACATCAAAACAACAACATACGCAATCGCAAACCTCGGCACTCTTACTCTCAAGGACTCTGAGGGTGAGGGCAGTGTAAGCTCAAGAGGTATCTACAACGGCTACGACAACGGCACTATTTATCCCAATGCTGTTCTTACAGTTGAAAGCGGTACATACAACGCACTCGGAACAAACGGCGGTGCGGCAGTATTCAACTACGGTACAGCATATATCAACGGCGGTGACTTCACATCTATTGGTGGCTATTCACTCAACAACCAGAGCGGTGCAAGCATGACTGTTGAAGATGGTATAACTGCAAACAACGGTATATACAACAACGGTGCAAAGCTTACAGTTAACGGTGGCGAAATAACCGGTAACAGAAGCGGTTGCCACGTTATCTATGCATGGAACGCAAATGTAACAATCAACGGCGGTGAGTTTTTCAATTACAACAGCGGAAACGCTACGGTTATGGTTGCAGGCTCTTCCAAGGCAGAAATCAACGGCGGTACATTCGGTATCAAGGACGGCAGAGTTCCCGGCAACGGAAATACATGGACATCCTGCCTTCTCGACACAGTTAACACCGCAACTATGGTAATCAACGACGGTGAGTTCAACGGCGGTTTCCGTGTTCAGGCCGGTACAAAAGCAACAATAAACGGCGGTAGCTTCAACGATATCTACGGAAGCAAATACAACATTTACGGAACCGTAGAAGTCAAGGGCGGTATCTTTGAGGATGCTGCAGCAAGGACGTTTGCAGGAAAGTACCTTGCAGATGGCTACAAGACAACAACCTACTCCGACGGAACATTCACAGTTATCGAAAGCAAGATAGACGGCAACACAACAATCAAAGTAGAGTTCGTAAAGGCTGACAAGGATGATGAAGGCAAGGACACAGACAGAAACGCAGACCTTTACAATATCAACCTCGTTGCTGATGCAGACAAGGTAATCAACCGTCTTAACTCCGCAGACCTCACATTTGCTCTTACACAGGTAAGCGACAACAATGAATTCGAGATTATCGCATCCAACAAGTATATCGTAATCAATCCCGTAAACAACAGCAAGACCAGATACGAATTCCACTTTGACGGCAAGGATAATGTGGAAGACACAGCAAGAATAATTACAATCGGTCAGGTTAAGATTACAGGCTACGGCAAATATTCCTTCGGTGTAGCAACGGCTGATACAAACGCAGTTCACGCAACAGAGGCTCTTGATAACATCGTTGATACATATACACCCGACGGTGATATCACCGCAGGAGAGGGCTACCTCAATATCGGTACAGGCACAGGCACGGTTGAAATCTTCGCTCCCACACAGAAGCTCACAATCAACGTATCCTTCCCCAACTCTGTTGAAAACAACGCAGTAGGCTATCAGGATATGACAGTTGTTGTAACAGGCGAGGATATCGAAGACATCACAATCGAGCTCGGTAAGGATAATGCAGGCGAAGCACTCGACCTTGACAACAAGAACGAGGCTGCTTACACTCTCGCATTCGCAGACAACACATACACAATCGAAATCGTAAATGCACTCACAGCAAACACAGCATACAATGTAACAGTTTCCGGTGCAGGCTACAGAACAGCAAGATACACGGTAAATACACAGGAAACAGACAAGACCCTCAACTTCTGGAACAACGTAAAGGACAACGACACACTCGTAGAAGAAAAGAAGGACTCCTCCGCAAAGAAGGTAACCTTCCTCGCTGGTGACATCGTTAAGGACAGCCTCATCAACATCTACGACCTCTCCGCAGTAGTATCCTACTTCGGTGAAATCGACCTCAACAAGAGTGGCGACGCTCACGACTATGCTAAGTACGACCTCAACAGAGACGGAAAGATTGATTCTAAGGACGTAGCGTATGTACTCGTTTCTTGGGGCAAGTAAAAATAAAATGCACAATGCGGAAGAATCCGCAGGATTCTTCAAAGACCGCTTGCGGTCTTGATAATGCATAATGCATAATCGAGGTTGGAAACTTCGTTTCCTTCATTTGAAAATTAAAATTTTTCTCCCGTGGGACTTCGGTCTTGCGGGAGTTTTTTTGTATAACGAAAACCACCAGCAGTGCTGGTGGTTCCAAAAAGCTTTAGCTATGCGTAGAAAAAATACCTCCTTTGATGTATAATAAAAAAGGTCTGCCAACCAAAAATAAAAACATCAAAGGAGGATCAAGTCGTGAAACTTGACACAGATAGTTTAGCACATACGCAATGGAATTGCAAGTACCATATAGTATTTGCGCCAAAATATCGAAGACAGATAATATATGGAAAGATCAAAGCAGATATA
>JAFYPA010000052.1 GCA_017560085.1 Clostridia bacterium
GCCCTCATCAGTCACCTGACGGTGACAGCTTAAAGTTTGCAAAGCAAACTTAAAAGAATTCTCCGAATTCTTTATTCTCCCTGAAGGGAGAAGCCAAGGGTAAGACTCCACCCTCTGCGAGCCGACCGTGGGTGGGGAGGCTTGCACGGATTGAGGTTGTCATTTAGTAATCTTGGATTACCTCTCCCCTAATCTGCGACGATGCCGTGGGTTGGCATCGTTGCACGGAATACCTTGCCACTTAGAACGGCAGGAAGGTACGCAACACGACACCCACAGCAACTCCTAACCCTGTCCCCGGCGCAAGGAGAGAAAGACCTCCAAGACTGCAAGCAGTCTTCGCGGTCTTGACGATTGAAGCCACCTATTCAAATTTTTTGCCGAGCTTTTTTCTAAAAAAGCGAGTCGCCGAAGGCCTCCCGTAAAAAAGAGCAAAAAAATACGCCCATCCTTTTGGATGAGCGTGATTTGGTGATATCTTACTTAACGAATTCGTTGTAGATTGCCTTGATGGCTTCCTCGAAGTCCTTGGTGTCGACGCCGATGATAATGTTGAGCTCGCTGGAGCCCTGGTCGATGAGGCGGATGTTGATGCCGGCCTGAGCGAGGGAGTTGAATACTCTTGCGGCTGTACCCTGAGCATTTCTCATCTTTCTACCAACTACGGCAACAAGGGAGATGTTGTTTTCAATGTTGATGCTGTCGGAAGCGGTTGCGGCAAAGAGGTCTGCAATAAGATCGTCTTCTATGCCGAGAAGCTTCTTTTCGTCGAGTACAAGACCCATTGTGTCAATACCCGAGGGGAGATGCTCGAAGCAGAGACCGTACTTGGAAAGCACCTCGAGTACCTTCTTACCGAAGCCAACCTCTTCGTTCATCATATCCTTTTCAAGAGTTACAACGGAGAAGCCCTTCTTACCTGCGATACCTGTGATAACATTTGTCATGTCCTTGTTGGTGTCACGGCAGGAGGCAACAATTCTTGTACCCTTGTCCTCGGGAGCATTTGTGTTCTTGATTTCAATCGGAATGCCCGCAACCTTTACGGGGAAAATGGAGTCCTCGTGAAGTACTGTTGCACCCATGTAGGAAAGCTCACGGAGCTCTCTGTATGTGATGAGCTCGATGGGAGCGGGATTTTCAACTATTCTGGGGTCGCAGATAAGGAAGCCGGATACGTCTGTCCAGTTTTCGTATACATCTGCACCTGCAGCTCTTGCTACAATCGCGCCGGAAATGTCGGAGCCGCCTCTTGAGAAGGTCTTGATTGTGTGGTTGGGCATTGAACCGTAGAATCCGGGGATTACTGCTCTTTCTGTATCGGAAAGTCTTTCTGCAAGAACACTGTTTGTCTTTTCCGCATCGAGTGTGCCGTCGTCGTTGAAGAATACTACCTCTGCCGCATCAATGAATTCGTATCCGAGATACTTGGAAAGAATCTTCGCGTTGAGATATTCGCCACGGCTTGCTGCAAAGTCTCTGCCTGCCTTGTTGAGTATGCAGGTTTCAATGTCACGAAGCTCAGCATCAAGGTCAAGCTCGATTCCGAGGTCCTTTACGATGCTGCTGTATCTTTCGCGGATTTTACCGAATACATCCTCAAACTCGGGCTTGCCCGCATTTTCAAAGCTCTTGTAAAGAAGGTCTGTTACCTTGTCGTCCTCCTTGAATCTCTTACCGGGAGCGGAGGGGACTACATATCTTCTGTCCGCGTCTGCCTTTATAATGTCAGCAACCTTCTTGAACTGATTTGCATCAGCAAGGCTGCTTCCGCCGAATTTTACTACTTTGATTCCCATTGTGTTTAACTCCTTAAACAGTAATTTCTTTATATTTTATTTTATTCAAATAACGGTTTTCTGACAGTCATCAATGCTCGGAAAGCTTAACACCTGTCTTCTTTTCAACATCCTCGATATTGACCTTGAGGAAGTTGGATACACCCTTTTCCTGCATGGTTACGCCGTAAAGAGTGTCAGCGGATTCCATTGTGCCTCGTCTGTGCGTAATAACAATGAACTGAGTGCTCTTGCTGTTGCGACGAAGATACTTACCGAATCTTGCAACATTAACGTCGTCAAGTGCCGCCTCGATTTCGTCGAAGATGTAGAACGGTGCGGGATTTACCTTGAGGATTGCAAAGTAAAGCGCAATAGCCGTAAATGCCTGCTCACCACCGGAGAGAAGCGAAAGGCTCTTGACCATCTTTCCGGGCGGCTGAATATTGATTTCGATACCGCTCTCAAGAATGTTGTCCGGCTCGGTGATAACAATTTCCGCACTGCCGCCGCCGAAAAGCTCAACGAATACGTCCTTGAAGCTTTCGTTTATCTTCTCCATAGCCGCACTGAACATAACCTTCATATCCTTTTCAAGTCTGGAGATAACACTCTCAAGGCTCTTCTTGGACTCGTTAAGGTCGTTTATCTGCGCGGTCATAAAGTCGTATCTTTCCTTGGTTTCCTTGTATTCCTCAACCGCATTTACGTTGACAGAGCCCAGTGCTCTTATCTTCGCCTTTACGGAGGCAAGCTCTGTTGTGAACTCGGGTGTGGGCGAAGGAAGATTCATCGCCTTTGCCTCGGAATAGGTAAGCTCGTATTCCTCAAAGAGCTTTGCGGTGAGAGTATCGTATGTCTCTCTGTTATTTGCAAGAATGCTTTCGCATCTTGTGAGCTCCTTGTAGAATACCTCCTTGTCGTTCATTATCTCACGCTCACGGTTGCGTATTTCCGTAAGATTGCGCTCAAGGTCGTTGCTTTCCGTGATTTTGGCTTCAAGCCTTGCACGGCAGTCCGTGATATTCTTGCCCGCCTCGGCGATTTTTTCCTCGCCGCCCTCAACAAGGCTCATTGCGTCGGAAAGCTTCTTTTCGAGCTCTGCGTCCTGTGCCTTTGTTTCGGAAAGCTTGGCGTTTGCTTCTTCAAGTCTTACTTCCGCACCCTTTATCTTATCAAGAGCGGAGGCATAGTCCTTTTCCTTTGCAAGAGCATTAAGGCTTCTGTCGGAAAGCTCCTTTTCCGCAAGGGATACGGCATCCTCTGCGTTTTCTCTTTCCTTCTGTGCATTCTTAAGGCTTTCCTCGGCGGAATTTCTTTCTGCCTCGGCGTTTGTCTGCTCCTCGGTAAGCTTTGTGATTCTTTCCGAAAGAGCACCGTCCGAATACTCGTCAAGCTGAGCTCTTGTCTTTGCGATTCTTTCGTCGCACGCCGCTATCTTTTCCGTGTAGAGCTTTATATCGCCCTCGTTCTTGTAAAGTGCGCTGTCTGTGTTTGAAAGGTCGTTACGAAGCCCCTCGATGAAGCTCTGTGCCTCTTCCCTTTCCTCGAGAGAATCCTTGATTTCCTTGGAAAGCTTTGCGATTTCCGCTTCGGTCTTCTTGATTCTCGCCTCGAGCTTTTCGATATCGGCACCTCTTGACATAATGCCCGCGCCCTTAGCCGCAGAGCCGCCCGTATATGAGCCGCCCGCATTTATGAGCTGACCGTCAAGAGTTACTATTCTGAACTTATAACCGTACTTTCTCGCAATTACGGAGGCGTTGTCGATGTCATCCGTAACGAGTGTTCTTCCGAGAAGATACTGTGCTACAGACTCGAACTTAGCATCGTACGAAACAAGGTCGCTTGCGATACCGATATATCCCTTTTCGTTTGAAAGTCCGGGCTGGGAAATAACGCTTCCCTTTATGGACGTAAGCGGAAGGAAGGTAGCACGGCCGGCATTCTGCTCCTTGAGGAAGCGGATTGCATCCTTTGCGGACTGCTCGTCCTCCGTTACGATATTGGATACAGCCGCACCCAGTGACGTTTCGATAGCCGTCACATACTGAGGCTTTGAATTTATAAGTCTTGAAACGGGACCGCAGATGCCTCTGAGCGAGGGCTCATTTACAACTGCCTTTACGCTTCCGGGATAGCCCTCGAGAAGCTTGTCCATTCTCTCGAGCATTTCCTTTCTGTGAAGGTCGGAGGCGAGAAGAGCATTCTGCTCGTTACGCTCACGGAGCTTTGCGTCGTGTCTTGCGTTGGCGTTGTCAAATTCCTTAAGCTCTTCGGCAAGCTCTGCGCTGATTTCCGCCTTTTCCGCTTCTATTTTTACTTTTCTGTCGGTAGCGACCTTGAGGAGAATTTCCGTCTGCTTCTTTTCTTCCTCTGCCTTTTCTATCTCGCCGTCAATAAAGCTTCTCTTATCCGACTCGGACTTTGCCGCGTTTTCCGCAGCAGCCTTGCTGATTTTGGCGTTTGTGACCTTTTCCTCGGCTGCTCTCAGAAGTGCGGATGCTTTTTCGTAATCCGCTGCTCTTTCGGAAAGTGCTTTTCGCTTTTCATCAAGCACCCTTTCGGCATTTGCCTTTTCGCCGTATGCCGCCTCCGATTCCTCCTTCGCAAGATTGCCTGCCGCTCTTGTGTCGGAAAGCTCCTTTTCAAGGCTCGGAATTACTTCCTCGGTCATCTGCTTTATCTGGATTCCGAGTGCGTTTCTTGTGGCTTCATGGTGAGCGATATCGTTCTGAGAAAGGGAACGAAGCGACTCAAGGTTTGCCTTTTCCGCTTCAAGTGCGGAAAGCTCTTCACGGATTGTCTCCGCCTCAAGCACCGCAGTCTGTCGCTTTTCCGAAAGCTCCTCGGTCTTTTTGCCGAATTCGTCAAGCTCTCTTTCCTTGATCTCGTAGTTTTCCCTTGCCTGGGCGGTTTTCACCTCGTACTTTTCGCTCTCAAGTGCCGCCTTTGTGATTTTGTCAAACCATATTGCGACCTCAAGCTCCTTCTTTCTGTCCGCGAGAACTATGTACTTCTTTGCGTTCTCCGCTTCCTTCTCGAGGGTGCCTATTCTTGAGCCGATTTCCGTTGCGATATCCGTAACACGGACAAGGTTTGCGTCCGTTTCCGCAAGCTTCTTTGAGGCATCGTTCTTGCGGTATCTGAATTTTGAAATGCCCGCCGCTTCCTCAAAGATATGTCGTCTTTCATCGCTCTTTTGTGAAATAACCTCTGCAATCTTACCCTGACCTACAACCGAGTAACCCTCTCTGCCGATACCGGTATTGAGGAAAAGCTCGTATATGTCACGGAGTCTTGAGGTCTTTTCGTTTATTCTGTATTCGCTGTCTCCCGAACGGAAATATTTTCTTGTAATCTTTACCTCATCTGTGTCAACTGCGAGCTCTCTGCCCTTGTTGTCCATAATAAGTGATACCTCACAGTAGCCCGTGGGGCTTCTCTTTGCGGTACCGCTGAAGATTACGTCCTCCATCTTGGAGCCTCGAAGGGACTTGGGTGACATTTCACCGAGTACCCATCTTACCGCATCCGAAATATTGGATTTTCCGCTTCCGTTGGGGCCTACGACAGCCGTAATACCCTTGCCGAATTCCATTCTGGTTTTATCCGGGAAGGATTTGAAGCCTCTCATTTCAAGGGCCTTTAAATACAACTGTCACTCACCTCGCTTCTTTATGATTTCCGCTGTGATTTCCACGCGGTTTTTCTCGATTTTTTCCTGTTCTTTTACTTTTATGCTTACTATATCAATTCCGAAACTGTCGAAAAGCTCCGTAATTTTTTCCTTGTTTACTCTTTTCTGCCCCGAGACCTTGGATGCCTCGCCCTCGGCACAAAAAACGGTAAGCACGGCTCTGTCGCCCTTTTTGATTTCGCCGCGGTCAATCATATTCCGACAAATTCCGCACATTTCGTCAAAGTAAAACCTTGCAATCGCAAGCTCTCCGACCGCGCTGTGATTCGCACCGCCGTAGATATTTTCCGAGAGAAGCCCCTCTCCCGACTGAAGCCCTATACGGAGAAGCTTTACGCCGTTTTTTGCAAACACTCTGTAAACAAGTGCGCATCTTTCCGCCGCCTCATCGTTGGTAAGAGGATTGTACTCGCCTCTTTTTGCCATATTGCAAAGCTCAGTTTCATAGAAAACCACGGTGGGATATATTCTTGCGCTGTCCGCACCCATACGGCAGATTTCCTCTGCGGTTGCGATTTCGCTTTCGGGCGTCGCACACGGAAGTCCGACCATCATCTGACCTGTCAGCGAAAAGCCTCTTTCGGTAATAAGCGCGCAGGATTTTCTCGTCGTCTCCGCCGTGTGACCTCTGCCCGAGGCTGTCAGCACTCTGTCGTCCATACTCTGGATTCCGAGCTCGATATGACGCACACCATATTTTTCAAGAATATCGAGGATTTCCTCATCTATGTAATCAGGTCTTGTGGAAAGACGGATGGAATGCACTCTGCCGTCCTCTATATATCTGTAAGCCGTTTTAAGAAGCCTTACCATATCCTCACGGGGAATACCCGTAAAGCTTCCGCCGAAGAAGGCAATTTCGCATTCGCACGCATCCGTGTCTATTGTCGCAAGGCAGGATTCTATTTCCTTTGTTATATCCCTCGCCGAGCCTCCGTCGCTTGTCTGCGTTATAGTGTGCTGATTGCAGAAAACACAGTTATTTGGACAGCCCTCGTGGGGAATGAATATCGGAATGTTGATATGTCGCTTTTTCATTTTTTATCTTCCGAAAGCTCGCCGAAAAGAATCAGCGCTTCCCTTGCCGCCTGCTGCTCCGCCTCTCTCTTTGTGCCGCCGCTTCCCTTACCGATGGTGTTATTGTTAAGCTTTACCTCAAAGTGGAAGCATTTGTCGTGAGCGGGGCCTTCCTCTCCGACAAGAACGTATTCAAGTATGTCACCGGGGCTCTTCTGTACAAATTGCTGAAGATGGCTCTTGTAGTCCTCCCGTCTTCCCGCCTTTATAAGCTTTTCCGTTTTGGTGATTATAAAGGGAAGAAGAAATTTTCTGACAGGCTCAATTCCGCCGTCAAGATATATCGCCGCAAGGACAGCCTCAAAGGCATCCGCAAGAATAGCCTTGTGGTTTCTGCCTCCGCTCTTTTCCTCGCCGTTTCCGAGGTATATATAGTCGCCGAGCCTTATTTCGCCCGCATACTCGAAAAGTGCGCCCTCACATACGGAATTCGCACGGATTTTGGTAAGCTCACCCTCGGGAAGGTCGGTATACTTCCCGAAGATATATTCGGATGTGACAATGGAAAGCACCGAGTCACCGAGGAATTCCATTCTTTCGTTGCATACCGCCGTTACGTTTTTGGTTCGCATTTCGTTGGAGTAGGAGGAATGCGTAAGGGCAGTACGGACAAAATCTCTGTTTTTGAAGGTATACCCAAGCTTTTCTTCCAGCAGTGACAGCTCAAGCGGATAAATATTATCGCTCATTTATCATTGTCTCCTTTAATTTATGCATTTTCGGAGGCTTCAGGCCGTGCTTCAGGCCGTGCTTCGGGCTCTGCCCCCTCAATCTGCTTCTTGTATGCCTCGGGATTTGCCGCCATTTTTGCGTATTCCTGAATGATTCCCGAAAGAGCATATTCCTTTGCCTGCGCAATACAGCACTTGATGCTGTTAGCCTTTGAAGAGCCGTGAGCCTTGATGACAGGTCTCGAAATTCCGAGGAACGGAGCTCCGCCGTATCTGTGGTAGTCCATTGTTTCCTTGAGCTTCTTTATCTGGGGAAGAACAAGGAGTGAGGACGCCATTGAAACCACATTGCTCTTGAAGATTCCGTTCATCTGTGCCTTCATAAACTGACCGAAGCCCTCGCAGAGCTTGAGCACGATGTTACCCGTAAAGCCGTCGCACACAAGAATATCGCAGGCACCCTGAGGGAAATCTCTGCCCTCTACATTGCCGACAAAGTTGAAGTCGTATTCCTTCATCATTGCGTGGGTGCTTCTGTAAAGCTCGTTGCCCTTGTGCTCCTCGGCACCGTTATTGATAAGACCCACTCTGGGGTTTTCTATATGCATTACCTTTTCCATAAAGAGCTTGGACATAAGAGCAAACTCGCAAAGGTTTTCGGGAGTTACCTCGGTGTTCGCACCTGCGTCCGCAATCATCATGGGATTTCCCGCAAAGGGAGGAAGAATCGCACCGAGAGCCGCACGGCGGATGCCCTTGATTCTCTTTACGATAAGAGTAGAGCCCGTAAAGAGCGCACCCGTATTTCCCGCACTGATAAGGGCGTGACCCGTGCCGTCGGCAAGGAGACGAAGCGCCACTGCCATGGAGGAATCCTTCTTTTCACGCATTACGCTTGCGGGCTCGTCCTCCATTGTGAGGGGCTCTGCATCGGTGTGGTATATTTCTATGCTTGCGTTTTCTGCGGGAAGGTCTCGCAGAACGTCCTTTATTACTATTTCGTTACCTACAAGAATAACTTCAACATTACTTTCAATTGCGCCTTCAACAGCACCCTTGATTATCTCGTTCGGGGCGTTGTCACCGCTCATACAATCTATGATTATTTTCATATCTCGGTTTTCCTTTCGATTCGGTTGGTGACGGTATTACTTCTTATAACCGCACTTTTCGTTGTGGCAGTATACGTTTTCCTTACCCTTCTTACGGAGAAGAAGTCCACCGCAGTCGGGACACTTTTCCTCAAGCGGTATATCCCATGTGGAGAACTTACAGCTCGGATAGCCCTCACAGCTGTAGAATACGGTCTTCTTTCTGCCGTGCTTTATAACAATCTTTGAGCCGCAAAGAGGACACTTTACGTTGGTATCCTTTGCGATAGCCTTTGTTGTCTTACATTCGGGGTAGTTTTCACAGGCGTAGAAGCTTCCGAATCTGCCCTTCTTTATTACCATACGCTTACCGCACTTTTCACACTTCATATCGTCGGGAGCGTACTTTACTTCCTCAGCCGCAGGCTTTTCCTCAACCTTCAAAAGGTTTCCGTCGGCGTCTATCGGCTTTGTGTTCTTACATTCGGGATAGTTGGGGCAAGCGGCGAATTTGCCGAATCTGCCGTTCTTTATTACCATCTTGCTTCCGCACTTTTCGCAGATGATGTCCGTCTCCTTTGCCGCTACCTTGTAGTTGCCCTTTTCTATTTCCTTTTCCGCCTTTGCAAGGTCCTTTGCGAACTTTTCGTAGAAGGATTTGAGCACGGCGGTCATTTCCTTGTCTCCGCCCTCAACGTCGTCAAGAGCGTCCTCCATTCTTGCGGTGAAGTCGTAGTCTACGATATCGTTGAAGTTATCAAGCATAAGCTGTGTTGTTACTTCACCGAGGGATGTGGGAACAAAGTTCTTGCCCTCTCGCTCAACATAGCCTCTTGAAATGATTGTTGTAATAATGGTTGCCCAGGTTGAAGGTCTGCCGATGCCCTTTTCCTCAAGGAGCTTTACAAGAGAAGCTTCGGTGAATCTTGCAGGGGGCTGTGTGAAGTGCTGAAGGGGTGAGAG
This sequence comes from Clostridia bacterium, assembly GCA_017560085.1. GTDB lineage: Bacteria > Bacillota > Clostridia > Oscillospirales > CAG-382 > SIG622. Next base: position 9,281 of record JAFYPA010000052.1, read on the forward strand.
CTCAAGAAGCTTAAGGCTGTCTCCCTCGCTCATTGCGGGAAGACCTGCTTCCTTTTCTGTCTCATCCTCATCGTCCGTCTTTTCCTCGTAAAGAGCCATAAAGCCGGGGAATCTTACGGTATATCCGCTTGCACGGAAGATATATCCCGCACTTTCGATTTCCGCACTTACCGTATCAAGCACGGCGGATTCCATCTGGCTGGAAATGAATCTGTCCCAGATGAGTTTATAAATTCTGTACTGATCCGCAGAAAGAGAGCCCTTGATCATATCGGGGTCGAGCTTCATATCTGTGGGACGGATTGCTTCGTGGGCGTCCTGAACATTCTTCTTTGTCTTATAGACTCTGGGAGACTTGGGGCAATATTGCTCGCCGAACTTTTCGGTGATATAAAGCTTTGCCGCATCTGCCGCTGTTTCGGAAATTCTCAATGAGTCTGTTCTCATATAGGTGATAAGACCGTGAGTACCGAGCGAGCCGAGGCTGATACCTTCGTAAAGCTCCTGAGCGATTCTCATTGTACGCTCGGAGTGGTATCCCATACGGCGGTTTGCCTCCTGCTGGAGTGTGGAGGTTGTGAAGGGCGGTGCGGGGTGCTTGAGTCTCTTGGACTTCTTGATGCTCTTGACACTGAAGGGTGCGCCTACGGTTGCATCGCGTACAACAGCCGCATCCTTTTCACACTTGAGCTCCATTTTGCCCTTTTCCGTACCGTAGAAGCTTGCCTTGAAGGACTTCTTTTCGTCTGTTTCAAGATTTGCCTCGATTGTCCAGTATTCCTCGGGGTTGAACTTCTTTATTTCGTTTTCACGCTCTACTATGATTCTTGTTACAACAGACTGTACTCTTCCCGCGGAAAGGCCGCTCTTGATTTTCTTCCAGAGCACGGGGCTGAGCTTGTAGCCCACGATTCTGTCGAGAATTCTTCTTGCCTGCTGTGAGTTTACAAGATTCATATCTATTTCTCTCGGGTTTCTGATACCCTCCTTGACTACGGGCTTTGTTACCGAGTTGAAGGTTACTCTCTTTGCCTTTTCCGGCGAGAGCTCGAGGGCATTCATAAGATGCCACGCAATTGCTTCTCCTTCGCGGTCAGGGTCCGTCGCGAGATATACTACATCGGCGTTCTTCGCTTCCTTCTTAAGCTCGGTTATAAGGTTGCCCTTGCCTCTGATGTTTATATACTTCGGCTCAAAGTCGTTTTCTATATCTACACCGAGAGTGCTCTTGGGAAGGTCTCTTATGTGTCCTATTGAGGCTACTACCTTATAGCCCTTGCCGAGATAGCTCTTTATTGTTCCGCCCTTTGAGGGTGACTCAACTATTACAAGATGTGCCATTCATGTTCTCCATTCTTACCTATTATCGTTTTTCTGATTATCGTTTTTCTGATTTTGCTTTATATGGTTATCTGTATTTTTTCGCCTTCATAACCTTGGGTCCCTGTGTTTCCACATAGCCCATAATTTCAAGCACCGTAAGTGCCGCCGCAACCTCCGACTGTCCCTCTCCTATTGCGGAGAAGATGCTGTCGCACATTCGGAAATCGCTCTCGGAAATATATCCGAAAACCTTTCTTTCGATTTCGGAAAGCTCACCGAGCTCGGGCTGTGCCGCCGATCTTGTTGCAGTGCCCGTTGTCATTTCTGCGGTACTGTCCGTGATGTTTACTCTTACGAACTCCACGGGGGAATCCTTTTTCGGTGCCGTCTTCCGGGGTGTCCTTTGCGTTGCTTCCGCGGGAGTATCCGCTTCGGTGACCCTTGCGGTTGTCCCTGCGGGATTTGCTCTGAATACTCTTGCTCTTTTCTCCGAGCGCTTTTCGGGTACGCTTATGCTTGCCGAGGCAAGAGTCGTGCATTTTATTCTGTGCGGATAACGGTATTCAAAGCCTTCGACTATATCTCGGGCATCGAATACGGGAGTTGCTCCGTCCTTTATAAGCTTGTTTACGCCCGAGCTTTCGGGATTTTCTATGTTGCCGGGAATTGCGAATACCCTTCTTCCCTGCTCGTTTGCGTGGGCGGCAGTTATAAGTGCACCGCTTCCTATGCTTCCCTCACCGACAAGCACTGCGTTACATAGACCGCTTATGATTCTGTTTCGCACGGGGAAGTATCTTCCCGTAATGTCGGTAAAGGGTGCTCTTTCGGAAATCACAAGACCTTTTTCGTACATTTCCTCGAAAAGTGTCCTGTTCTCGGAGGGGTATACCTTTTCAAGTCCCGAGCCGAGTACGCCTACCGCAAAGCCCGAGCTGTCAAGTGCCGCACGGGTTGCCGCCGTATCTATTCCGCTTGCAAGACCTGTTACCACAACCGCTCCCGACTGTGCTATTCCCGATGCGATTTTATAAGTGGAATTCCATCCCTCGTCGCTGTAGCTTCTTGTACCGACAACGGCAATGCAGACGTTGTCGTCAAAGTCTATCATCCTGCCTCTTGCGTAAAGCACGGGCGGAGGATTCTTTATCGCCTTGAGCCTTTCGGGATAGGCGGGCGAGGTATATTCTATTATTACGAAGCCGTTATGCTCGCAGAAGCCGAGAATCTTTTTCGCAAGGTCAAGATTTTTGTTGCAGAGCCTTGTGAAAAGCTCGCTTCCCTTCCTTATTCCCGCCTCCTTGTAGGCACTTTCGGAAAGGTGGTATATTTCCTCGTAGCATCCGTATTTATCAAGAAGATGCTTGCCGAAAATACTTCCCGCCGAAACAGCCTCGGATAGCCATAACGCATAGATTTTTTCGTCCATAAAACTCCTCAGTCGTGCCGATTTCGGCACAAAATACAAGATTCCGTATTTGCTTTATTTACCGTCGGAATATATATTGCTTGTTTTTCTTGCTCTTTCCCATATGAGAATCGCCGCCGCAACGGAAGCATTAAGGGATTCGGAGCCGCACTGCATAGGGATAATAACAGCCTTGTCGCAGCCCTCAAGGACGGCATCAGAAACGCCGTGTCCCTCGTTGCCTATGATTATGCTGTCGTGACGGTCGAAATCAGTGTCCGCAATGCTTTCTGCGTTGTCCGTAAGAGCCGCCGCATAAACCTTGCCGTGCTTTTTCAGAAGCTCTATACCGCTTTTTATGTCGGCACAGATGCATATATTCGCCTTGAACACCGCACCCATTGCCGCACGGAGTGTCTTGTAGCCGAAAACATCGGCACAGTCGCTTGTCAGAAGAATATTACTGCTTCCGAGTGCCGCACAGCTTCGGAGAATCGCACCCACGTTTGACGGGTCTCTCACACTTTCAAGGACGATATACCCCTGAGAAAAATCGCATTCCGCGGAAAAAACGGGAAGGCTCATCTTTTCAGCCACGGCGAAAATTCCCTGCGATGCCTTTTCGTAAGTCAGCTTTGAGTAAACCTCTTCGCTGACAAGATAAAGCCTTGCGCCCTTTGTCTGCGCCTCGGAAAGCATCTCACCGTTTCTTGCCATTGCCTTTTCCGTAAAGTATACCTCACAGATTTTCACACCCTCCGAGAGTGCCTCGCCGAAAAGCTTTTCGCCCTCAAAGGCAAACATACCCTCTCTGTCGCGGTGCTTTTTGTCCTCGAGGGAGCAGGCTCTTATTATTTTGGGATTTTTTCTTGAGGTTATCTGCTCAAAGTCGAAATTCATACGGCTTTTCCTCCTTCGGACATTGATTTTTTCAAATCTGCAAAACATAGCATTCTACATTATAATATATACAAATACAAAAAAGCAAGCCTTTTTTTGATAACATTTCGGATTTTTTTGATTTTTTAGGGCTTTTTATACCGTTTTTTAAGGTAAAATTTCTATTGTTAACAATTCAACCAAAATTTCGATTGGCTCTTTACGGGTAATTCAATTAACAATTCATTTACTCAATTCCGTTTTTATGATATATAAAATCTGCTACAATAATTACATAAGAATAAAATAACCATAAGGAAATTCAAGAGGATATTATGAAACTTTTCACCAAAAGCGTCAGCACTCCGAAAAAGGACAAAAAAGGAAGCATTACCGTAATTTTACCCGCAGCGGGAAGCGGTACAAGGCTTGGCGGTGTTTCAAAGCCGCTGATGAATATTCTGGGAAAATGCGCCATTGAATATTCCCTTGAGATTTTCGAAAGAATCGAGGATGTCACAAGAATCGTCATAAGCACAAAGGAAGAGGACATTCCGAAATACGAGGAAATCATAAAAAAGAGAGGCTTCCGTAAGATAATCGGTGTTATTTCCGGCGGTGATACCCGTCAGAGCTCCGTTGCAAAGGCGTTCAGATTTGCCTTTGATTCGGTTATTACGGACTTTGTTGCGGTGCACGATGCCGCAAGACCGCTTATAACGGAGGAATCGGTAAGAAGTGCCTTTGCGGATGCTAAGAAATACGGCTGTGCCGTATGTGCCTCACTGTGTCCCGACACGGTAAAGCGCGCGGGCGGTACGGGCTTTGTTACCGAGGCGGTTTCGAGAGAGGGGCTTTATATGATACAGACTCCTCAGGTATTCTCCTACGACATATATTCCGCAAGCCTTGCCATTGCCGAAAGAGACGGCTTTGAGGCTACGGACGACAGCTCCCTTGCGGAGAATGCGGGCTTCCGTATAAAGCTCTGCGATACTCCCAGGGACAATATGAAAATCACCTACCCGTCGGACATTCCGATAGCGGAGGCAATTCTCAGAAGCAGAAAGGAAAACGTATAATATGTTCAGAATAGGTCACGGCTACGACGTACACAAGCTTTGCGAGGGAAGAGACCTTTATCTCGGCGGTGTTAAAATTCCGCACGAGCTCGGGCTTCTGGGTCATTCGGATGCGGATGTGCTTCTTCACGCTCTGTGCGATGCACTTCTGGGGGCTATGGGGCTTGGCGACATAGGCAAGCATTTTCCCGACACTGACGACAAATACAAGGGGATTTCAAGTGTTATTCTTCTTGAAAATGTTGCCTTCACAATGGAAAACGAGGGCTATGTCCTCGGCAACTGCGATGTTACCGTGGATGCACAGAAGCCGAAGCTTGCGCCCTATATTCCCGAAATGAGAAAAATCATCGCAAGAACTCTTTCCTGCGACGAATCATCCGTAAACGTCAAGGCAACCACAGAGGAGCATCTCGGCTTTACGGGAAGATGCGAGGGCATTTCCGCCCACGCGGTTGCGCTTATATACAAAAAATAAGAGCGAAGGTATCCCCTCGCCCCTATTTCAGCCTATGAACGAGCCGACACCCTCTCCGAGACCGAAGCTTACGGTTATGGCGTCGTTTACTCTGTTCATGACGTCGTCGTCAAGATGCCCCATTTTCTCCTTGAGGCGCTTTTTGTCTATGGTTCTTATCTGCTCAAGCAGAATTACCGAGTCTCTTGCAAGCCCGTATTTGTCGGCAAAGACCTCTATGTGAGTGGGAAGCTTGCTTTTGTCGGTACGGCTGGTAATTGCGGCGGCAATCACCGTGGGACTGTATTTGTTTCCCACATCATTCTGTACTATAAGCACGGGACGGACTCCGCCCTGCTCCGAGCCTATAACGGGGCTCAGGTCTGCGTAATAGATATCTCCTCTTCGTACTGTCAATTTATTCACTCTCCGCTTTTGCATACGTCCATCGGCGTATGAAGTATGTTTTGGAATTCCCGATTCTATTTTTACCACGGATATCTGTTTTATACAGCTTTTGAAAATTTAAGACGGGGAATTTCGGATGCGTAAATATTTCTCCCCGACCTTATAATATACACGGAAGCGGAAAATGTTCCGCAGGATGCTTTATCGGGCGGTTTGTCTTTCGGAATATTCGGGGGACAACGGAAGGGTTATCCGGATTCGGTACGGATTTTTATGCAATTTGCATTTATATAAAAAGTTACACAAAGGATGTGACGATATGAAGCTATACACTCCGCAGAATATGAGAGATGCGGACAAATACACAATCGAAAGCCTCGGTGTCCCGGGGATTGTCCTTATGGACAGAGCGGCGGAGGCTCTTTTTCTGTCGCTCGGTGATAAAATCGGACGAGGCAACCGCTTTGTCATCCTCTGCGGTAAGGGAAACAACGGCGGCGACGGATGGGCACTTGCTTACAAGCTTTGGGCGGTTTCGAAAAAGGTCGTATGTATTTCGCTTTTCGGGAAGCCGACAACGGGCGATGCTCTGCATTTCTACGAAAAGTGTGTAAACGAGGCAACACTCTACACGCCCGTGGAAATCATTGATGCCTCCGATGATATAAGCAAGGCAGAGGACGCCGTAAAGAGTGCGGACATCATAGTTGACGCAATTTTCGGCACGGGCTTTGCGGGAAGCATTGACAAGGATAGCACTGCGGGAAATCTTATATCACTTTCGAACAAGGCTGATGCATTCAGGCTTTCGGCAGACATTCCCAGCGGTGCTGATGCGCAGAATGGAAGATGCTCGGACATTGTTTTCCGTGCGGATATGACGGTTACCTTTGCTAAGGGAAAGGTCGGTATGTACTCTTATCCCGCAAGGGAATTCTGCGGTGAGATTATTATAGCCGATATAGGTATTCCCGAAAGTGTATTTGATGCCTTCAATTCAAAATACGAGCTTACAGACAACGAAACGATTATAAAATATCTTCCAAAAAGAAATGCAAGCTCCAACAAGGGCAGCTTCGGAAGGCTTCTTGTATATGCGGGAAGCGAGGATATGACGGGTGCCGCACATCTTGCTCTTTGCGGAGCGCTCAGATGCGGTGCAGGGCTTGTTGCGTTCGCCTCGGAGCCTTACGTTACCGACATTTTGAAGCACAGACTTTCCGAGCCGATATTCTTCCCCGTGAAGGGTGGCGATTCGGAAACGGACAGGCTTATCGAATTTTCAAAAAGATGCAACGCCATACTTATCGGGTGCGGTCTAGGCACGGGCGAAGGCGTAAAAGAACGAGTGGAAAGGCTTATAAGGGAATGCGACTGTCCGATAATTCTCGATGCGGACGGAATAAATGCGGTTTCCGATAATATAAATATTATAACGGAAGCGAAAAAAGGTATTCTTCTCACACCTCATCCGCTGGAGTTTTCCCGTATATCGGGTCTTCCCCTTTCGGATATTCTTGCGGGAAGAATCGAGAGTGCTGTGGAATTCTCCGAAAAATACGGCTGTACGCTCCTTCTCAAGGGTGCGAATACCGTTATCTGCGACAAGGGTGAAAGGGTCTGCATAAACCCAATCGCCTGCAGTGCTCTTGCCAAGGGCGGAAGCGGTGATGCTCTTGCGGGGATGATTGCATCCTTTGCGGTGCAGGGTGCGAGCCTTTATGAGAGTGCGGTTCTTGGTGCATATCTTCACGGCAGAAGCGGAGAGATGCTTGCCTCGGAATTTTCCGAATACGGCGTTTTGCCCTCGGACATTCCCATAACCGCCGCAAGAATTCTTTCGGATATTCTCAGATAAGAAAGCAAAATGCCTTACGGCTTCCGTGTATATTTTATATCGGAGGAAGTCGGTATGGCAAAAAAATCGGTTTATCTTTTTAAAATTTCGGCAACGGTGCTTACGGTGCTTATGCTTATTTCGTTGTTTTCCTGCACGGGCACAAGAAAAAGGCAGGCACTTGAGAGCTTTGCGGATGTGCTTCGGACAGACTACGAAAGCAGTATAACCTACAGTATAAACGGTGGCGACACGGAAATTTCGGGCAATGCCGAAATACGGCGAGAGGGCACGGTGACATCTCTTGATATACTCGCGCCCGAGCCTTATTCGGGTATGAGCATACGATACGATGTAAAGGGGCTGCCACAGAGCGTTGCGGTGCATTTTTCGGGAATGGACACACGGCTTCCGACGGATGCGGTTTCGAGAATCAATGCGATTGCGGTTATTTTTGCCGACGATTTCGCAAGCAATCTTTCAAAGCTGTCCGCAGAGGGGCTTACGGAATACGAAATTCCCGATTCAGACGGTAAAACGGCATACAAGGCTGACGTAAAGCACGGTGAGGCGGACATTACGGTATACTTTGACAGGGACGGAATTCCGCTTTCCCTTGAGTACAGAAGTGAGGCGGTAAACGCAGATGTTACCTTTGACAGCTTTCTGCCGTATACAATCACAGAGGAGCAACAATAACATAAAACAAAAAGGAAGGTAAAAATGTCAGGATTCAAAGGGTACATTTCAAGAATATGGTCGGATATAAAGCAGGACATCATAAAGGGTGCGGGAAGGCTTACGGCATTTATGAAAAAGAAGGTTAAAACAGAGGACTTCACGGATGCCTACTCCCCCACGGACATAGCACAAAACAAATGGTTTGCCTTTTTATGCTACATTCCGATTGTATGTATTTTTATAATTATATTCAAAATGAGAAGCTCAGCCTTTGTTAAATTCCATGCCAATCAGGGTTTTGCGGTCTTTTTCGTTTCGGCGGTTTCCACCTTGCTTTCGGCTGTGGTATTTTCGCTTATAAAGCTTTCGGTGCTTGGTGTACTGCTTTCGGTGATTTTATCCGTGGTTTTCGGACTTATTGACCTTGCTAACACATTCCTTGCACTTTTCGGTATGTTCTTTTCGGCGCTTGGGCGTGCGAGGGTGCTTCCCTTTTTCGGAAGGATAAGAATTTTTAAGTAATATACGCAAAAACGGGTGACCGCAATTTCGGTCACCCGTGATTTTATTCCTTTGATTTTGCTTTTCCGAATTTCACGTTGAGAAGCACGACAGATGCCATAACCAGCACGATTCCGATATAGTTATACCACGCAAGGAACTGACCATAGGCAAAGAATCCGACGATGGATGCCATAACCAGCTCAAGCGTTGCGAGAATTGCCGCAAGGGACGGCTCGGTGTACTTCATACCGAAGCTGTAAAGTCCGTGGGCAAGTGCCGAGCAGATTATACCGAAAAGTATTGCGTATATGAGCATATCCTTTTCTATAAGGATTTTTGCGGTTTCAATCGGGTTTGCTATAAAGTATGAGGATACCGCCGCCGAAAGATATGTATACATTACTATTGTGGTCGAGCCGTTTCTCTTTAAAAGGTCTGTTGCGAAAATGGAATAAAGAGCATATGTAAAGCCCGATGCGATGCCGCAGCCTATTCCCACAATATCCGCACTCATACGGCTGTTTGATATCGAAACAAGCGCACAGCCGACAAAGGTTACGACAAGTGCCGTCATCTTCTGCAAAGTGATTTTTTCCTTGTATACAAGTGCCGACATAATCATAACGAAAATCGGCGAGGTATACATAAGCACCGCCGCAACGGACATTCCGCACAGTTCTATTGCGTTGAAATAGAACATATTATTAACCGTGAGGGTTATTGTACCGCAGAGAAAAAGCTTTCCGAGGTCGGGAAGGCTTACGCGGAAGCCCTTTTTCGGGTTTGTTACAAGTATCGCAAAGGCAAGAGCCAGGGCTGCAAAGGTCATTCTTGCGGAAAGCCTCTGGGGAACGCTCATTCCCGCCTCTGACATTGTTGTAGAGAAATAGCCGATAAAGCCCCAGAAGACCGTGGCGAGCACTATCGGTATAACGGCTGCTTTTTTCATTTGTGTTTTCCTTTCAGAAGAAGGGTTTTACCAACAAAACGAGGCATATTTTCATATGCCCCGAAAATGTTTATTTTTTTGATTTTCCGTTTATCAGAAATTCTTTTCCTGCATAATAGCCTTAATCTTTGCCGCAGGGCTCATAAGAAGGCTTACGGACTTGTTGATGTTCACAGCCTCAATGTAGTATGCGATGTACTTGAGGATGTTAACCTCTGTGAACCATTCGCGGCTCTTGAGGTCCTCGGGGAGATATGTGGAGTTTGTCACATAAATCTTGTCGAACATCTTGTTGTTATAGTATTCGTCGAACTTGTCAAGACCCTTGTTGAAGAGACCGAAGGTGAAGAAGCCGTAGATTCTTCTTGCGCCCTTAGCCTTGAGCATATCCATAACGTGCATAAAGGATTCACCGGAAGCAACGATGTCGTCAACTACGATGATGTCCTTGCCGTTTACGTCGTCACCGAGGTATTCGTGTGCAACGATGGGGTTTCTGCCGTCTACAACAGTTGTATAGTCACGTCTCTTATAGAACATGGAGAGCGGTACGCCGAGTACGCTTGAGAAGTACATACCTCTTGTGAGCGCGCCCTCGTCGGGAGATACGATAACAAGCTTTGACTTGTCGATGTTTTCTTCCGTGTTGAGAAGCTTCTTGATCATCTGGTATGTAGGCATAAGGTTATCAAAGCCGTTGAGCGGAACTGCGTTTCTTACTCTGTCGTCGTGTGCGTCAAAGGTCATAATTGTGGAAACGCCCATATTCACGAGGTCTGCAAGGAATACTGCACAGTCGAGTGACTCTCTTGCTGTCTTTCTGTGCTGACGGCTTTCGTAAAGCATAGGCATTACAAGTGTGATTCTTGCAGCCTTACCGCTGATTGCGGCGATAACTCTCTTAACATCCTGATAGTGGTCGTCGGGGCTCATGGGAACCTTTCTTCCGTACATAACATATTCTGTTTCCTCGCTGTGATTGAAGCAATCGGCAACGATGAATACGTCCTTACCTCTTACAGATTCTCCGAGAACAACCTTACCTTCGCCCGAGCCGAAGCGGGAGAACACACTTTCAACAATGTAGTGGGGCTCTTCCTTTCTCCACTCACCAATGTAAGATGCAATCTTCTTGCACATGTTTTCTGTGCCCTTTGTACCTATAATGGCAAGCTCTCCAAAGGGTATTTCTTTTGACAAATCCGGCATTTCAGTATCCTCCAAAATATATTTTTGCATTATATCCTTTATAGATTATACCAAACCTGTCGATTGTTGTCAAGATGTCAAATAACGTTTTTTCAGTCGGTTTTTAAAAAATTTTGTTTGTTTTAACGAAAAAATGCACTTCTCCTGTGTATATGATAGACAAGTAATAAGAAAAAAACGACAAAAAAGTCGAAAATTTTATGTATCATAGGTATTTTTTCATCAGAAAAGAGTCAAAAAACGGATAGATTATCAACCGAAATTTGACAAATGCGAAATCTTGTGTTATAATATGCGGGTTGTTGCCCGAAAAGGGCACTTTAAGCAGCAAATAAGGGAGCGATTCTCCCGTAAAAAAAGAAGGGTTTTATACACCGCATTCCGAAGCGGTAAAAACGGAGGAAATTATGTTAAGAAAATTATTGTCGGCATTTATTATCGGCTTTGCGTGTACGGTTCTCCTGGTTTCACAGTGGTCCGCAAGCGCCGAACAGGTAAAATTTGAAGGCTATGAGATTCCCGTAGATATTATGGTTAACGGAAGCTATCTTGAGGACGGCGGCAAGGGATTCCTTGACGACAACGGAATCATATACGTTCCCGTAAGATTTGTAAGCGAGGCGCTTGGTGCATATGTGCGCTGGGACGGTATTCTTGAAACGGCGGTAGTTTCAAGACAGCTTCGCGAATACGTATTCGAGCCCGCAACACAGGGCTGCTACGTTGACAACGTATGGAGCTACACCTCTCAGAGAATTATAAACGGTGTTCTTTATGCGGATGCAAAATTCCTTTTGGCAAAATTCGGAGCATCATACGAATACGACAGCTTAAGACACGAGATAAGTCTCAGCTTGCCCGACTACACTGTGCCCACACAGTTCCTTGAAACATATTACACCGCGGAGGACCTTTACTGGCTCGCAAAGATTGTTACCTGCGAGGCGGGAAGCGTTACCTTCAATCAGCAGGTAATGGTAGCAAACGTCATTCTCAACAGACGCGCGAGCAGCTCCTTCCCCAACACAATTTACGAGGTTATATACGACAGACGCTTCGGCATTCAGTTCTCTCCCGCATACAGCGGAAGGCTACCAAAAGCAAATCCCAACGCAAAGACCTATCTTGCCTGCAAGGCGGCACTCAACGGACTGAATCTTGCTCCCGACTGTCTCTACTTCATTTACGCATCCAACAAGAGCGGATGGATTGCAAGAACAAGACCTCTTTACGCAATTGTCGGAAATCAGGCGTACTACAAATAATAAAAGCAAAATTCAAAAGGACGAAGAAAAAATCTTCGTCCTTTATTTTTATACTTATCCCCTTCTGAAAAGGAAGCTCTTGCCGAGTGTAAGCTCACACGGGAATGTGATTTCCTCTCCTGTGTAAACATCGGTAAAGGTGTGCTTGCCGTCAAAGGAGAAGTCGAATGCTCCGTCCTCGCCCGTGTGTGTGAACACATAGCTTTCGTTGGAGTATACGACCGCCTTTTTGTTGCAGTACATATGGACACCGCTGTCCTCGCAGAATTTATGCAGGTCCTCTGCGGTAGTTTGGTTACTTGTTATAACAAAGAGCGGGATGCCCTTCTGCTTTGCTTTTTCCATAATCTCCTCTGAAAGAGTTGTCTTCACGGACTGAACCACAATTATTGCCTTATACTTATCCGCAACGTCGTCAAAGTCATCTGCAAGGTACATATCGTAGGGTGCGCCCATATGACCGAGGGCTTCTCTTATTTCAAACATAAGTCTGAAGTTGGGATGCTTGGTATCCGTAATAAGCGGTACGCTGTTTTCGTCAAAGAACATTGCGACCTCGCAACGACTTTCAAGGCTCTTTCCGACGGATTCGCCGTATATGTCACGCATTCTGTGCATAAGCTCCATATACCTTTCGTCTCTGTACCATCCGCCCCACATATCAAACCACCACATACCCGTGCCGTGGCAGAGTGCCTTTGCGAAGTGCATCTTCATTATTTCAAGGGTTATTTCCCTTGCGGGGCCTCGCCATACGGGATTCTGGTATCTGGGAAGGTCGTTGGGCGGCTCGGAAAGATGCGTTCTTGTGTCGTTTTCCGCAAGGTAAAGCTTGCCTGCCTTTTTAAGGGTGTCTATGGGAAGCATATAGGGATGGTCGATACCGGGAATTCTTACCTTGTAGTAGGAGTTGGGAGAGCAGAGAAAGTCAACGTATTCACTTTCAAGCACCTTGCGAAGAGCGTTATGACCTCTGTGTCCCTCGGGTACTTCAAAGGAGTAGCCGTAGAATGCGCCGACCGCAAGTCTTGAATCGGTTACCTCCTTTGTGATTTTTGAAAGCTCGATTATGCAATATGCAATACGCTCGGAGAGTGCCTTACAGTATTCGCTCTCCGTCCCGTTTTCTCTGCCGAATTTTTCAAGGCAGTATTCTCTGAATTTTTCGTCGGCACGGATGCCCTTGCTTCCTCGGAAATCCATGGGAAACCACTCCTCCGTGCTTCCTGCGGAAATCTGATAGCCTATGATATTGTCACGGTAGGGCGCTGTTTCCACATATTCGACGAACATTTTGAGAAGTCTTTCCGTTTCAAGAAGCCACGCATCCGACCAGAAGGAATATCTGTGATGCTCGGTGTAGCTAAACTCACAGCAATCGTCGGGGTGAGCCTCCTCCCAGTCGTAAGGAATAGAAACATTCACACGGGGGAAAATCATAGCATCGGGACAGTGCTCGCGAATCTGTCCCACGAGGTAATCGAAGATTGTGTAATCGGGCTCGCCGCCGCTGTAAATCTTATCGAAAATGCCCTTCTGAAAAGGTGGAAGCTGTGAGGATTCATTGATTGTCTGCTCGGTGAAGTATACGGGCACGGAATAGAGCTTGTAGCCGTTTTCCGCAAACTCCTTGTACATATTCTTTTCGGTAAAATAAGTGATGTACGCCATAGGGTTAATGGGCTTGTCATTGACAAACAGCATCGGCACACCACCGTGATTTTTTACGCAGGATGTTACCATATCATTCACCTAATGCCTTTCTTATATTCCATTCGTTACAGTCGAGCTTCTTTTCCGCTTCCTCCGCAGAGCAATCTGCAAGGTCTGCGACTATGTTTATCATTCTCGCACGGAGCTTGATGTTTGTGGGTCGGAGGTTTATCATTACATTTTCGTAGATTTTGCCCGTCTTTACCATTGCACAGGTTGTGAGCATATTAAGCACCATTTTATGTGCCGAGCCTGCCTTCATTCTTGTCGAGCCCATAATCGGCTCTGCGCCCGTGTCGGTTACGATTGTGATGTCGCTTTCCTTTGATATGGGAGTATCGTAGTTGGAGGTAAGAGCCACGGTAACAGCGCCTCTTTCCTTTGCTTCGCGGAGTGCTCCCACAACATAAGCCGCACCGCCCGCAACGGAAATTCCCACAAGGACATCGTTTTTGCCGAGGTTGTTTTCCGCAATATCCGCTCTGCCGTTTGCTTCCTTGTCCTCTGCGTTTTCCGATGCTTCAAATACACAATTTCTACCGCCTGCGATAATTCCCACAACCTGAGATTTATCCGTACCGAAGGTGGGAGGGCATTCCGCCGCGTCAAGCACGCCGAGTCTTCCGCTTGTACCCGCACCTATGAAAAAGAGTCTGCCTCCGTTTTCGAATGCCTCGGTTATTGCATCCACCGCTTTTGCGATGTCCTCGCTTGCTTCTTCAACGGCTTTTGCGGCGTTGTAGTTTTCCTTGGCTATGGCGGACACCATTTCTGCGGTTGTCATTTTGTCTATGTGAGTTGTGTTGGGGTTTCTCTGCTCTGTTTTTAACATTTTTATGCTCCTTTTTTACTGTTCCTTATTTACAGCGATGTTGTAGCCGTCGGTTAATTTATCGGTAAAGGCTTCGCTTGCAAGAGAACCGGAGAATGTTTCAAGGCACACTCTTGCCGCTCCTATTACCTGCGGAATATCAGTGTATATTATTTTAAGGTCGCTGTCGATTTTCGCCTGAATTCTGTCACCGAAAAGCTCCTTGTCCTTTGCTATACCGCCCGAGAGAATTATACCGTTCCGGCAATTGTATGTTTTTGCGGTGAAGTTTATAAGCGTTGCGAGTCGGTCGGTGTTTCTTTCGATAATGGCAAGTGCAGTTTCGTCGCCTTCAAGTGCCGCACGGAAAACGCAGGAGGCGAAGGATGCGATATAGTCCCTGCCCTTGGCGTACAGAATGTGAATGCTTTCCTTGGCGTTTGTGCCGAGGGTTTCCTCGACATATTTTGTCACAAGGCTTTCGCCCATAAGTCCGTCTACATTGGCGAGTGCGGCTCTTATTGCGTCACAGCCTATATCGAATCCGCTTCCCGCTCTGTCGAAAAGGTACCCCCAGCCGCCGCATTGGTGGAGTCCCGACTCGTTTTTGGCATACACGACAGAGCCCGTACCGCAAATTACGGCTATGCTGTCACCACAAAGCGCGGGGCAGGAGCCGAAGACGTTCATTATGTCGCTTGAGATTTCGAATTTTATTGCGGGGTAATTCTTGCGAAGAAGCCTTGTGACTTCCTTTCTGTTGCCTGCATTTCCGCATCCTGCAATTCCCGCATAAAGTCCCGATATATTTGCGGTGTACTTTAGCATTTCGTCTATGCCGTTTCTGAGAACCTCATATGTTCCTCCCACGGTGACGGAGTTGGGATTGCTTGCGGGAAGCACGGCTCTTGCCCTTACCTCGCCCGATTCGGTGAACAGAAGGAATTCCGTTTTGGTGCCTCCGCCGTCAACGGCAATATAGCAGCTTTCGTTCCTTGTGCTTTCTCCCTCACCCACGAGGCTGTCAAGGCTTACGCCCAGCACCTCGGCAAGTCTGCAGAGGTTTTCTATATCGGGGGCACAGCTTCCCTTTTCCCATTTGGATATGTTCTGCGGACTGAGAAACAGCTTTTCCGCAAGCTCCTTCTGGGTAAGTCCGAGCCTTTTTCTGTGGTATTTTATGTTATATGCAAATCTTTCGGATACAAACAATGTTGCGCTCTCCTATCGGTTTCGTTATTTTTTATTTATTGTAACACACATAGGTTGAGGTGTCAATAGGTTTTTACTATAGCAGCACAAAAAATCAACCACAGGTTGTTTGCAAGTTTCCGATAATGTATTGACTTTTAGAGGGTATTTGTACTATAATCTAAGAAAGAAAATTCTTGAAGCAAAAAGGAGAAGCAATATGTCAATCGAAAACGTAAATCCCCTCGAAAACCTCGTCAGTGACGGTGGCTTTGTAGGTATCTTCAGAACAATAGGATGCATAGGCGACAGCCTTTCCTCCGGTGAATTCCAGTCCACCAAGGAGGACGGAAGCCAGGGCTTCCATGATATGTACGAATATTCCTGGGGTCAGTATATGGCAAGAGAAGCGGGCTGTACGGTATACAACTTTTCAAGAGGCGGTATGAGTGCAAAGTGGTTTAACGAAAGCTTTGAACAGCAGTGCGGAATCTGGACAGAGGAAAAGAAGTGTCAGGCGTATGTTATCGCTCTCGGCGTAAATGACGTAATGAATCAGAATCAGACAATCGGTGAGGTTGGCGACTGTGAAAAGGAAGGCTATGCAGACAACCGTACCTATTCGGGCGAATATGAAATCATCATCAAGAAGATAAAGGATTTCCAGCCCAAGGCGAGAATCTTCCTTATGACAATCCCCGACAACGGCGAATTCGGCGATCCCTCAAGACGCGAAAAGGGTGCGAAGGTTCAGAAGCTTCTCTCGGACTTCTGCGACAAGTACGAATTTACTTACCTTATCGACCTTTACAAGTACGCTCCGAAGTATGATGCGGAATTCCGTGACAAGTATTTCCTTGCGGGTCATATGAATCCTATGGGATATATGATTCACGCGAAGTTCGTTACTACATACATCGACTATATTATCAGAAATAATATGGAGGACTTCAAGCAGGTTGCGTTTATCGGAACACAGTGGCACAGCGACAAGGCGAAGTGGTAATTTGAGAAAGAGAGAATTTTATGTATAATATAGATTTTGAAAACGAGAAGCCGCTTGAAAATCTTGTGGCGGATGGTGGGCTTACGGGGATATTCCGTACTATAGGATGTATCGGCGACAGCCTTGCTTCAGGTGAGGTTGAGTCCACAAAAGAGGACGGCACTACGGGATATCACGATATGTACGAGTATTCCTGGGGTCAGTTTATGGCTCGCCGTGTGGGAAATAAGGTTTATAACTTTTCCAAGGGCGGTATGACTGCTGTTGCGTTCAATGATACCTTTGAAAAGCAGTGCGAAATCTGGACGGAGGAAAAGAAGTGTCAGGCGTACATCATTGCGCTTGGTGTCAACGACCTTTACGGCAGAAAGCAGAATGTCGGCAAAATCGGAGATATGGACAGAGCCGACTACGACAACAAGGACAATGTGACCTTCGCGGGCGAATACGAAAAGCTCATCCGCAAGATAAAGGAATTCCAGCCCAAGGCGAGAATCTTCCTTATAACAATCCCCAAATACGACGAAACCGCAGAAAAGGCGGCGGCGCTTCTCTACGATTTTGCTGAAAACTATGATTTTACATATGTAATTGACCTTAAAAAGTATGCGCCCAAGTACGATGCGGAGTTTTACTCCAAGTACTTTGTCGGCGGACATATGAATCCTATGGGATATTTGCTTACCTCAAAGTTTATTATGTCCTACATAGACTATATTGTAAGACATAATATGGAGGACTTTAAGCAAGTCCCGTTTATCGGAACTCCCTGGCACAGCGATCAGGCTAAATGGTGATTGAATTTGTGGGACCTGCAATGCAAAATGCAAAGTGAAAAATGCAAAATTAATTGAAATTTTATAATAAGATAAGACGACTGCTCCCCATTCGGAGCGGTCGTCTTTTGTGTGGTTATTTTGTTGTTTTACCTATAATTGTGAAGATTGCAAAAACAAAGGCGTTAGCGAGAACTATGCTTGCTCCCACGGGAGTTTCAAACAGAATTGAGAGCAATGTTCCGCCGATAAAGCACAGGACGGAAACCGTAACCGAGCTTATGATTACCGCCTTGTAGGAGCGGAAGATTCTCATTGAGGAAAGTGCGGGGAAAATTATCAGTCCCGAAATGAGGAGTGTTCCCATAATTCGCATTCCGATTACTACGGTAAGTGCTGTGAGGATTGCGATTATCATATTGTATACTTCCGTTTTCACGCCCGAAACCTTGGCGAAGCCCTCGTCGAAGGTTACGGCGAAGATTCTGTTATACAGCAGAACGAAAAGGACAATCACCGCCGTCAGCACGGGGACACACAGGTAAAGGTCGGATTTTGAGATTGCGACTATGCTTCCGAACATATAGTCGTTCACATTAGTGTTGACACCGCCCACAAGGGATGCTGAGGCTATACCCACGGCAAGAGCTGTGGAGGACAGAAGTGCGATTGCGCTGTCACCGCCCATTTTGCTCTTTCGGCTTATATGCATCAGAAGAAATGCACACAGCACCACCACGGGAATCGCAAAGGTAAGCGGTGCAAGACCCAGCACAAGTGCAATGGACATAGCTCCGAAGGCAACGTGTGAAAGTCCGTCACCTATCATTGAAAATCTTTTAAGAACAAGCGTAACGCCAAGAAGAGATGTGGCAACCGCCGTGAGGATTCCGAGGAAAATGCCTCTCTGAACGACAGACGGAAGGCTTACCACAACAGAAATAAAATCACTCATTGCCTTCCCTCCTTCCGATAAGAAGCCCTGAGAGCTCGGTTTTCAGATAGTCCTCCTTGCTTCCGAAGAACAGCATTTCCGTATCCATATGCAGAACCTTTGTGGCGTATTCAAGTGCGCTGTCAACCTGATGGGAAACCATAATTACCGTCATTCCCTTTTCCGTGCGAAGGCTGTGGAGCGTGCTGTGGAGCTTTCTGTTTGCAATCGGATCAAGACCATTTGACGGCTCGTCAAGAACTATAAGTCCGCTTGTGTGGCAGAAGGTTTCATCGTGACAGGCACAGCATTTGTGAGTGCAGACGTCGCAGTCCGTTGCGGAAACAAGAGCTCTTGCGAGAAGCACTCTCTGCTTTTCACCGCCGGAAAGGTTACTGAAGTGCTTATGCGATATTTTTTCAAGCCCGAGATAGGAAATTATATCCGCGGCTTTTTTTCTGTCCCTTGCGGAGTAGAAGGAGAAAATTCCCTTTTTACCCACGAAGCCCGAAAGAACGACCTCCGTAACGGTTGCGGGGAAATCCTGCGCTATGGTGCTTTGCTGTGGGAGGTATCCTATCTTTTTTGCCATTCTTCCGTCGGGAAAGGAAATTTTACCGTCATAGGGACGGACAAGACCGAGGATTCCCTTGAGAAGCGTACTCTTTCCCGAGCCGTTCCTTCCGACAATCAGCAGAAAATCGCCGTTTTCCACCTTGAAGCTTGCGTTTCTGACAGCATCCTTTGCACTCGTATAACGGACACAGAGGTTTTCTGCAGAAAGTATTGTTTTGTTTGCATTATTTTCCATTTATTTTATTCTCCGATTGTTTTCTTTATGCTTGCTTTGGGACTTTACTCCCATCGAATTTATTTGTTTTCCAGTGCAAGCTTCAGATTTGCTATATTCTTATTCATAAGCGAGATGTAATCCTCACCCGCCAAAGCCTCGTCCCTTGAAAGATTGTGGCAGGAATGAAGCACCAGAAGGGTTGCGCCCGTTTCGTCCGCTATGCTTTTTGCGACCTTGCTCTCACTTATTTCCTCGGTGAAGATGTACTTTGCGCCGTCATTTTTTATCTTTTCCGTAAGCTCGGATATGGTTTTTATGCTCGGCTCGGACTCCTCGGAGCAGCCCTTGTATGCGGATTCATAGCCGAAGCCGTAGTCGGAAAACATATAAAGAAATGCAAATCTTCCGCCGAAATAAACCGTTTTTTCACCGTGATTTTCCGACAGCTCCACAAGCTTTTTGTCAAGGTCTGCCAGGTCTTTTTTGAGGCTTTCAGCGTTTCCCATGTAGTATTCCCTGCCCTCGGGGTCGATTTCGCAAAGTGCCTCGAGGATAGCATCCGCCATAAGAATTGCGTTTTTCGGGCTTGTCCAGATGTGGGGGTCATAGTCGTGTGTGTGGTCGGATTCCTCACCGTGATGTGTGTGGTCGGAGGTGCCGTCAAGGAGGGTAATTCCGGTTGAAAGGTCGAGTACTCTTGTATTCTCTCCCTCGGCGTTTTCAAGAAGCGTTGCCGCCCACATTTCCATTTGCTTGCCCGTGTAGACAAACATATCTGCATTGGAAACTGCGGTCATATCCTTGATTGATGGGTCATAGGTATGGCTTTCACTACCGAAGGGAAGGAGCATTGTCACCTCTGCCCTATTCCCTGCGATTCTGCTTGTAAAGTCGTACTGGGGGAAAATTGTGGTTACTATTTTAAGCTTTCCGCTGTCCCGCTGTGCTGTGCAGGCTGTCAGGGTAAGCATTAATATTGCTGATATGAGTAGGATGCAGATTCTTTTCATTGTGTTTACTCCCTTCGGTCTTACTGTGCATTTGACTTTTCGGCACAGCTGTGGCAGACACCGTAAAACACCGTTTTGGATGGTATAACGGTAAATCCGTGATCGCCCTTGACATGATTGCAGAGCTGTGAAAGAAAATCGCAATCTGCGCAGAAAAGCGAGCCGCACTCGGTACATTTGAGATGGAAATGCTCACGGCAATGCTTTTCGGTGTAAGTATATCTCGCTCTGTCCGTGACATATTTCTGCACGGTCCCCTCGGAATAAAGCTTTTCGAGGTATCTGTAGACGGTGGTGGCACCGACTCTTTCTCCGCTTGACCTCAGCATTTCGCAGATTTCGTCGGAGGAAAGGTGGGTATCCGTATTGTTTTTGAGAAGCTCAAGGATTATATCGCGCTGTCTGGTTTTGTAGCCGCCCTTTGTTCGCATAGCCTTCTCCTTTTTATGTGTTGAATTTGAAATTGAATTTCGTTTTCATATTATAGCACAAATTGAAGGCTGTGTCAAGCGAATTCTGTCGTTTTGCGTTATAAAAACAAAAAGCAGACAGCCGAAGCCGTCTGCATTTCATTTATTCGGATATAACATTCGAATAAGCCGTCTTTACACTAACGCCCTGAAGCTTACCGATTTTTCCCGCAAGTGAGGAAATATCGTCCTGCGGTGCGTCAAGTGCTATGCTTATTATGTTTATCCCCTTTTCGCGGTAGGGGATTCCCATTCTGCCGATGATGTATCTGCCGTAATCGTGGAGAAGGGAGTTGAGAGGCTCTGTGGCGTCTCTGTTTTCAACTATTATCGCCATTACCGCTACTCTGTTGGCGGTTTTCGGCATTTCCTTTGTATCCATATTGCTTTCCTCCAATCTGTTCTTGGGGTATATGGTAATTTTACTTTTTGTCAGCCGCTTTTTTGTCTGTCTTTTTGAAGCTGAGCTTGTTTTCCTTGCCGGAGAGGAGTCTCTGGATGTTTGTTCTGTGGAGAACTATTACGAAAACACCAAGAATGAAAGCAAATACTACATCAACGCCACCCTGACCGTTATCTGTTATTGATGCAGCATATGTTACCATAGGATATATTGCCGCAGAAAGTATTGATCCGAGAGAAATATATCTCCATATCGCAACAACAATAACAAAGAATCCAAATACTATAAGAAAAACTCTCCAGTCAAGCATAAGCATTGTTATTGCAGAAGCAACAACCCCCTTGCCACCTTTGAACTTATAATATACCGGATATACATGCCCAAGGACCGCAAAGAATCCTGCAATGTATTCACCGCAGAATAACGCGGAACCAACAAGGATATTACCTATTATTATTGCAACCACAACCTTAAGTGCATCACCGATAATGGTTGCTATTGCCGCTTTTTTACCATATGTACGAAGCATATTGGTTGTACCCGCATTACCGCTTCCGTAATTTCGGATATCATCCTTGTAAACAAGCTTCGATATTATAATTCCGAAATTCAAGCTTCCGAGAGCATATGCAACCAATGCGCAAAGCACAAGCAATGCAATTGTTACTGCTACATTCATCGTTCCGCTTTCAACCGATACCATTCCAACAATTCCGATGGTGTAAAGCTGTAAAAGAAACGGTTTATCGGAGAGTGTACTTCCTTCACCATCTGTTACAAGAATTGAAGTAGGTCCGTCAGCCCCGCCGATAACTCCGAGGCTGCCGGATGCGAGAGCTGTGAATGCCGTAAGAGTGCAAAGCACAAGAATAATGCTTACTGCAGTCTTAAGAGCCTTTCCCTTGAATATATTGAGTTTCATATAAAAATCCTTTCATACGGTTGTGGGGCTTCCCCCGTTTATCAGAATTTGTCCTCGTCGCCCTTTTCACGGATAATAAGCTTTATGGGAGTACCCTCAAAGCCGAAGGTTTCGCGGAGCTTGTTTTCGATGTATCTCTGGTAGGAGAAGTGGAAAAGCTCTGCGTCGTTACAGAATATAACGAAGGTAGGTGCCTTTACGCCAATCTGAGTCATATAGTAAATCTTGAGGCGCTTGCCCTTATCCGACGGAGGCTGTACACGGGTGATTGCGTCGTTGAGAACATCGTTGAGCATACCCGTGGAGATTCTTGTGGATGCCTGATTGTTTACATAGTTTATAAGCTCGTAAAGTCTGTCAACTCTCTGACCTGTCTTTGCGGAGATAAACAGCACGGGAGCATATGTCATATAGGAAAGCTTGGTGTAGACGTCTTTTCTGTAATTATCGAGAGTCTGACCGTCCTTTTCCACAAGGTCCCATTTATTGATAACGATAATGGAAGCCTTGCCGTTTTCGTGAGCGATACCCGCAACTCTTTCGTCCTGAGCCGTGATGCCTTCGGTAGCGTCTACCATAATTACGCAGACGTCACTTCTGTCAACCGCCATTTCCGCACGGAGCACGCTGTACTTTTCGATTCTGTCCTCGATTTTACCGCTCTTTCTGATTCCTGCGGTGTCGATGAACACAAACTTACCGTTTTCGTTTTCAACCTTGGTATCGATTGCATCTCTTGTTGTACCTGCGATATTGGATACAATCATTCTGTCCTCACCGAGGATTTTGTTTACAAGAGAGCTCTTGCCCGCGTTGGGTCGTCCGATAACTGCAACCTTGATTGCGTCCTCGTCCTCCTCCTCGAAGTCCTCCTCGGGGATAAGCTCGCAGACTCTTTCAAGAACATCGCCGGAGCCTGAGCCGTGTACCGATGAAAGTGCAATCGGATCGCCGAGTCCAAGCTCGTAGAATTCGTAGAATTCTGCGGGAACCTGACCTACCTTATCCATCTTGTTTACCGCAAGAACAACGGGCTTTTTGCTCTTTCTGAGCATATTTGCGATTTCTCTGTCGTCTGCGGTTACGCCTGCGTGGAAGTCTGTCATAAAGATTATGGCGTCAGCACTGTCGATGGCAATCTGTGCCTGAGTCTTTATGTGGGTCATGATGAGGTCCTCGGTTGCGGGCTCGATACCGCCCGTGTCAATCATCATGAACTTTCTGTTTGTCCACTCTGTTTCAAAGTAGATTCTGTCTCTTGTTACACCGGGAGTATCTTCAACAATTGAGATTCTCTTTCCCGCAAGCTTATTGAAAAATGTACTCTTGCCGACGTTAGGTCTGCCGACAATTGCAATTATTGGCTTTGCCATTTTTTATTACCTCCTTGTTTTCGAGGTTGCGTTTTACCTTATACTATATTTTACCGCAATTCAAAGAAAAACTATACCGCTATTTTGCAAATATATTGGGAGCAAATTTTAAATTGCGTTGTTTTCGATGCTGTTTTTTGTTTAAATACCGAGAATCGCACGGACGAAATCTCCGCCGTTGCACTCGTTGGGCGTTACGGGAACACCGAGCTTTTCGGAAAATTCCTCTATACTCATATTATCAAGGAACAAATCCTTTTCGTGTCTGAGAGTATTTGCCGAGATAAACAGCTCCTCACCGAGCTCACAGCCCTCAAGAGCCTTCAGCATATCCGAGCCCGTAAGAAGTCCCGCAACGGTAACCGAGCCTCCGAAGAAGTTATTCTTCGCAAGGTACACATTACACCTGAGCTTGGGATAGCTCTTCATAATTTTTTCGGCAGAGCTCCTTATGAAGTCGTACGCCGCCTCACCGGTTACAACGGAAACCGTTCTTTCGGTATCCAGCGTGAAGCCGTCCTCTTCAAGGAAAGAAAGCTCCTCGTCCACCTCGTCCGACATTGAGCGAATCATACCCACGCCGTTTTCAAGCTGGGGGTAGTCCTCGTAATATTCGAAGGAGGGGATTTCCTTTTCCGCCTTGAGATACCATTCGTCCGAGGCGTAGACAAGTCTTTGTCCTATGTGGGCAAGATTCATTTCGCCCTGCTTGTTGATTATGTCAAGCACCGCCTCGCTGTCCTCCTTTGTGAAGGGCTCGAGGGGATAAAGGCCGTCTCTGTGTGCGGTAAGTCCCGCGGGGACAACGGCTATGCTTTCAACGTACGGATAGAACGAGCACAAATCCGAAAGAGTTTTACGAAGCTCGTCGCCGTCATTGAGGCCCTTACAGAGAACAATCTGGCAATTCATCATTATTTCGCCGTCGCGGAATTTCTGAAGATACTTAAGCGATGTGCCCGAATTGGGATTCTTCATCATTCTGCAACGAAGCTCGGGATTTGTGGTATGCACCGAGATATTCACGGGCGAAATACGCATTTTTATGATTCTGTCAACCTCCTCATCGGTAAGGTTTGTGAGGGTCACATAGTTACCGAAAAAGAAGGACAGTCTTGAATCGTCGTCCTTAAAATAGATGCTTTCGCGCATTCCGTGGGGATTCTGGTCTATAAAGCAGAACACGCACTTATTCTTGCAGGAGTGCTTTTTGTCCATAAGGTAGGTTTCGAATTCAAGTCCGATGTCGTCGTATTCGTCCTTTTTCTTTATGGGAAGGGACAGCATCTCGCCGTTTCTGTCGATTTCCACGGTGATTTTTTTATCCATGATGTAAAATCTGTAGTCAAGCACATCACGGATTTTATTGCCGCTTATCGACACAAGGCTGTCGCCAACCCTGATTCCCGCCTTGTCCGCGTAGGAATTCTTTTCAACTCCGCATATTTTTACCATTTCAAATCCCCCAAACTGTCGCAAATCGTTTTTCAAAAAATAAGAGAAGGAAACAGGGGTGCTGCTCCTTCTCGTATTTCCGTATCATTTTCCAACAGGAAAACTGACTTTAGATTGAGCTTTCGCTCAGAAGCTTACGCTTCCTTTGCTTCTTCTGCTACGGGAGCTGCTTCGGGCTTGGAGTAGTCCTTGCCTGCATATGTTCCGCAGTTCTTACATACTCTGTGTGTGAGAATGAACTCGCCGCACTTGGGGCACTTTGCGATGCCGGGAACTGCTATCTTCCATACGTTGTTACGTCTCTTATCTCTTCTTGCTTTGGAAACTTTCCTCTTCGGTACTGCCATGGTAGTTACCTCCTGTATATTGTAAATAAATTATACTTGATTTTTTTGTTTTAATCAAATTTGAGATTTTTCAAAACCGCAAGTCTCGGATCGACTTCCTTTTTGTTGCAGTCGCATTCGCCGTCGTTGAGGTTCTTTCCGCATTCTCCGCACAGTCCCTTGCAATCCTCGTCGCAAAGAAAACGTGATGGGAAATTGAGAAGGAACAGTGATCTTGCACACTCGAGAATATCAAGCTCGCCGTGATCGGTGGAGAGATATTCCTCGCTGTCCTCGCTGACCTTGCTTTCCGTAAGACCGTAGGCCTTGTTGAATTCTACTGTTTCGCAAACAGGCTCAAGGCATCTTGCGCACTCGGTGGAAATGTCCGCGGCGACCTCCAGATAAAGCTCTGTGTAGCCCTCGTTCTTTTCCTTACCCTGCGCCTTGCCCGTAACCCTTGCATACACCCTTACAGGTGTTTCGAAGGTCACATCGTCAAAGCCGTAATCCTCTTCGGGAAGATTGAAGCTTACTTCAAGCTCTCTTTCCTCGCCGTTGTATATCGGCTTTACGCTGATCTTACCGTCTTTTATTTCTGCCTTCATTGTGAAGACCTTTGATTACTGCTGGCCTGTGAGCTTTGCGATTTCTTCAGCGAAGTTTTCTTCTCTCTTCTGGAGGCCTTCGCCCTTCTTGTAGATTACGAAGCTCTTAACTGCACATGTAACGCCTGCTTCCTTAGCAGCTGCTGCAACGTACTTTTCAACTGTGAGTGCTTCGTCCTTAACATATTCCTGCTCAAGGAGACATACCTTGGAGTAGAACTTGCCGATCTTACCCATAACGATGCCGTCGAGAACCTTTTCGGGCTTGCCTGCCATCTTGGGGTCGTTCTTCATCTGTTCAAGGATGATGCCCTTTTCTTCTTCAACTACATTTGCGGGAACTTCGCCTCTTGTGAGGTATTCGGGTTCCATAGCTGCGATCTGGAGACATACATTCTTGAGGATTGCGTGTACATCGTCGTTATCTGCGCTTGCGTCGCCTGTTACGATAACACCGATTGTTCCGCCACCGTGGATGTAGGAGCTGGAGATACCGTCAACAACAACGAATCTTCTGATTGTGAGCTTTTCACCGATCTTGAAGATCTGTTCCTTGAGAACTTCATCAACAGTTCTGTCTTCGCCTGTGAACTTTGCAGCGAGAAGAGCGTCAACATCAGCAACGCCTGTTTCGATGATTGTCTTGAGAAGACCGTTTACGAATTCCTGGAATGCTGCGTTCTTTGCAACGAAGTCTGTTTCGGAGTTAACTTCGATCATAGCTGTCTTTGTGCCTTCCGCATAAACGGATACAACACCTTCAGCTGCGATTCTGGAAGCCTTCTTATCAGCAACAGCCATACCCTTTTCACGAAGAAGCTTGATAGCTTCGTCCATATCGCCGTTTGCTTCTGTGAGTGCCTTCTTGCACTCCATCATGCCTATACCTGTCTTTGCGCGGAGTTCCGCAACGTCTTTAGCTGTGATTGCCATAATATATTATCCTCCTGTTACTTATCGAATTTTTTGTTTTTGATAAATTATTCTGCGTCGAGTTCAGCTTCAGCTGCTTCCTTTTCAATGGCAGCTTCGTCTGTCTGTTCGCCCTGTCTGCCTTCGAGAACTGCGTCTGCCATAACAGAGAGGATGAGCTTGATACCACGGATAGCGTCGTCGTTACCGGGGATTACATAGTCAACTTCATCGGGATCGCAGTTTGTATCAACGATAGCAACTACCGGGATACCGAGCTTCTTAGCTTCTGCTACTGCGTTCTTTTCCTTCTTGGGGTCAACGATGAACATAGCAGAGGGAATACCGCCCATGTTCTTGATACCGCCGAGGTTTCTTTCGAGGTCGTTGATTTCCTTAACGAGGGAGATAACTTCCTTCTTGGGGAGAAGATCGAATGTTCCGTCGTCTTCCATCTGGTGAAGCTTGTTGAGTCTTGCGATGCTCTTCTGGATTGTCTTGAAGTTTGTGAGCATACCGCCGAGCCATCTTACGTTAACGAAGTTTACGCCTGCTCTTTCAGCTTCTTCCTTGATTGCGTCGGAAGCCTGCTTCTTTGTACCAACGAAGAGGATGTTGCCGCCTTCTGCAGCTACTTCCTGAACGAACTTGTACGCTTCTTCGAGCTTCTTAACGGTCTTCTGAAGGTCGATGATGTAAACGCCGTTTCTTTCGGTGAAGATGTATTCAGCCATCTTAGGGTTCCATCTTCTTGTGTGGTGACCGAAATGTACTCCCGCTTCGAGGAGCTGTTTCATGGATACTACTGACATAGTTATGTCCTCCTTGGGTTTTACCCTCCACACCGCTTGGATTTTACGGAAGAAAAGCATCCGACGGACGCCACCCTTTCCGCATACGGTGTGTGTGTTATTTGTGCGAGTATGTGTTTGCACACTCAACCCTATTATTCTACCACAATAATATATAAAAATCAAGTGATAATGATTTATTTTACATTTTTTTAACAAATCGCATCGTTTAAAGCGCAAATTCAAGACGGTCTCACTCATTCGGAAAAGAAGGATTACGGTTGTCCCAGGGTCGCATAAATCAAAAATGATACAATTTTACCGAAACACTATATAATTTTACTTTATTTATTAAAAATCTTATGTTATAATACTCTCAACAACAAAATTCAAAACCACGAAAGGAACTACAGATATGACAAACGCAAAAGATATGTTCACCCTTGCGAACGGTGTAAAAATCCCCTGCCTCGGCTTCGGTACATGGCAGACTCCCGACGGTGAGGTTGCTAAGAATTCCGTAAAGTGCGCAATCGAAAGCGGATACCGTCACATTGATACTGCGGCGGCTTACGATAACGAAGGAAGCGTCGGCGAAGGTATTATCGCTTCGGGTATAAAGAGAGATGAGCTTTTTGTTACAACAAAGCACTGGGTAAGCGAAAGAGGCTACGAAAAGACAATCGCCGCTTGTGAGGCTTCCCTCAAGGCTCTGAAGCTTGACTATCTCGACCTTTATCTTATTCACTGGCCCTGCGTTGAAAAGGTTACTCCCGAATGGAAGGAAATCAACGCTTCCACATGGAAGGGCTTTGAAAAGCTTTACCGCGACGGCAAAATCAAGGCTATCGGTGTGAGCAACTTCCTCCCCCATCACCTTGAGGTTCTGAATGATTTCGCAGAAATCAAGCCTATGGTAAACCAGATTGAATTCCACCCGGGTTATAACCAGATGGAAACAGTTAAATACTGTCAGGACAACGGCATTCTCGTTGAAGGCTGGAGCCCTCTCGGATGCGGTGCAGTTCTCGGAGACCCCACGGTTAACGAAATCGCGGCGGCTCACGGAAAGACAGCGGCTCACGTTTGCATAAGATATGCACTTCAGCACAACGTTCTTCCTCTTCCCAAGTCCGTAACTCCCTCGAGAATTGCAGACAATCTCAACGTATTTGATTTCGCTCTTACGGATGCGGAAATGGCAAAGCTCGATGCTATGGAAAACATCGGCTGCAGCGGATTCTTCCCGGATGATGCTCCCGCGGAGAATTACAAATAATAAATATAGATAAAATTTCCGCAAGGATGGTTTCCCCCACCCTTGCGGTTTCCTTTTGCTCTAGTCCTTACCGCCGCAGCGGTATACAACAAATAAAAATTTTTCTTTTGAAAAATTTTCACCTAAATTCCGAATTCCGAATTTTGACCCCTGAACCCTACACATCCCCGTAATTTATTTATCCTCTACCTTCTTTGTAGGCTCTGTTTCGCCCGCCATAATGTACTCGTTCTTGCGGATGCCCGGGTACTTTTCGTCGAGGTATGCTTCTCTGTAGGGGTTGACTCCCGTGGAGATTGCCTCGGGCTTGTTGGAAAGCTTCCAGCTCGGCTTTTTGTAGAAGGGATTGTGGAAGGTGTTTTCTATTCTGCCGCTCTTTTCAAGTGCATTCATGCAGGCTCTGATACAGCCCTTTGCACCGCAGATTGCAAAGTATCCGCCGTGTCCCATTATGTAGTCGTAATATCCAATAACGGCGTTGCTTCCGGGCTTTCTGCCCCATTTTGCACTTGCCATGGAGTATGTCAGGATGTATGCCTCCTCCTCGGTCATATCGGAATTTCTTACGTCAAACGCCATATTGGGGAATTCCTTCTTATGGAAGGGTGAGCATTCGTTGTTGAAGCCGTGATGTGTAAGGGTACATCTGCCCATCTGTACATCGCCGTACCAGATTTTCTTTTCGCCGAAGTCAACGGTAAGTCTCTTGTCCACATCCTTTACGGAAGGAACGGCATTACCGGGGCATTCTCTCTGACAAGCACCGCAATGGATACAGATATCACCCGTATCGAGAATGGGGTCAGGCTCAAGCTCGCAGTCGGTGAAGATAAGTCCGAGTCTTACTCTCGGTCCGAACTTCTTTGTAAGGAAAACTTTTGAGAAGCCGACTTCACCGAGTCCGCATCCCGCCGCAATAAGTCTTACACTGCAGACAACATCCGGCGGTACTTTACCCGGAGCAACGGGATCCTTGCCCGTGCCGTTTCCCTCGGGTACTGCGGGATAGTGGGCAACAGCCTCCCAGCCGTGATCCTCGATAAAGCAACACAGCTCGTAGGACTTTTTGGGTCTGAAGAGTGAATTGAGTCTGTTGTATGAATAGAAGGTATAATTATGCCAGTGTGTGCCCTCCTCAATACCTCTGTATGTACCTCTCGGTATGCGCATTGCAACAGCGATAACCGATTTTGCATTGGGGAAGTATGTAAGCGGAGACATAAGCACGGGAGCATTTTTGAATCTTTCGATATTGCCTATCGCAATACAGTCAAGACCAATCTCACGGGCTTTCTCCTTTATCATTTCGGAAGTAAGCTTCATCTTGCACCGTCCTTTGAGAATGCACCGCCGAGAACATTTGCGGATTCGGTGTCTCTTTCAGCAAATTTTCCGAAGGAATCAAGTGCCCACGCATCATTTACTCTGAAGGGATTTTCAAACTTATTTTCCGTT
Organism: Clostridia bacterium; assembly: GCA_017560085.1. Taxonomy (GTDB): domain Bacteria; phylum Bacillota; class Clostridia; order Oscillospirales; family CAG-382; genus SIG622. The sequence continues at coordinate 39,511 of JAFYPA010000052.1, forward strand.
TCGAGGACATTTACGCAGGTTCTGTTGCAGAGAGCCGCAATTCTGTCAGGTCTTGCCGCGGGAGAGAGTCTTGAAGGACAAGCACCGTTCTTGCAGACCTTACACTTGTCGTAGTCTATCCTTGCGACGGTCATCTTCTTGCCGCAGATTTCGATTTCCTCTGTTTCCGTTTCACTGATAGCACCTAAGGGGCAGGACTTTGCACACTTCTTGCATCTTGTGCATACACTTCCCTCCATAATGGGGGTGGGCTCAATTTCGGCGTCTGTTATAATCATATGGAATCTCTGGCGTGTGCCGTATTTCTTAGACATGGGAAGTCTGTTGTAGGAAATTTCACAAAGACCGCAGGCAACAGCCGCATAGTCAAAGTCGGGGAACACATTGGGAGCGGGTGCGCCCTCTCTTACGGGAACGCCCATGGGAGCAACCTCCGAAGGATTGGGGAACAAGGGACAAGCCTCCCATCCGCAGTCCTCTATTGCGTTTACAAGTCCGTAGGTGGCAATGGCGAGGAATTCGTCCTCAAGCCAGTTCTTGCCGAAAAGGGCGTAGTCACCGAAGTTTGTGCCTTCCTCAACGCCTCTGAGTGCTCCGCGGCAGATTCTCTTGCCGACCATAATTACCGTCTTTCCCTCGGGAAAAATGGAAAAGGGATTTACATTTGCGGGTACGTTTTCAAATCTTGATTTGGGTGCGAAGCCGATGAGGTCGATGCCTTCTCTTTTTACGGCTTCAGCTATTTTGTTCATAAGCTCGTTCATTGTTTTGTTCCTTTCGGTATAATTTTTTATTTTACAACCACATTATAACCGCAAGGAAGCAATTTTGCAATAACAAATCACTATAAATTTTAACATTCCGAAACTTGATTTTCCTTTTTATCCGTAATAAAATAAAGCCGTACACAACCGAAAAAGGCGGTGATTACTTGCTGTTTCCCGATGATTTCGATATTACCCATATAGAAGCAAACGATTTTGAATTTAAAAAATCCGAAACCGTGCACGTCACGGGACGAAGCTACCACGGGCTGACATTCCGACTTTCGGGCAAAATCAGCCTGACTCCCGACGGAAGCGACAAAAAGCTTTACTCGGACAAAAGCTGTATAACCTTTGTTCCCAAGGGGTGCTCATACAGCACGGACATAATTGAGGACGGCAGAATGCTTATTATACATTTCGGCACAAGGGATGAGCACGAGGAGCTGACTCCGTTTGTATTCAAGCCCTCCTGCCCCATTGCCTTTGAAAATATGTACCGCTCGCTTGTGGAAAGATACAGAAGCGTCGGCGGAAGGCGTGACTACGTTTGTCTTTCCATGGTATACGAAATATTTGCCAACCTCATTCACGAGTTAAACGAGGGTCACGGGCATCCCATCCCGAAGCGTATGCGCAAGGTCAAGAGCTTTATAGACGAAAGCTACGGAAGCAGGGACATTACCATAGCCTCACTTTCCGAATCCTGCGGTGTAAGTGAGGTGTATTTCAGGCGTGAATTCCGCAATTGCTTCGGATGCTCACCCATAGAATATATAAAGAAGGTACGCATAGAAAACGCAAAGGCTTTACTCAGTACCGGTATGTACCCGGTAAGCGAGGTTGCCACTCGGTGCGGCTTTGACAGTATAAGCTATTTCTCCTACGAGTTCAAGCGCAAATGCGGTGAAAGTCCGCTGGAGTTTGCAAAGCGTTACGAATACGGTACGGTTAAATGACACAAAAAAGGGACGAGCCAAAACGGTTCGTCCCTTGTGCTTTATGTAGATTATTTTGCGGGCTTCAGTACGCCGTGCTTGTCCTCTACAATTTCAAAATCCTTGGCGTCCCTCGGGAAAACGAGGTCGTCGTCGTTGTTTCTTACGGCAATGCCTACGAATCCGTCCTGCTGCTCGACACCATAGGCGAGATAAAATTCGCCGTAGTAAAATTCCGCCTTATGAGCGGCACCGTGGTGAATGCAGGCGTCTCTCGGCACCTCGTCGCACATTGTACAGTTGCCACAGCCTGCCTTTTCCTCGTCGTAGATTGAATAGTCGTGCTCGTCGCCGATGAATTTTACAAGGGCGGCGGTGTCATCATTAAGTTTTGTTATATCCATTTTGTTATCCTTTCCTTTACGAATTTCCGTATGCTCCTAAATCTCCCCTGCCGCTTACATCAGAAAGCAGGCAATCGGCACAGCCGCACCGATACCGCTTGCGAATCCGACAAGCCACAGCAGAACAAGTCTTGCCCTTCCGCAGGCTCTGCCCGCTGAGGTTGTCCGCTGAGAGATTATTCTGCTTGCCTCCGCAAGAAGGTCGCTCTGCCTTCTTTCGGATTTCTTCGGGTTTACTATGAAATAGGCTTCCTCAAAAAGCTCGCTTTCGGGGTGCTTGATTACTATTACTCTTCTTGAACATCCTTTTATCAATTGCCGTTCCTCCGTGGTTAGATGGTTGTGGAGGGTATTTTTGGCAGAAAGTGTGGGGATTATTCATTTTGAGTAAAATTTTAACGGCGGAGATGTGAAAAGTGAAATATTCGGCTGTGCCGAATGTGAAATAATTCACTTCGTGAATTGTGAAATGTTGCGTCCGTTGTCCGCAACGTGAAATGAAATAAATCCCCTCACGCACGAAGTGCATTTCACACGCCGAAGGTGTATTTCACGCACGAAGTGCATTTCACAAATCCCGCAAGGGATTTATTTCGTTGAAAAAAGCACTTCTGAGGAAGTGCTTTTTTCTGGCCTACCATGGGGGATTTGAACCCTCGACCAACGGAATCGGAATCCGGTACTCTATCCAGCTGAGCTAATGGTAGATATCTCGGCGGAGGCTTCTCCGCCGAATTATTATAACCTCTTACCTGAGGTTTGTCAAGTGTTTTTTGCTTTGGAAAAGAATTTATCCGATAGCAGACTCGGTAGTTGTCGTCTCCGTGGGAGGTGTGACTTCTGCGGGAGGTGTTACTTCTGCAGGAGGTGTGGCCTCTGCGGGAGGTGTTACCGTGGGAGTGTCTATTATGTCAAATATGTCCTCCTGCTTGTGTCCGTCGTCGGGTGTGGTTGCTCCCGCATCGGGCTGTACAGGGGTTACGGTGGGGTCACCCTCTGTCGGGAGTCCCTCGGGATTTTCGGGAATCTCGGGAATTTCGGGCTCGATGGGGGCGTTTGCGTGTACCGTACAATAGCTGTTTGCGGGAATTTCAGCACTCGGGGTATATCCGTAGAATTTTCCTCCGAGGGCATTTTTAAACAGTGCCGTTGTATTCTCTGCGGGATAATCGAATCCGTCAACGGGCATTATCGTGTACTGTGCGTCGGTGATTTTCAGTGAATGGCTGAAAATTCTTTCCTCGCCTACAAGGACAAGCGACTTCTGTACAACGCTTTCCGCAGGACATCTTTCGCAGGCTACGGAGCCCGTGGAGGTATCCCAGTTTACGGGGTAATGAACATCGCAGGTCTTCTTGGGCGGTGTTACAAAGTACCCGGTTTCAACACGGTCACCTCTTACGTCAAGCGAGCAATAGGGTCCCGGTGCAAGTCCCGAATCCGCACAGTAGCTTGCCTTTACAAGACCGCTGTAATCGAACTTCTTAAGCTTCAGGTTTTCCGCCTTATTCTTCTCGAAAACTCTTTCGTGAATCTTATTCATAACCTTATCCCACGCCGCAAGCGCCTGGCTGTCGCCGAACTTTGCAAGGGATCTGGGAATATCGTATCCGAACCAGGTTGCACCAAGATAGTAGGGTGTATAGCCTACGAGGTAAACGTCCTTGTTGTCGTTGGTGGTACCTGTCTTTGCGGCAACCTCCACCTTATTCTTGAGGGTTATCTTCTTTGCGGTACCGCTTGCTACTACGTTTGTAAGAAGCTTTGTCATCATCTTTGATGTGCCTTCGCGGATTACGGCGTCACGCTTCTGTGTTCTGCTTGTGTCAAGAAGCACATTGCCCTTACTGTCGAGCACCTTTGTATAGAATATAGGCTCGGAGAATACGCCCGTCTGGCTTGCGAGCATTGTATAACAGCCCGCTGTTTCAAGTGTGGTCAGACCGTAGGTAAGACCGCCGAGTGCGAGAGGTGCTATTGCTATATCCGACTTTTCAAGGCTTTCGACACAGAGCTCCTTTGTCAGAAAATCATATACGTACTGAGGTGTCATTTCCTGAACGAGTCTTGCGGCTACGGTGTTTTTGGACACCATAAGAGCACGCTCCATTGTGGTTTTGCCGTCGTAGGTGGCGGGAGCGTTCTTCGGCCAGTATCTGTTGTTCATCCACTGAAGGGGTGTATCGTCTCTTACAGAGCCGTAGTCTATAAGTCCCATATCCATAGCGGGTGCGTATGCTGAGACGGGCTTTATTGCGGAGCCTATCTGTCTGCGGCTCATTGTGGCACGGTTGAGCACCATATTGCCTGTCTTTTCGCCTCTGCCGCCCACAATACCGAGAACCTGTCCGGTGTACTGATCCATTACCACCATTGCAGATTCGGGCTGTACGCCGTTATCAACCTTCTTGAAGGTAGAGGGATCGTTATAGGCCTCCTCGAGGATATTCTGTATATAGGGGTCTACGGTTGCGTATATTTCAAGACCGCCCGAGAGAACCATCTGCTGTGCGAGCTCCTTGGTGTAGCCGTATTCCTCCATAAGGTCCTCCTGAATTTCACGCCTTAATTCGTCCGTGAAGTAGGAGTAAACTATGTCGACCGTTTCTTCTCTGTTGATATTGAGAACAAGCTCTGCGTGCCATGCTTCAAGGTATTCGTCCTCGTCTATGAGTCCCTGGTCGCGCATTGCGGTAAGAACCACGCGGCGTCTTTCCCTGTTTTCGTCGGGATTAAGCTCGGGAGAATACTTTGTGGGAGATTTCGGAATGGAGGCAAGTGCCGCACATTCAACAAGCGTAAGCTCGGAAACATCCTTATCGAAGAAGTAGTTCGCCGCCGCGGAAACACCGTAGTTACCGTGTGAGAGCGGAATGGTATTGAGGTACATCTCCAGAACCTCGTCCTTGGTCTTCTTTTCCGTAAGGCTCATGGCTCTGAAGATTTCCGTTACCTTTCGCTGTATGGTGGTATCGCGCTCGCCCGTGATATTCTTTATGAGCTGCTGAGTGATTGTGGAGCCGCCGTAGCTCTTGTTGCCCTTGGCAAGCTCAAGCACAGCACCCGCGGTACGCTTGAAGTCAAATCCGCCGTGCTCATAGAAGCGCTTGTCCTCTATGGCGATAAAGGCGTTCTGAAGGTTCTTGGGCATATTCTGGATGGGTGCCCAGTAGCGGTTTTCCGAGCCGTGGAGTCTCTGGTCCTCCATCTCGACATATTCCACAAGCTGTGTGCGCTCTATATCCGAATATACGGGATAGTAGATTTTACTTGTCATATCAAGGTTATATTTCAGGTCTACTATGTCGTAATCCTCGTCAATAAGGTAGTCACGGCAATAAATCGCAAATGCGCCCGCAACAATACCGCCCGTGATGATTCCCACGAGGAGCAGCGTCAGAATTATACTGAACAGCGTGCTGAAGATTCCGCCAACAATACGGAGTGCCTTTATTTCGTCGGCACGGGAGGCGGAACGCTTTTTGGTTTTCTTTGCCATATTATCAGTCCTTTCTTTTGCCGTTTTCGGTGCGAAGCCTTACGCACGGACAAATCCGTGAATAAAATCCGCAATTATGTAAAAAATGATATATACAATATTTGTAAGGGCAGGTGTCATATCCGAATGAATAAAAACGAATACGAGGCAAGGCTTGCGGAAAATCTCGCTTACCTTGCAAAAAGGCTTGCGGTGCTTTCCGCTCTTATTCTTATTTTTGCACTTCTTTCAAAGTATATTCCGAGGAGTGCAACCTATGAATACAAAATCGGCAAGGAGAGTGTTCAAAGCAGTGAAATCACCCTTTTGCCTCAGAGCGCCTCTCTGTGTACGCTCAGGCTCTGCGGAAACACGCTCGGAATTTACAGTCATTCGGGCATGCTTGAATACACCGCAGAAATAGATGCGGACATTCTGACCGACTACGACAGAAGACTTCTTTCCGAGGGCATCTGCGCAAGCTACGATGAGCTTTCCGTGCTTATAGACGAGCTTCTGTCATAAGGCTCAGACCTTGCTGAACATCTTCGCGTACTTTGACGGAGTCATTCCCGTTTTTTCCTTGAAGGTACGGATGAAATGACTTTCGTTGAAGAAGCCGCACTCGACGCTTGTTTCAAGGACGGATTTGCCGGAAATCAGCATCCGCTTTGCATTTATCAGTCTTACGGTTACTATATATTTATGCAGAGTTACCGAGGTCATTCCCTTGAAATCGGCGTTGAGCTTTGCGGAGCTTACGTAGAATTTGTCCGCAAGCACGCCCGCGGTAAGCGGCTCGCCGTAATTCTCGGCTATGTACTGAATTACGTTTTCTATGTAGGAAATGTTCTCGTTGCCCTCAAGTGTTCTTGCCGTGCCGACGTAATCGGAGAGCTTGTTTACAAGAGAGGCAAGAAGCAGATACTGTCTGTTTACGTTTTCCTCTGATTCGAAGATGAGCCTTGTGTATATCATAAGCTCCTCAAGGTCCTCGCTCTCAAGCTCGGTTACACTGAAGTTTGTGTAGAAAAGCTTTCTGATTCCGAGAAGCTCTGCGGGGAATTTGCTCACGAACTCATCGTCGAAGTACATATTGTATCTTTTGTACAGCGTTCCCTTTTCCGCTATTACCGCGTGGAAGGTATTCGGGCTGTGAAGAATAACACAGGGCTTATCCGTCTTTACGGTTTCACCCGTATTAATTATCGTGAGGCTTCCGCACAAAACGATAGACACCTCGTAGTGACTGTGAAAATGGAACTGCTCCATTTTTGTACCGTCGACGCTTCTGTAATCGAAGCGGACGTTACCGGGAAAATCCTGATATATGTTCTGCATAAAGCTCCATCCGTTCTCGGGTCAAACCGTACCCGATATTTTTCCGACTACTATTATACACTAAAATATTAAAAAATGCAATTATTTTTGTGATTTTTCCGAAAAATAATAAAATTTTACGATTGATTAAAATTCGGGAGCATATTTTCACACAAGACGAAAGCTTGAGGTTGGCATTTTGCTATGTTTTTTCTCTGTGATTTATGCACTTTATATAAAAATTCAAATCGGGTATTGAAATGTACTCTTTTTTGTGGTATAATATTTAATTACAAAGACAGCAAGTATTAACATTTTCCCTGTCGCCTTGTGCGGCGGAAAGGATTTAAGGTCTATTCGGATGAAAATTATTATTGTCGGCTGCGGAAAAATCGGTCTTTCCGTGCTTCGCAGGCTTATAAACGAGGGACACGACGTCGTGGCAATTGACAAAAGTCCCGAAATCATTGAAGAAATCTCCACTGCATACGATGCAATGTGCGTTGTCGGCAACGGTGCGGACAGCGACATTCTCGAGGAGGCGGGCGCGGGAGACGCAGAGCTTGTGGTAGCCGTTACGGGCGTTGACGAGCTCAATATGCTTTCCTGCTTCCTTGCAAAAAAGATGGGTGCTAAGCACACAATTTCAAGAATCAGAACTCCCGAATACAACGACAAGAGCCTTGTCTTTCTGAAGGAGCAGCTTGAAATTTCGATGGCGCTCAATCCCGACTCTCTTGCGGCGGATGAGCTTTACAAGATGCTCAAGCTTCCCGGTGCGCTCAGCATTGACACCTTCTCAAGACGAAGCTTCGAGATGATAGAAATAAGACTTCACGACGATTCGCCCTTCGACGGAATGACTCTTATGGAAATCCGCAAGAAGTTCGATGCGAAGTTTCTTGTGTGCACTGTACAGAGAGAGGACGAGGTATTCATTCCCGACGGTAACTTTGTTCTTCGCAGCGGCGACAAAATCAACTTTACCGCTCAGCAGACGGAGGTACTCAAGCTCTTCGGTATGCTCGGACTTAATCAGAAGCAGGCAAAGAGCGTTATGATAATAGGTGCAAGCAGAATTGCATTTTATCTTGCAAAGCAGCTTATCGCCTCGGGAAGCACGGTAAAGATTGTAGAGCAAAACAGAGAGGTCTGCGAAAAATTCGCCTCGCTCCTTCCCCAGGCTATTGTAATCCACGGAGACGGTGCGAAGCACGACCTTCTTCTTGAGGAGGGGCTTCTTGATACAGATGCCTTCATTACTCTTACGGGTATGGACGAGGAGAACATACTTCTTGCGTTCTATGCGGCTTCTCACAATGTTCCGCAGGTTATTTCGAAGGTAAATAAGCCCGAGCTTGTGACTCTTGCCACCACGCTCGGAATCGACAGCATTGTTTCCCCCATCAAGATTGTTTCGGATATCCATTCAAGATACGCACGAGCTCTTGACAACTCCCTCGGAAGCAGTGTGGAGACTCTTTACAAGCTTTGCGACGGCAAGGCGGAGGCTCTTGAATTCAATGTTACCTCCGAATTCGAGTACTGCGACATTCCCCTTAAGAGCCTTGCAATGAAAAAGAACACTCTTATCTGCGGTATTATAAGAGGCAGAAAAAACATCATCCCCAACGGCGACGACGTAATTCTCCCGGGGGACAGCGTTGTTGTTATTGCAGAGGGTGCGATGCTCTCAAGCCTTGCGGAGGCTATTGAGGGCAAGAGATAAGTCACTTCTCAACGTCTGCGGGAAAATCCGAAAGGAATTATTTATTATATGAACCGAAAATTAGTTTTCAATTATCTCGGAAAAATATCGGTCGCCTCGGGTGCGTTTATGCTTGTGCCCATTATCTGCGCCCTTGTTTTCCGTGAATATAACAGTCTTTTTGCCTTTCTTGTAACGGCGGTGATTTCCGTTGCGGCAGGTCTTGCCGTGTGTAAGTTCAGTAAGCCTAAGAGCAATCTTATGTATACAAAGGAAGGCTTTGCGATAGTTGCGCTCGCCTGGGTGGTAATGTCCTTCTTCGGGGCAATCCCCTTTATTATAACCGGAGACCTTACGAGTCTTGCGGATGCGTTTTTCGAAACGGTCAGCGGTTACACAACCACGGGTGCTACCATACTTGCGGATATAGAGGCTCTTCCGAAATCAATGCTTCTGTGGAGAAGCTTTACACACTGGGTTGGCGGTATGGGAGTTATTGTATTCGTAATGGCGATACTTCCCAACATTTCCGACAGGTCCGTACATATTATGCGCGCGGAAATGCCCGGCCCTATGTTCGGTAAGCTTGTTCCGAAATCAAGAGACACGGCGAAGATTCTTTACCTTATTTATATTGTAATGACCTTCACTCTGGCAATCTTCCTGCTTGCGGGCGGTATGCCGCTTTACGAAAGCCTTGTTCACGCCTTTTCTACGGCGGGCACGGGCGGATTCAGCTGTAATGCGGACAGCATTCTCGGATATTCCGCTTACATTCAGTGGGTTATCATTGTATTTATGATACTGTTCGGCGTGAACTTCAATCTTTATTATTACTTCCTTGTCAAGCGCTCCTTTGCGGCCTTCAAGAGCACGGAGCTTGCGGTGTATCTTGGCATTATCGTTGCCGCATCCGCCGCAATATGTCTTAATATATCCAATCTTTTCGGCACACTTTCCGAGGCAATAAGGCACTCCGCCTTTGCGGTATCCGCCATCATCTCCACCACGGGCTATGCCACGGTTGACTTCGAGCTCTGGCCCGAATTCTCCAAGGCTATTCTGTTTATGCTGATGTTTATCGGAGGCTGTGCGGGCTCAACGGGCGGCGGTCTTAAGGTTTCCAGAATCATACTCCTTGTGAAGCTTATTTTCTCGGAGATACGCTATATGCTTCATCCCAGAGCGGTAACCGCTGTAAGACTCGAGGGAAAGACCGTGGAAAAAAGCACTCTCAACAGTGTTTCCACGTATTTTGCGTTTTTCTTTGTTTGCTATATCGTTATATTTATAGCTCTGAGTATTTTCCAGCCGTCCTTCGGATTTAAGGAAAACTTCACGGCTGTTGCAACCTGTATGAATAATGTGGGTCCGGGCTTCGGAAAAATCGGTCCGGCCTCAAGCTTTGCGGAGTATTCCACAGCCTCCAAGGTGCTTCTCTCCTTTACGATGCTTCTCGGCAGACTTGAAATATTCCCGCTGATTCTCACCTGCCTCCCCCACACCTGGACAAAGGACTGAGTCGCTTTGCGAAATGCAAAATGCAAAATTAATGGTCGGGCAAATTGTAAACAAAATGTCAATTATTGCAAAAACGCTTGCAATTCAAAGAATAGTGTGGTATAATCAATCTGTTATGTATGGGCATTTTTGTGCTCACATAAACTAATATCACGGCATTCCTCTGCATAGCTCCGCAAGAATGTCAGTTACAGGAGGTAAGTTTCATGAATATCCTTGAAGCTTTTGCAAGCGAGCAGATTAAGAGCGAGGTTCCTGCGTTCAACATTGGTGACACCGTTAGAGTTCACAACAGAATCAAGGAAGGCTCCAGAGAAAGAATCCAGCTTTTCGAAGGCACCGTAATCGCTAAGAAGAACGGCGGCATCGCTGAATCTTTCACAGTTAGACGTGTAGCATACGGCTGCGGCGTTGAAAAGACTTTCCCTCTCCACTCTCCCAACGTTGTTAAGGTAGAGCTCGTAAGAGAAGGTAAGGTTAGAAGAGCTAAGCTTTACTATGTTAGAGACAGAGTTGGTAAGGCTGCTAAGGTTAAGGAAAAGATCTAAGGATTTTTCAACCAAAGAAATTAAGGAAGGCGATTTGCCTTCCTTTTTCTTTTTATTTTTCCGATTTCTCCCTCAAAAATCACATAAAATTCACACATCCCCCACTGTGACTTCAAAAGGGTGTTGTACAATAAGCGTGTAAAAATCCATCAATGGTATAAAAATCCCAATCAAAGGAGGATTCATTATGAAAAAGAGAAACAAGGTAATTGCGGTAGCTATGGCACTTCTTCTCGCGGGAGGCGCAACAGCGGGAGCTATGGGCTTCGGCGGTATGATGAACGGCATGGGCTTTAAGAACCGTAACCGCACACAGACCGAAACGGAAACCGTTGATATGACAGCAAAGCGCAAGGAAATGCTTGACGTTATGCTTGAATCCGGAAAAATCACCGAGGAACAGTATAACGAATACATTGCAGACCTTGAAAACGGCACAGGCTTCGGCGGTATGCACGGAAAAGGAATGCATATGGGCGGAAACAAGGGTATGCACGGTATGCCTTTTATGGGCTTCGACCGTGAAAACATGCAGATGCCCGAGGGATTTGAGCTTCCCGAGAACTTTGAGCTTCCCGAAGGCTTTGAAAAGCCCGAGATGCCCGAAATGACAGAAGAGAAGAAGGCTGAAATGCTTGAGAAGGCAAAGGAACAGCTCGCTTCTATGCTTGAAAAGGGTAAGATTACTCAGGAGCAGTATGATGAATACATTGCACAGCTTGAAAGCGGTGAGATGACACGCCCCTTCTTCGGAAATATAGGCAACGGCAAGGGCTTTGGCTTCGGTAATTTCGGTAAGGATTTTGAAAACAAGGAATTCAAGGCTCCCGAAATGCCCGAAATGACGGAAGAAAAGAAGGCTGAGATGCTTGAGAAGGCAAAGGAACAGCTTGCTTCCATGCTTGAAAATGGCAAGATTACTCAGGAGCAGTATGACGAGCAGCTCGCAAAGCTTGAAAGCGGCGAAATGACATTCCACTGCTTCGGCAATTTCCACGGCAAGAATATGCAGGGTGCAAAGAACAGACCCGAAAAGGCTGAAAAGCCCGCAAAGCTTGAAAAGCCCGAAAAGCTTGAAAAGCCCGAAAAGGCTGAGGCTGATACGGAAGCAACAGAGGAAGCAGACGAAACCGTAAAGACCGAAAAGGGTAAGAAGATGCCCGCAGGCGGTCGCGGTGCAAACAAGGGTAACGGCTTCGGTGCAATGGGTATGGGCGCAAAGAGACGCTGATACTCAACGGAACAGAATACACAAAAATCCCGGAGAATTTTACATCCTCCGGGATATCTTTTTGCTTATTTAAATTATGCGTTCACCGCATCAACAAACTTAAGGAATGCGTTCTTGCCCGCATCGTCTCTCTTGTATACGCCTGCGTGCTCAAGCACCTTTGCGAACACGATACCAACCTCGTCCTCGAGAATCTTTGTAACGTTGTCCTTTGTGATTTCGGCGTACTTGCCCTTGAAGGACTGTACCCAGTCGTAGTGCTTGCCGAGGGTTTCGTCGTTTCTGTAGTCCTTGCCCTCAACTATTGCATCCGCAAGGAGTGCAAGCTCGTTCTTGAGTCTCGCGGGAAGAACGGCAAGGCCCATAACCTCGATAAGTCCGATATTTTCCTTCTTGATGTTGTGGAGCTCTGCGTGGGGATGATATACGCCCATGGGATGCTCCTCTGTTGTGATATTGTTACGAAGAACAAGGTCGAGCTCGTACTTGTCGCCGTTTCTTCTTGCGATGGGAGTGATTGTGTTGTGCTTTTCACCGTCTGTTTCCGCAAAGATGAATGCGTCCTCGTCGGTGTAGCCTCTCCAGGCGGCAAGAATCTTGCTTGCAAGTGTGCAGAGCTTTTCCGTGCTTTCGGATGCGATTCTGATAACGGACATAGGCCACTTCACGATGCCTGCTTCAACGTCCTCAAAGCCCTTGAAGGTAACCTTTGTTTCCACGGGAGCCTTTGCCATTGCAAATGTATAATGACCGCCCTGGAAATGGTCGTGTGTAAGAATTGAGCCGCCTACGATGGGAAGGTCTGCGTTGGAGCCTACGAAGTAGTGCGGGAAAAGCTTTACAAAGTCAAGGAGCTTTCTGAAGGTTGCGGGATTGATTGCCATGGGAGAATGCTCGGAGTTGAACACGATGCAGTGCTCGTTGTAGTAAACATAGGGAGAATACTGGAAGCACCAGGGTGTATCGTTTATTGTAAGAGGAATAATTCTGTGATTCTGACGCGCGGGATGGTTTACTCTGCCCGCATAGCCCTCGTTTTCACGGCAGAGCATACACTTGGGATATCCTGCCTGAGGTGCGTTCTTCGCTGCGGCGATGGCCTTGGGGTCCTTTTCGGGCTTGGAAAGGTTGATTGTGATATCAAGGTCGCCGTACTCTGTGGGTGTTACCCACTTCATATCCTTTGCGATACGGTAGCGTCTTATGTAGTCGCTGTCGCAGGAGAGCTTATAGAAATAATCTGTCGCATCAAGGGCGGACTTTTCGTAAAGAGCATAGAATTTGTCGGTAACCTCGGAGGGTCTGGGAATCATAAGTCCCATAAGCTTTGTATCAAAGAGGTCACGATATGTGATGCTGTCCTCGATAATGCCCTTTTCTGCAGCATAGTCAAGAATCTCGGCAAGAGTTTCCTCAAGGTTTACCTCGCCCTCGGGATTGGCGGATTCCTCTGTGATAGAATCCATTCCGAGCTCTGACATAATGAGGTTTGTCATATAGATTTCGTCTCTCTTTTCAAAAAAGCCCTTGTCAAGTCCGTACTTTACAAGCTTTCTTACGCTTACGTTGATGTCTGCCATTGTTGTTCCTCGTCTTTCTTTTGTTTATCCTTAATATTATATAACTAAATGACAGATTTGTCAAGAGGGGCGGAAAACGAAATTTGCATTTTGCGTTCCGTACTGTCCTTGCAAAAAGCAAAAGGGTGCATCCCGAGGACACACCCTGAAGAATTATTCGAATCTCACCGCATAAATATCCGCATCCAGCATACGCATTTCAAGAACGACCTCTTTACCGCAAAGTCTTGCGATATCACCGTCCTCAAAGCCGATTTTCTTATCGGTCGAATCGCCGAACATTTCACAGCTCTCTATTTTCTCTCCGTCTGCGCTTTTGAGGGTGAAGTAAATATACCCTCTCGCACTTGTGGACATATTCGCAAACATATCCGAGCCGTCATAGACAAAGGGCTTTGTCACAAGCATCTTTTCCACCGCTCCCGCGTGGCGGGAAACAAAGCCGTCGAGTCGGAGTGTGTAGCGGTAAACGTGGGTTGCATATCCCTCTCCCATCCAGTGGTTATCAAAGCAGAAGATTGACATTTCGCGGTCTGCACCGCAGATGTCCGAGGGAGTTTCCACTATTCCTCTTGCGGGGTAGCAGCTTCCGTATACCCAGTTTTCATAGAATTCCGCACCGGGTCTTATGAATGCTTCGTCGTGCTTTTTGAAGTTATAGCCGTCACGGGACACTATGAAAACACAGTCTGTGGTTGTAAGTCCAAAGCGGGGCTCTGCCTTCATTCTGGAAAGGCGCTTGTCCTTGCCGCAGAGCTCGTCGAAGGATTTTGTCCACGATGGTCTTTCTATATATCTTGTGGGCATACCTATTACAATCTGCGGTGCACGGTAGTAATTCTGGCACACATTTGTGTAAAGGGGGATGTCCTCACTGCTTCCGAAATCGAGGATTCTCGGCTTTGACCATTCCTTGAAGTCCTTGGATTCGGAATATCTTATATCACGCACATCGGTTTGCCAGTCATAAGGTGAACTGATTTCGGGGTTCTTGCTTCCCTTGGTGTGGAAGCCTCTGAAATAGCATCTGTATTTCTGTGCTTCCTTGTCCCAGAATGCGACATTCAACGAGTCAAAAGCACCGCAATCGGTAATTTCGTAGCCGTCGGTGAAGCTTATACCGTCCGAGCTGAACATACACTTGAGGTAGTGCTTGTTTGCGCCGTCAACGGATTTTGTCGCCTGAAGAACGCATTTGTATTCCTCACCCTTGCGACATTCGGGATTTTCGTCCTTAAACACCATAAAGTTGTCAACGCTGTAGTCCTTGAGGATATTGTTGTCCCTTGAGCCTTCAAATTCCACAAGACCGAGATTCGGCTTTTCCCAATGAAGTCCGTCGGTGCTTTCGGCGTAGCAGGGGTAAATCTTGCCTACAATGTTGCCCACATCGTTGGTTTTCCAGCCGAGGTAGTACATTCTGTATTTGCCGTATTCCTTATCATAGAAAAAGTTATGGTAGTCGCATCCGCAGCCCTCCCAGGGAGCATCGTGGACAAGCACCATTTCACGGCGGACGGGATTATGGATTTCGCTTTCCGCTGTTGTGCGCATTGTGTCTATGAGATAGTCGTCGAAAAAGCATTCTCTCTGTTTACCGATGTTGATCATTTTCTTTACCTCCGTTTGAAAAATCAGTTCCTGATCCCGAGGTCCTTTGCAATCGCTCTGTGTACCTCGGTTCTCATTTCGTGTACCCTTTCGCTGTCACATACGCCGTAGTTACGGTTTACACATCTCATGGAATCGGTGAGAAGTATTGTATAAAGTCCCTTTTCTCTGTAAAGGTATAAGGACTGCCCCGTCCAACCCGTGTGACCTATGCTTCCCTTCGGGAAAAGCTCTCTTGCCTGTACGCAGTTTTCGTCTACATATACAAAGCCGAGCGCACGGTTTTCCACAGCACGGCATTTTTCGCTTTCAAGAACACAAAGATTCTCCGTGTGGTTTCTTTCGGAAAGGTCAAACATTTCTCTGCCGTAAAGGCGATTGTCTCTTTTTATCAGAGCCTCTGCATACACCTTAAGATCCCTTGCGGTAACAAAATCCTCGCCTGCTCCCGAGGGGATCCCGTCCATTTTACATACGTTATTGTCGTAAAGCCTGCAATCGTTTACGGTGGGGTCGTAGTGACACACAACGGAATTCGGCTCGTCAAGTGCTACGTTGTATTTGGTTCTTGTAAGACCAAGCACCTTACAGATATGCTCATCCAGGCACTTATCCAGAGGCATTCCGTAAACCTTTTCAATAATAAAGCCAAGCAGCACCATGCCGCTGCAACTGTATGCTATATTTGTATCCGGCGCAAACGCCACCGGATGAGAAAAGATAAACTCCGCTATGCTTTCCCTGCCTCTGTCGGCAACTCCATCCGTATATTCCTTGCGGATTATTCCCGAGGTATGGGTAAGAAGCTGTTTTACGGTGATATTCTTTTTGTCGTCGGGGACATTATCAAAGAATTTTTCGAGGGTATCGTCAAGGGACAGAAGTCCTCTGTCGATTGCCATAAGAGCCAGCGGCGTTGTGGGCAGGATCTTTCCGAGGCTTGCGGCATCAAAATAGGTGTCCGCATTAACATCGGGACTGTTTATCTGCCACTCGTTACCCTCATAGCCGACAAGCAGAATGTAGGATTTTATAAATCCCCGCCCGAAAAGATCCCGAAGTGTTTTTTCGGTATTTTCAAGCTTCTTTATCATATATCCGTATCTCCATCAAAATGATATTGCAATATTTTATTGAAATCTTATCGCATAAATATCCGCATCAAGCATACGCATTTCAAGAACAACCTCTTTACCGCAAAGCCTTGCGATATCGCCGTCCTCAAAGCCGATTTTCTTGTCGGCAGAATCGCCGAACATTTCACAGCTTTCTACCACATCACCGTCTGCTGATTTTATCGTGAAGTAGATATATCCTCTTGCACTTGTGGAAAGGTTTGCGTACATATCCGAGCCGTCATAGATGAAGGGCTTTGTTACAACCGTCTTTTCCACAGCTCCCGCGTGTCGTGAAACGAAGCCGTCAAGACGGAAGGTGTATCTGTACATATCCTTGCCGTAGTCAAGTCCCATCCAGTGGTTGTCACCGGAGAAGATTGAGATTTCGTTGTCGGCACCGGGGATATCCGAGGGAGTTTCAATCATACCTCTTGCGGGATAGCAGTCACCGTATACCCAGTTCTGACCGAATTCAGCGCCGGGAGTCATTATTGCCTCGTCGTACTTTGTGAAGGTACTGCCGTTTCGGGAGACCATAAACATACAGTCGGTTACGGAAAGACCGTATCTGTCCTCGCCGCCCTCCATTCTCTTGAGTCTCTTCTCTTTACCGCAAAGCTCGTCGTAGCATTTAGACCAGCACTTTCTTGCGACATATCTTGTGGGGAAGCCGATTATGCATTGCGGTGCTCTGTAGTAATTCTGACATACGTTTGTATAAAGGGGATAGTCTCCGCCGTCCTCGAAGTCAATGATTACGGGCTTTGTCCAGTTTTCGAAATCTTCCGATTCCATATAGCGGACGTCTCTTACCTCAAGTCCCATTCTGGCATCAACCGTTCTGTCGCCCTCCTTGTGGTTACCACGGAAATAACAGCGGTACTTCTTTACGCTTTCGTCCCAGAAGGCAACGTTAAGGCTGTCATATGCACCGTGCTCGTGGATGTTGCACTTATCGGTAAAATGTACTCCGTCGGGGCTGACCATACAGCGAAGAGCGAAATCACAAAGGATTTCCTTGGGGTCTCCCGAGAGCACCTTTCTCATTATTGCCTTGTATTTTTCCTCCTGCGGACAATCGGGATTTGTATCCTTGAACACCATAAAGTTATCAAGGCGGGGGGACATCTGCGAGGTGAGGATTATGTTGTTGTCCTTCGAGCCGTTGTACTCAACAAGACCGAGGCTTGGTCTTTCCCAACGGATTCCGTCGGTGCTCTCCATATAGCAGACACGGATACCGTCCGAGCCCTTTGAGTATTCGTCCATTTTCCAGCCGAGGTAGTACATTCTGTATTTGCCGTATTCCTCATCGTAGAAGAAATTGTGGAAGTCGCTTCCGCATCCCTCCCAGGGGGCGTCGTTTTTAAAGACAAGCTCACGTCTTTGCGGTCTGTGAATGCGTGCTTCGGCGGTTGTTCTCATTGTATCTATAAGGTAATTGTCAAAGAAGCATTCTCTGCTTTTGCCTATATTTATCATTGCTTTTTCTCCTTTTGGCTTGACGCAGGGACTCATCCCCTGCCCTTTACAGTCACATTATAGCACACATATATGCACTTGTAAATCTCTTTTTGGGACATTGTGGGAATTTTTTGGCTGAAAAGTGTACTCCGAGGGTGCTTTTTCGACACCTCCGATGGTTTTCGGCATATCCTTTACGAAAAATTAAAATGCCGTCTCCGTGCGTGCCCAAACAGTGTATTGACTTTGGGGAAAATATGTGGTATCATATAGGTACGGCTTGTAATCAATATTACTGAAAGGGAATGATGATATTGAAAAAAATACTGCTTACCGCACTCGTCCTTCTCGTATCGGTGTCGCTGTTTGCGTGCCATACGAAAAAGGGAAGCAACGATATGTCCGAGCTTTTTGACGAAAAGCCCACAAACGGACAGGTAACCGAAGCACCGAATAATAACGGCAAAGCCGAGGAATCCCCCTCGACATCAGACATCAGCTCCGAGGCCGACAAGGAAAGCACGGAAGCCGACAAAGCCGAGGACAAGACCGAGGAAGAAGAAAACAGCGAAGCCGAGTCCGAGGAGAAAAAGGAGGAAGCTGAGAATCCCCCCACCCCCTTCACTCTCAGCGACAGCGAGCTTCAGACTATAAAGAGCAGATACATCGAGGCGGAGGATTTTTACTATACAATGCTGTACCAGCATCTTGAGCTTGACAGCTACGATGTTATAGTAAGAAAAAATTCCGACGGCTACGATACGGAGTATCACAGACTTCTCTACTATAATGTAAATTCCCTTGCGGACCTTAAGAGATACTACGGAGAATACTTCACGCAGGGCTTTGTAAACGGTCTTGACTTCAGTCTTTATGCTGAGGAAAACGGCAAGCTTTACTGTGCCGAAACGGAAAATGCTCCCGCGGCAAGCGGTGTGAAGTACATTTACTCGGTTGAGGGCATCGATGCGGAAAACGCATATATAGTAAAATCCCGCACGGACGGAAGCTCTCCGCAGAAAATAAAGTGCGTAAAGCTCGGCGGAGTATGGTACTTCAGCGGTGTGGCTATAAGCTGACAAGTAAAAAAATACACGGACTTCCCATTTTTCGGGTTGTCCGTGTTTTGTTATTTTTGAGCGGTAAGTATTTTGCTTTCCATTTTTTCTATGTCGACGCTTGCGTTATGGGGTATCGGCTTCCATGTGACTCTTGTGAAAAGTGCTATCCATGTTGAGATATCCCCCACTATTCCGAAAAGCGGGAACATTACGGAATAGAATATCGCCTTATACCACTTGATTTTTTCAAGTCTTGCGTACTCAAGGACAAAAAGGAAAAGTGCCATAGGTATCATTCCGAGATGTTCGAAAATCATAATTTCGAGAAAATCGGGAATTATCCGAAGTGCCTCAAGTCCGACCGCACCCGCAAGCAGAATTGCCGAGGATGCTATGTATTTCAGGATTTTCAGCGGTATAAACGCAACGCAGTAGGGCATCATTGTGACCAGCATATCGTAGCAGTTGAATTTTCTTACAAAGCCCTTCTGCGTGAAAATTCCCTTTATGAGCACGGCGTAATACTGTGCAAACGCCTGAAGATGTCCCTTTGCCCAGCGGATTCGCTGACGCATTACTATCTTCATATTTGTGGGCTGCTCGTCGTAAAACTGCGCCTCGTGCTGATAGCATATACTGTAGCCTCTTGACACAGCATCGACGGAAAAGGCTCTGTCCTCCGTAAGAGATGTGAAATTCCAGCCGTCCTTTACGAATTCGCTTGCGAACATAAATCCGCAGCCCTGTACCCAAGTGGTAACGCCAAGGAACGAGCGTGCACGGCTTGTGAATCTGCTTGTTCTTATCCAGTGGAAGCCATAGCCTGCGGATATAAAATTGGCATCGAGATTCTTTGTATTACGGTAGGATGTGATTACCCTTTCTCCACTGTCAAAGGCATCGTTCATACGGCTTACAAAGTCACGCTTCAAGAGGTTATCCGCATCGAAAACCATATATGCCTCGAAGCTGTCCGTACCATAGTCACGATCTATGCATTTGAAAAGATACTGCAGGG
Organism: Clostridia bacterium; assembly: GCA_017560085.1. Taxonomy (GTDB): domain Bacteria; phylum Bacillota; class Clostridia; order Oscillospirales; family CAG-382; genus SIG622. The sequence goes on from JAFYPA010000052.1 coordinate 59,275, forward strand.
CGTAGCCCTTTGTACAGTGCTCGCTGTCCTGCCTTTCGTAGCAGACGGCACCGTATTCTCTTGCGATTTGTGCCGTTTTGTCAGTGCAGTTGTCCGCAACCACAAAGACGGTTATTTTGTCGCTCGGGTAGTCCTGCTTGTTGATGCTGTCAATGAGGTTGCCGATTACCGACTCCTCGTTTCTTGCGGAAATTACAACGGCGTACTTATGGAAGGTCTTTGCCCTTGCGAATTTTTTCGTAAAGAGCAGACCGAGGATGATATAAATCACCTGATAGGCGTAAAGTGCCCCGAGAACCGTCATTGCAATATCGCAGATTTTAAGAAGGAGCTCCATTTTTATCTCCTCTCGTATTTCGGTACATTAAGTAATCGGGTACAAAACAATGCTCTGCACCCGATTTTACTTACATAAACATTTTGATGGTTGTGGAAAGGAAGTCGTATATGATTATAAAGACCGTCGGAATCATTATAATAAGCAGAATTTTACTTATATCCGCGAGCCTTGTACACTCATCCGAATCCGCTTTTCCGTCACGGACATATTTTGCCATACGAAGGTCAATGACACAGTATGCCGCAAATGCCACCGTGAGAACAAAAACGAAAAACCACAGAGAATATATAAACGCAACTTTTGCAAGTGCAAAATATATTCCCAGAGCAATTGTACTCCACGAAAGAAGCAGAAAGACACGCAGCTTTTTATCAAGTCCGCTTTTTATGACATTGCGCTTTTCCTCTTCCTTTTGGGCTTTGCGCTTTACCTTATATTTGCTTTGCTTCATTTTGCAAAGGCTTATGCGAGAGCTTCAAGCTTAACCGCACCGTAGGGACGAACCTTGAGTACATATGCGGAATCCTCACCGAACACGCTCTTCATAACTGTGTTGAACTCGTCAAGGTATTCGTTGGGAACAAACGCCTGCATTGTACCTGCAAAGCCGCCGCCGTGAACTCTGTATGCTGTGCCGGGCTTGGAATCGAGAACCTGACCTGCAACCGCAAGTGCAAGGGAGATGCCCTGCTCTGTTACGTTCTTTACGGTATATGTATTCTGAAGCATTGTGGAGGAGGAAAGACCTGAAGCCTTAACGCCCTTGAGGAAGCCTTCGATATCGTCCTCCTTGAGAGCTGCGGTAATCTTGCCTACTCTTACGTTTTCGTTGCAGAAGTGGAGAGCACGCATAATTGCTCTGTCGCCTACTGTTTCACGAAGAACGGGGATGTTTGCGATGATTTCGTTCTTGTCAACGTTTCTGAGAACTTCCTTGCCGAAGTACTTTGCAACAGCCTTCATTTCTGCGGGAACGGAAGCATAGTCCTCGTTGAGGTCTGCGTGGTTTCCGCCTGTGTTTACGATGCAGAGGGAATAGCCGTGAGCTGTAAGGTCAAAGGGAAGCTTTTCAACTATGGGCTTCTTGGGGTCTTCAAAGTCAATTGCAACGAAGGAGCCTACAGCGCAGGCTGTCTGGTCCATAAGTCCGCAGGGCTTACCGAAGTGAACATTTTCGGAATACTGTGCAATCTTTGCAATTTCAACAGCGTCGATTGTGCCGTCGTTATAGAAGTGGTTAAGGATGTTACCTACCATTACCTCAAATGCGGCAGAGGAGGAAAGTCCCGAGCCCTTGAGAACGCTGGAGGTTGTATAAGCGTAGTAACCGCCGATCTTGTAGCCGTTCTTGTTGTAGCCGTCGCACATACCTCTGATAATTGCGGAGGCTCTGTACTTCTCGCCGTCAACAACGGTTTCGCAGGTGGAGATGTCGCAGATATCTTCGTCAAAGCCCTCGGACTTGATTCTGATTTCGTTGCCGTCAACCTTTGCCGCAACTGCGATGATATCGAGAGAGATACCTGCCGCTACAACCTTACCGTGGTTGTGGTCTGTGTGGTTACCCGCGATTTCGCTTCTGCCGGGAACGGAGAAGAGGTTTACCTCGGATGTGGCTGTGAGCTTGTCGCCGTAGATTTCTACGAAGCTGTCAACCGCCTTTGTGTATCTTTCGTATACTGCGTTCTTGTCGAAATCCGCACCGTAGAGGGATGCGAACGCCTTGTCGTATGTACCGCCTGTGATGGCTGTTTTGAGTTCTGTTATTTTCATAATCTGCCTCCGATAATTTGTTATATGTTTGGGGTTATAAATATACAAAATGTATTATATCACATATTTTAGAGAAAATCAAGTACAAAGTGTTACTCTTTTTGGCTTATTGAGTTGTTGACAGGGTAAAAATGTTATGCTATAATGGAATAAAATCACATATTGGGAGGTTTAAGGCGCTGATGTACAGAAGATTTCTTTTTATTATAGTCTGCATATTTATGCTTGCGACTGTCGTTTCGGCACAGGAAACCGTTCCAGAATCTCTTACAAGCACGCCAAGACCCTCGGAGGCAATGCTTTTTGCACAGCACAGCGACAGAGACAAGGAGCTTGCTGCCGAAATATACCAAAATTTTTTAAAGGCAGACCCTGAGATTTTTCTTCTCACGGAAGAAGGTCAGAAGAACATCCAATGGGTAGAATGGGAAATCCCCGCAACGGATGAGGAATACGCCTTTGTAAAATCAAAGGCAGAGGAAATAACCGCAGGTCTTGAAACGGATGCCGAAAAAATCCGTGCCGTCGCCGAATACACCGCTCTTAACGTCTGCTACGATTACGATTACTACGAGCACGGCACAAAGCTATATTCCGAGCTTGCTCTGACGCCCTACAAGATACTTACGGAAAAGAACACGGTATGCGAGGGATATTCAAGACTCTGCGAGGCACTTCTTCAGGCAATTGATATTCCCTGTATATACGTTTTTTCACCCGACCACTCGTGGAATATGGCGTGGGACGGCACACGGTGGATTCTTTTTGATTCGACCTGGATGTCAAACTGTACGCTTGAATACGGGAAGTACAAATACAGCACGAAGCTTAACAAGGAATGGTACGATTTCACCTTTGAGGAAGCACTTGACGAGTACAATCATCTTATCCTTGAGCTTCCGTATACTGTTAAGGATGGTGTGCTTACAAAATATCCGATTATGTCATCCGATGAGGCAATACGCATTTATGAGGGTGTGACGGAGATAAAGGAAAATCTGTTTATCAATGCACCGCAGAGAATATTGTATTTGCCGAAAAGTCTGACAAGGCTGAATGATGATGTCTTCTACTACAGTGGATATTACAATTATATAGAAAAGGTATATATTGATGATATTCGTGCCTGGTTAAAAATCAATTTTGAAAGCTCTTGGGCAAATCCGTTGCACTGCGGTGTCGATGCGGAGCTTTTTGTTGACGGCAAAAAGCTTACCAATCTTGTTATTCCGGGCGACATTACCGATTTCGGCTATGCACTTGTCGGTTGTGCAAGCCTTGAAACTGTGACCCTGCACGAGGGTATGACGGAAATCCGATATCTCAGCTTTTACGGATGCACGAATCTTCGCAGTATAAATATTCCCGAAGGAGTAACCGCTATCGGCGATCAGGCATTCGGCTATTGTGAAAGTCTTACGGATATAGATATTCCCGACACGGTAAAAAGCATCGGCAGAAATGCATTTTACGGCTGTGAAAGTCTTATAAGCATAAATATCCCCGACGGAATAACATATATTGACTGGCAAACCTTTGACTGCTGTACCGGGCTTGAGGAAATACGGCTTCCGGGCAGTATTACGTCGATTGGAGGATACGCCTTCGGTGAATGCTCTGCTCTTTCAAGGGTATATATTGACAATATAGGCGACTGGTTGAATATTGATTTTTACAACACCTCGGCAAATCCGCTATGCAATGGTGCGGAGCTTTACGTTGGCGGTGAAAAGCTTACGGAGCTTGTTATCCCGGGCGACATTACGGATTTCGGTATTGCGCTGGCAGGCTGTGAAGGCCTTGAGAGTGTGACTCTGCACGGCGGTATAACCGAAATCGGAGAATATTGCTTTTCCGGATGCACCGATCTTCGCAATATAAATATTCACGAGGGTATAACCTCTGTCGGCGAATCGGCATTCAGCTACTGCGAAAGCCTTACCAAGATAGACATCCCCGATACGGTACGGAGTATCGGCGAGAAAGCGTTTTACGGATGCACGAATCTTGCCGAAATAACACTTCCCGAAGGCTTTAAAGATATCGCAAACGGAATGCTTGCGAAATGCACATCTCTTAAAAGCATAGCTCTTCCCGAAAAGCTTATCTCAATAGGAGACGGGGCGTTTTCGGGGTGTACGGCACTTGCAGAAATTTCAATTCCCGATACGGTTACAAGCATAGGTACGCAGGCGTTTTATAATTGTACCTCACTTGCGAAAATATCTCTTCCGTCGGGAGTGACAGCTGTTCCCGAAGCGATTTTCCGAGGATGCACGGCTCTTTCGGATGTTGTACTTCATAACGGCATCACAAGTATCGGAAAAGACGCATTCTACGGTTGCTCATCTCTTGACGGTATAATTCTGCCGAATACTCTTGAGACCATCGGCAGCTACGCCTTTTACAAATGCACCTCACTTACGGAAATAACCGTCCCGGAAGGTCTTATATCCATAGGAAGCTCGGCTCTTTCAAGGGCGGCGATAAAAACCGTAAATTACGCCTCGGATGAGGAAGCGTGGAGGGCTATTGACAACTCATCGTCTCTGAAAAATATACAGCTTAACTGCAATGTTATTGCGGTAAATTCCGCTACGGCAAAAACAAAAGAGATAAACGCCAACGGGACTTTTACAAGTGCGATAACGGGACTTCCCGAGGGAATCACGGCGGAAGAACTCGAAGGGCTTCTTGTCTGCTCCTCGAATTGGGAAATCGTGGTATATGACAATGGCGGAGAAAAGACGGCATCGGATGCGGTTATCGCTACGGGCTTCAGGATTTGCTTTACAAGTGCGGACGGCAATGTGCAAAGAGAATTTCTTCTGTCGGTTTACGGTGACGTCAACGGTGACGGCATTGTGAATGCTTTGGATGTTACGGATACGCTTTCACATATTGCAGGTGGCAAAAGGGCTGCTTACGGCTTTGCTGTTGACAAAAGCTCCGACGGTGTAATTACGATGGATGAATTGAATTCGTTTATTTCCGTATTCAGATAAAAATTTCGCAATTTATCCACCGCCACACGAAGTTTGCACAATTTTACAGATACCTTGCATTTTTATTGTTGAAAAATAAGACTTTTGTGGTAAAATAAAGATAAAGAAGCAAAATAACCTTAAAAAGAAAGGAATTTATGCAATGATTATCACACGCAATTTCAGCGGTGCAAACATCACCGTACAGAAAATAAACGGCGACACGGTTTATCTTGAAAACCAGATAAGAGACACAACGGAGGACTGGTTCTACTGGGCGTTCCGTGTGGACAGAGCAAACGGCAGAACCGTAAAATTTCAGTTTAACAAGAAGGTTCGCGTAGGCTACTACGGTGCGGCAAAGAGCTACGACCTCAAGACCTGGGAATGGACGGGCAAGTGGGACGACGAAAGCTCCTTCACATACACCTTCGGTGAAAACGAGGACACGGTATACTTCGCTCACTGTATGGTATACTCCCCCGAAATGTTCGATGACTTCTGCGGAAGGTGCGGAATCGAAAAGAAGGTTCTCTGCAAGACCAAGAAGGGCAGAGATGTTCCCTACATCGAAATCGGCGAGGGCGAAGAGGTTATGTTCCTTACGGCACGCCATCACGCCTGCGAATCTACGGGTAACTATGTTCTTGAGGGTCTTATCGAGCAGTATCTTAAAAATCCCCTTCCCAATATCCGTGTAATCTGTGTTCCCTTCGTGGACTTTGACGGTGTTGTGGATGGTGACCAGGGAAAGGCAAGAGCCCCCTTCGATCACAACAGAGACTATCCGAGAGACGGAGAATCTATTTACGCCTCCACAAGAAGAATAAGAGAAATCGCAAACGAGAACAAAATCCGCTACGCCTTCGACTTCCACGCACCGTGGCACTTCACAGGCGAAAACGACACGGTATTCATTGTGCGTAACAGCCACGAAAAGCTTGCGGAGATAGAAAAATTCGGTCGGCTTCTCGAGGCGGGCATCACACCCGAATCCCTCCCCTACAAGGTGGAAAACGACCACGCCCCCGACACGACATGGAGCAAGACCACAAGCCCCACCTTCGCAAACTATATGCTGAACTCGATGGGTGCAGACCTTTCCTTCACGCTTGAGACTACATACTTTAAGGCAAATGACGGTGTGTTCTCGCAGAAGGGTGCCATAGAGCTCGGAAGATGCTTCTACAAGGCTATAAAGGGTTACAACAACAAGTAAAATATCACTAAGAAAAACGGTGTATTGCAACATAAATGCAGTACACCGTTTCAGTTTTTGTCTTTGCTTTTATCCCAGAATTCGCTTATTTCACGCTCAAGCCTTGCATTGCTTCCCACAAAGCGGATGTTGGACTCCCAATGGGGCGGGAAATTTGTGCGGTATTCGGTCGTTTTATATCTGTCGTCACAAAGTACGATAAAGCCCTTGTCCGTTTCCGTACGGATTACTCTGCCCGCCGCCTGAAATACTCTGTTGAGTCCCGGGTAGGTATAGGCATAGTTAAAGCCGCGGCGGAAATTTTCCGTGTCATCGAAGGATGACTTTATCAGGTCACGCTCAAAGCATATTGACGGCATTCCCGTGCCGATAACCACAACGCCCGAAAGCTTATCTCCCACAAGGTCAATGCCCTCCGAGAAAAGACCTCCGCAGACCGCGAAGCCAACCAGGGTTTCCTCACCGTGCTTTTCGAAGGCTTCAAGGAATTCCGCTCTTTTTTCCTCGTCCATATTGCTCATTTGTGTCACAGTTCTGATTTCGGGATGGGCATCGGCAAAAACCTCAAGAACGCTTGTGAGGTATTTGAAGGACGGGAAGAAAACAAGGTAATTACCCGTTTTGCATTTTATTGCGGAGTAGATTGTTTCGCAGACTCTTTCGTAGCTTCCCTCTCTGTCCTTAAGTCTTGTGGAAAGAGTGGTATACACCGCAACCAGCTGATTTTCGGGCTTGAAGGGTGACGGAAGCCTTATGTATTTATCGGTATCCGCATTCATACAGAGAAGCTCTGTATAATAATCAAAGGGTGAAAAGGTTGCGGAGAAGTACACGGTGCTCCTTATACTGTCGCATATTGCACGAAGAATAGGAGCGGGATTTGTGCAGGTATAATAAAGCACGGTTTCCTTGCCGTCCGTTTCGGCATACACACGGAAGCATGACGGATGCGTGGTTGCGAGCTGTGTTATCTGAAGCATAAAGTTGCAGTCAAAGAAGGTTTCGAGAGTTTTTTCCTTCTCCTTTGCGTAGCCGTCCTCTCCGAGAAAGCCCTTGTAATTGTCGCAGAGCTTTTCAAGGGCGTTTTCAAATTCAAGCCCCGCACTTATGCCTAAAATTCTTCTTTCCTCCTCGGCATCGAACATACTCTTACCGAGCTTTTTAAGGACATTCGCAAGAGAGGAAAAGCTTCGTCTTACCTTTTTGGGTGCTTCCTTGAGCTCCTTGTGTGCCTTTGTAAGGGATGCTCTCGAAAGAATTGCTGTGTACATATCCCTTGCTCTGTCGGGAAGGTTATGTGCCTCGTCAACAAGTGCGATGTAGTCTCCGCCGACGGAGAAGTATCGCTGAAGATACGCCTGCGGGTCATAGAGGTGGTTATAGTCACCGACCACGCAGTCGCAGAAGTAGCTTGTATCAAGGGCGAGCTCGTGGGGGCATACGCAATGCTTTTCGGCGTATTCCGCTATTTTTTCGGGAGTAATAACGAATTCGTTGTTTATGATATCCCACAGAGCGTCGTTCATTCTGTCAAAGCAGGAGGCGGAATATTTGCAAAGGGACGGCATACAGTTGCCCTCGGAAAGACAGCTTTTGGTCTTGGCAGTGAGGACAAGGAGCCTTGTATAAAGTCCGCTCTCACGCATTTTTTCAACTGTTTCCGCCGCGACGGTTCTTTGCACGGCTTTGGCGGTGAGGTAGAAAATCTTCTCTCCCATATCCTCACCGAGCGCCTTATATGCGGGGAACAACGATGATACTGTCTTGCCCGTTCCCGTGGGAGCCTGAGCGAAAAGTGCCGAGCTGTCACGAACGGAGCGGTACACCGCACCGCAGAGCTCTCTCTGTCCCTTGCGGTAGCTTCCGAAGGGGAATTTCAGATTGGCGATGGATTCGTTTCTCTTTTTTCTGTGCTCATAAATGAAGGTTATCCACGGAAGAAGCTCATCGCACATTTCGTTGAACCTTTCCGTAGCAAAGGAAAAATCAATTCTTTTTTCAAGTATATTGGTTTCCTCGCTGTCGCAGTTGTGGTAAATGAGCCGAATAACCGCACTACGCTTCCCCGACAGCTTCATATACATATAGGCATAGCAATAAAGCTGAAGATCATAAACGGGTATACTTCCGAAGTCAAGCGAGGACACCTTTTTAGAGGTGGTTTTAATCTCATCGATAACCACATTCTCACCCGGCACGCCCTCGGAAATACCGTCAGCTATACCCACAAGGTTCAGAACAAAGGGCGAATCCCCCATTCTTTCCTCAATACAAAGCCGATATTCCGGATTGTAAAGCTTCAACAGCGTACTTTGCGCCTTCTGAAACTCCCGATGGAATTTCACGCCCTTCTTCATCTTTTCCACAGGCACAGACGCCACCCCAACATAAGCATCCCCGCTCCTGCGAAGAAACTCACATATTTCACGGACAGATGTATTAACATATCCGTCGTCGCGGATGTCAAAAAGCATAAAACACCACCTTTCTTTTTTACGGGAGGCCTCCGGCGGCTCGCTTTTGGGAAAAGCGAGACCAAAACTTTAAATGTTATGCAGGGCTCGCTTTCCGCTCCCCCTGCATGGGTTTTGTTTTTTTGTTGCCAACTTTAACCTGTTGCATTCCGTTCTGCCTAGGTTAAAGGGCAACCGAATACCGAACAAGCGAACTTTAACAACCCACGGTCGGCTTGTAGATGTGTTTTAATTTATATCTCATTTTCGTTTTCCCCGCCTGCGACGATGCCGTGGGTTGGCATCGTTGCACGGAATACACTTGCCTTTTATCATAGCAGAACGGTAAGCAACTCGATACCCACAGCAACTCCTAACTCTAACCCCGGCGCAAGGAGAGAAAGACCTCCAAGACCGCTTGCGGTCTTCGCGGTCTTGACGAGTGAAGCCAATATATTCAAGTTCTTGCGGAGCTTCTTTCAAGAAGCGACTCGCCGAAGGCCTCTCGTTAAAGAAGCTCAATCAGCTCCGAAACCTTTTTGGCGTTCATGCGGTCACCGGCGTAGGCTTTTTGGAGGAGGGGCTTTGGGACGAGGTAGTCGTATTTTTCGGTGAAGCAGCCCTCGGAGTCGTCGATGAGGGAGATGTTTTTGGATTCGTCGACGTAGCGGGCGGCACGCATAAGGGTCAGGAATTCGTCAATGTCTTTGTCCTCGAGATGGAGAGAGAGAACGTAGGGGTTTTCTATTACTGTCCTTGAGGTTACTATACCGCCTGTGGTCTTGCGGATGAAACGGCAGAGAGTGTTCATCGCACTGCTTCCGAACCAGGGGAGAATTATATATAAATCGTCGTCGAGCTTGTGCATCGGATAGTCGAGAAGACCGTTGTCCTTGGCGAGCTTTCTTGCACTTGTCAGAACTCTTGCGGCATTTTTGCCGAGATAGGGGTAAATTTCGTCCTCGGAGAGAATCTTTTTGACATATTCGGCTATCTTGTCGTCTATGCCCGTCAGACTTCCGCGCCAGAAGGAGGAAAGCTTGCCCTTGGCGGCTCTTGCGTAGATTATTCTCTGCTCGCTGTCAAGCCGCTCGCATATCCATACCCTGCCCGCAAGACTGAACTTTCCGCCGGGACTTACCGCCTCGGGGATTTCACCTATCTCCTTGCCGTCCTCGTCTCTTACCGTGTAGTTTACCTCTTCCTTGAATACAGCGTAGAACTTGAAGGAGTTTATCATCTTCTCCGCTCCGAGACCGAGAATTACCTTGCCGTCATCACATCTGTCTATGTTTCCTTTGGCGTACAGATGCGAAAGCAGAAGCTTGTAGTCCTCGCTTGAAATTCCCGAAAAGGGCGCAAGAGTGAGCACCGTTCTTGCAAGCTCGGGAAGTGAAAGTCCCTCTATACTCGATGCAAGCACGGATAAGGTCTGATGGGCAAGAAGACTGTATGGGTACTTCTTCTCCTTCGCAGACTCAACAAAGCGCTCACGTCTGTAAAGCTCAACTATCGCTATTCCCTGCAAAAGCTCGAAGGGTAGAATGTCGTATCTGTCGGCGTTGTCCTTTTCGCTCTCGTATGTGAAAACGGAAAGCATCTCGGGTGTGTTGCCTCGTCGTCCCGAGCGTCCGAGCCTCTGAAGAAAGCTTGATACCGTGTTGGGCGTGCCGAGACTGACCACTCTTTCAAGTCTGCCGATGTCTATACCCAATTCAAGGGTGGATGTAGCACATACTACCGTGTGCCTTGACGGACTCTTGAGTGCCTTTTCAGCATCGTGTCGGAGAGATGCGGATATATTTCCGTGGTGAATGAAAATGTCGCCGTTGTCGTGCCTTTTGGCGGATATGTCACGCAGAGAGGCGGTGATTTTTTCCGTTTCCTCACGGCTGTTGGAAAACACAAGGGAGTTCTTCTTTTTTACGGCATCGTATATGAATTCGTCCCTTGCGTGTATGTCCTCAAAGTATTCGTACAGAAGCGAAACATCAAGCTTTTCACCGCCGAAGCTCGGGCAGACCGTGCTTCTGTCGTTGCACTTGGACAGCATTCTGCAGGCACTTTCCGTGCTTCCCACCGTTGCGGAAAGACCCACAAGGCGAGGATTCACCTCTGCGATTTTCATTATTCTGGATATCTGACAGAGCACCTGTCCGCCTCTGTCCGTGCCAAGAAGGGCGTGAAGCTCGTCTATTACTACGAACTTCAGATTCCTGAATATATTTCTTATCTTCGTGCCGTGGCAGATAAGCAGGCTCTCAAGGGATTCGGGGGTTATCTGAAGTATTCCCGAGGGGGACTCGGTGAACTCCTCCTTGTTCCTTGAGGATACGTCACCGTGACGGTGATATACGCTTATGCCCGCGGACTTGCAAAGATAGGTTATACGCTCGAACTGGTCGTTTATAAGAGCCTTGAGCGGAGCTATATAAAGAACACTTACTCCGTCCTTCGGCATTTTTTCTATTTGCGTAAGTATGGGAAAGAACGCCGCTTCCGTTTTTCCCGAGCTTGTGCCGCAGGATAAAAGCAGATTGTCCTTTGTGTCAAGTATTACGCCTATCGCCTCATTCTGTACGGGGCGAAGTCCCTGCCAGCCGTTTCGGAATACATATTCCTTTATAAACGGGGCAAGCCTTGTTGAATTATCCTGCATGGTTGTCCTTTCAGAAAATGCAAAATGCAAGGTGCAAAATGCAAAATTAGAGCTCGAATTTTGAGAATGCGGAGTCGAATTCGTCTGCGGTGTCCTCCGATTCGCTTGTTGCCTTTTCCGCCTCTGCCTTTATGAGGGTTTCAAAGGATGCGTCGGGATTCTGCATAAGAATGTTGAGCACGGAAAGGAAGTCTCTTATTACCTCTCTGGGTGTAAGAAGGCTGTCCGAGCCCATTCTTTCGCTGTAGATTTTGAGGAAGCGGAGCTTTTCCTCGTCGGTGGTTCTGATGTCGCACTTGTAGTAGAGGTTGTGCACCGTTTCAAGCTTTCCCACGAGGGCAAAAAGCTCGTCGCCCGTGAGCCTTGAAAGTCTTATTACGGGAGTGATGAAGTTCTTGAGGCTTTCGTTTTCCGATATTCCGAAGCGCGAGTCGGAAAGTCTTGAGCGGAGTGCCTCGTAGCTGTAGAGGCCTCTGTTTTTGTCCTCAAGGAATTCGGGTGTGCCGCCGAAGTATATGCCGAGTCCCTCTGCCTTGCCCTGCATTGTGTCGTTGAACATGGAAAGTATCTTTTCGTAGTTGTTCTCACGGGAGACACGGTTGGGGATTTTGTAGAGGTTTACGCATTCGTCAAGGTATACTATAAGTCCCTTGTAGCCAAGCTTTCGTACAAACAGAGCCATAAGCTTTATATAGTCGTACCAGTTTTCGTCGTTGATTACCGAGGCAACACCGAGCTCTGTTCTTGCCTCAAGCTTTGTGGAGTATTCGCCGCGGAGCCACTTGAGAGATGCACCGAGAAGTGCCTCGTCTCCCGTGGAATAGCCCTCGTAATAGCTCCAGATGACCTTTGCAAAGTCAAAGCCGTTTACAAGGCACTCAAGCTCGGAGCAGACCTTGAATATTTCCGCTCTTACGAATTTTGTAAACTCCTCCGAGTCGGGCTCGATTCCTTCGGAAACCGCATTTGTTCCGACGCCTCCGAGCCATCTTGCGAGAATCCCCGCAAGAGCACCGCCGTCGGGCGAGGACTTGCAGGCGAGATTCTTTATAAGCTCACGGTAGGTTGCAAGACCCTGATTTCTTGTACCCGCAAGTCTTCTCTCGGGAGAAAGGTCCGCACTTGCCGTGACAAAGCCCTCGGAGAGTGCGTGGTTTTCTATAAGGCGAAGAAGAAAGCTTTTACCGCTTCCGTATCTGCCCACGATGAATTTCACCGCACACATTCCGTCCGCTATGTCCTCAAGGTCACGGAGAAGTGCCGAAAGCTCGTCGTTTCTTCCTATTGCGATATATTCAAGTCCGCTTCTCGGAACTACGCCCGCACCTATAGAATTGAGAAGTATACCGAGTACACGTCTTGAAATTTTTACATTGTTGTCTGTCATATTCAAAGCACCTCCGTGTCGTAAAGCTCACTAAATATTTCTTTAAGCTCGTCGCTGTAATCTTCCAAAAAAACAAAATCCTCTATTATGATATCGCCGTATGTGTCCGACGATTTTTCGTTTATTGCATCAATATATCCTTGCGCCATACCGCCACGCTTTTTCGAGAAGGCGTTTACGTCAAGACCCTTCGACATAGCACAAAGGAATTGCTTTTCTGCTTCGGTAAGGCTTGCAAAGAAGTCCTGCCAGTCCTCGGGGATATCGGTGTTTACGGTTGTTTGTCCGTTATCCGTCGGAGCATCGAGCGGTGTTTCCGCTTCTACCGCTTCCTCGGTGCCACCGTAGACGGATTCCACACTGAAGCTTATATCGTTTCCGCCGTAATCCGCACCTAAAAGCTCTGCGATTTTCCAGGATTCCGCCTCAAGTCTTTTTGCCTTGGCGAAGTCTATATCAAGGCTTATCGGCTCGAAGCTTGCCTTTTCCGCCTCCGCCTTTTCACGGCGAAGCTGCTCCTTCTTGGGCGAGGGCTTTCGTCCAACCTTTGCGGGCATCGGCAGAAAATCGGGTATGGCATCTCTTATCGCATCGGAGCAGACTCTTCTGTACTCGGAGGACAGAGTAAAGCCGACGATTTTGGATTTTGCGCCAAGTCCCAGTCTTACAAGGTTGTCGGTATGCTTCAGCACCGCGGTTATGAAGGTGCGAAGCTCTGTATTGTCGGAATAGGGCAGATATGTCACGGTGATTTTTGCGGGGCATCCGCTTGTACAAGGGAGTCCCATAAACGCCGTTCGTTCGGTTGTCACGGGCTCGGGAAGGAAGAAGCCTCTTCCCCGCTCCCCGAGTGCCGCGGACAGTGCCTTCGGGATTACTGCGAGCACCGCCCTTCGGTAAAGCTCTTGGTTCTTTTCGAAGCAGGGTGATTTTCGGATATCGTACTCGGAAAGATACTGCAGTGCATTTTCGAGAGTGCTCTCAAGCTCCGAGGCATCCCTTTTGAAAAATACGTTTACAAGCTCTCCGACCGCAAAATCCGAAACGAGGAACGCCTCCCCCGCACCGATTTGCGAAAGCTCGGATATTTTTCCGACATTGCCCGTCACAAGGCAAAGGTCGCATATCCATTCGCCGAGAAGTATGGCGAGAATCCGACTGTTTTTTCTGCAAAGCGTGTAAAGCTCCGAAAGCTCACGGAATGCGCAGTCGAATTCCGTCCCGCCCTTTATTGCGGATTCTGTAATTTCTGCGATGCGGTACACCAAAGGCACGGAGAATGCTTCGAGCTCGGACGCATCCCGCTCGTCTGTACCCTTACGGAAAGCACTATAGCCGTGCTTTGACGGTGTTATGTAAACATCCGTGACTGTTCCGTTTGCCCTGTTCTTTTCGTCCATAATGCTCCCCCTTTTTTATTATTTCGGTAATATATAATTTTACTCCGTTTTTTTCTTTTCGTCAAGGGATTTTACACGGAAAGCTCAAATATTAAATATAAAGTAACAATTTCAGCGGTAAACGGCAAAAAAACGGTGCACCCGTAAGGTACACCGTGATTTTTTATCAGGTTGCAAAGCCTGCGTACTGCGACTTGTAAAGATTGAAATATGCACCCTGCTTTTCGATAAGCTCCTCGTGGCTTCCGCATTCCGCAACCTTACCGCCGTCAACGACTATAATCATATCGGCGTCCTTGATGGTGGAAAGTCTGTGAGCGATTATGAGGCTTGTTCTGCCCTTGAGAAGCGTTGCAAAGGCGTTCTGGATATGCACCTCTGTTCTTGTATCAACGCTGGAGGTTGCCTCGTCAAGAATAAGAATCTTGGGGTCTGCAATAAAGGCACGGGCAATGGAGAGAAGCTGTCTCTGTCCCTGAGAGAGGTTTCCGCCGCCCTCGGAAAGGACGGTATCGTAGCCTTCGGGAAGATGCTCGATGAAGGAGGCGATGTTTGCGCTCTTTGCCGCCGCATAGATTTCCTCGTCGGTTGCACTCTGGTTGCCGTACTTTATGTTGTTCTTTATGGTATCCGAGAAGAGAACGGTATCCTGAAGAACGATGGCGATATTCTTACGGAGGGATTCCTTGGAGATATCGTTGATGTTTCTGCCGTCAAGAAGAATTTCACCGCTGTCAAGCTCATAGAAGCGGGTAAGAAGGTTTGCGACGGTAGTTTTACCCGCACCCGTCTTACCTACGATTGCAATTTTCTGTCCCGGCTTTACCTTAAGGTCAAAGCCCTTGAGCACGGGCTCGCCCTTAACATAGGAGAACACGAGGTTATTGAAGTCGAGATTACCACTTATATTGCTTTCGTTTATTTCAAACTTACCCTCATCGATTTCGGGATCGGCATCGAGAATTTCGAATACTCTTTCCGCACCTGCGATAGCTGTCTGAATTGCTGCATACTGGTTTGCGATTTCGTTTATAGGTCTTGAGAACTGCTTGGAGTAGAGAAGGAACGCCTGAATAACGCCGACGGTAATTGCACCCTCTGTTCCCGCTGTCTTGATGGCAAGATAACCGCCTATTGCCGCAACGAGAAGGTAGCCGAGGTTTCCGATTACGTTCATAAGCGGACCCATTACGCCGCCGAAGATGTTAGCCTTTATACCTGCCTTGGAGAGCTTACGGCTGACAACGGAGAATTCTTCAACATTCTTATCCTCTCTGCCGAAGGCGATAACCGTCTTGAAGCCGTTTACAGATTCCTCAACCTCGCTATTTAACTCGCCAAGTAACGTCTGCTGCTGCTTGAAGAAACGGCGCATAAACTTGGAAAGCTTCATTGTAACAAGGAGCGTGAGCGGAATTGTAATCATACTTACAAGCGTCATAAGAGGGCTGTAGGAAAGCATGATTATAAGTGTACCCACAATGGTAATAATGCCGGAGAACAGCGAGCCTATGGACTGTGAAATAGTCATAGAAATGTTTTCCGTATCGTTGGAAAGACGGCTCATTATGTCACCGTGGCGGTGTGTATCAAAGAAGCCTATAGGGAGCTTTTCAAGCTTTGAGAAAAGGTCGAGTCTGAGTGTTCGTACCGTTGACTGTGAAAGCTTTGCGGAGTAAATTCCCTGGAAGTAGGAAAGAAGCGCGCTTGCGATATAAACGATTGCCATAAGGGTGAGCATTGTCCTGAGTGTTGCAAAGTCTACGCTCTTTCCCGTTTCGAAGACCATAATTGCGTCAATCGCCTTCTGCTGAAGTGCGGGGCCCGCAAGGCTCAGAAGGGTTGTGATAACCATAATCGCAAGGAGTCCGAGAACAACATATTTACTCTTGCCGATGTATGCTATGAGCTTTTTGAGAGTTCCGCGGGTGTCCTTGGGCTTCTCCATCATAAGCATCGCACCGTGAGGACCGCCCGGTCTTCCTCCGGGTCTGCCGGGACCTCCCGGGCCCTGCGGAGCTGTATCTTTTCTTGGTGTATTGTTCATTTGTATATTCCTTTCAAATCAAATACTTTAGAAATGTCCGCAGACCTTACTCTTTGGAAAGCTGGGAATTGTAGATGTCTATGTATACCTCGTTATTTTCGAGAAGCTCCGCGTGTGTACCGCTTCCAACGATTCTGCCGCCGTCAAGCACGAAGATTCTGTCGCAGTTCTTGACGCTGGCGATTCTCTGTGCAATCATAATAACGGTGGTTTCGGAAAGGTTTTCACGAAGTGCCGCGTGGAGTCTTGCTTCTGTGCCGAGGTCAAGTGCGGATGTGCTGTCGTCAAAGATAAGCACCTCGGGCTTCTTCATAATGGAGCGGGCAATGGAGATTCTCTGCTTCTGACCGCCTGAAAGCGATGCGCCCTTTTCGCCGATGATTGTGTTGTAATCATCGTTGAAGCCCATAATGAAGTCGTCCGCCTGAGCGATTTTTGCACACTTCTTTACTTCCTCAAGGTCAGCCGTTTCGTCGCCCCACTTGATGTTCTCCTCGATTGTTCCGGAGAAAAGCTCGCTCTTCTGAAGAACATAGCCGATTTTCTTACGGAGAGAGGAAAGTGTGTATTCCTTTACGTTTACGCCGTTAATGAGAATTTCACCGGAGCAAACGTCATAGTATCTTGCAATAAGAGCAACAAGGGAGGTCTTACCCGAGCCCGTAGAGCCGAGGATGGCAACCGTCTCGCCCTTGGTGAGCTTGAAGTCAACATCGGCGAGAATATCGTTTCCGCTTGTGCCGGGGTACTTGAAGGAAACATTTCTGAATTCGATTTCCGTGATTTCGCCCGTGAGCTCCTTGTCACCGCCCTTGATAACGGGGTCTGTGTCAAGCACCTCGCTGATTCTGCCTGCGGAAGCTGAGGCGCGGGAAATCATCTGGAACATCATTGTTATCATCATTACGGAGAAAAGAATCTGTGTAACGTATGTTACCGCAGACATAACCTTACCTACCTGCAATGCTCCCGCCTGCACCTGAAGACCGCCGATGTAAATGATTGCGATAACAGCCGCATTCATTACTATCATAATAACGGGATTCATAAGGGCAAGGATGAACTGAACTCGAAGGTTTGTGGTACAAAGGTCGTCGTTTGCGTTGCCGAATCTCTTGGTTTCGTGCTCCTCACGAACATATGCCTTTACTACTCTTGCGCCTGTTACATTTTCCATAACAACCGAGTTGAGCTTGTCAAGCTTTTCCTGAACAACCTTGAACATGGGGTTAGTCTTGATAACTATAAGCACAACACCGAGAAGCATTAAGGGAAGACAGATAGCAACAACCGTAGCAAAGCTCAGGTTAAGTCCGAGCATCATAATGATACCGCCGACAAAGAACATAGGCGAGCGCACGAACATACGGAGAAGGAAGTTCATAAACTGCTGTACCTGCTGTATATCGTTGGTGATTCTTGTAACAAGAGAGCCTGTGGTGAACTTATCCGTCTGCTCGGGAGAAAGGCTCATTACCTTTTTGTAGGTATCGCATCTTACATCGTTTCCGAAGTTCTGCGATGCAATGGAGCCGAATGCCGCCGCAAGTATACCCGACAGACCGCCGACTATTGACAGAAGCACCATAAAGATACCCGTTTTTATTACAAGCTCAAGATTTCCCTTGAGTACACCCTCATCCACAATGGTCGCCATGAGCTTGGGGAGCTGAAGGTCGATGAAAACCTCGGAAATCATCGTGATGGGTGCAAGAAGCGCAATAAACCAGTAGCGCTTCATGTAGACAAACATTTTTTTCATTTTCTTTCCTCACATCTGTATATTTGACTCAAATTAAGTACTTGTCTTTTCGGAGCTCTTATCCACAACTCTTTCCCTCACCTTCAAGAGAAGGGCGCGAAGCTGCTCTGTTTCCTCCTCGGTCAGTGCTCCGTTGAGCATTGCATCGTACCTGGAAAATACCGCAAACATTGCCATTGCCGTATCACGGCCCTTTTCCGTAAGGGATACTATTGTCCTTCGCTGGTCGTCCGAGTCGGTTTTTCTTGTTACAAAGCCGTCCGCTTCCATCTTCTGAAGCGACACGCTGACGGTCGGAGGCTTTATTCCCACAAGCCTTGCAAGCTCAAGCTGGCTTATTCCGTTGTTTCCCGCAAGGTGGAACAGTATTGCTCTGTAGCCGTTGGGGATTCCGCTCGCATCGTTCTCGCGGTTTATCGCCTCGGCAAGAACAAGGGCTATATCACCTATTACCATATTTACGGAAAGACCTTCGCCGCAGTTGCCTCTGCAGTTGTTTATTATTTCATTCATAATGATTCCTTTCGGTTTACCGTATCAAAAATTCCAACATTTTACATTATACTCCTTCTTTTCGGAAAATGCAATAATGATAGCATAATTTTCATCAAATTTTCAGATTTCTTTATATGCCGTATACACTTTGAGGGTGGTCAGCTTTGATACACTCGGGCGGATTTTCGGAAAACTTGGTCGTTTTGTGCTAAAATTTGGCGTTTTCTCCATTTACAAATGCATTTTTTTGCGGTAGAATAGGTGCATATAAAACAAAACAGGTCTATGCTGTTATGTGCTTAAAGCAGGACAGCGGAAAGGAAATAATTATGGCATACATCAGAAAGCCGAAAATTGGTATTGTATCTCTCGGTCACAAGGTTTACTGGCCTCAGTTTGAAGGTCTTTACGAGGAGCTCTCGGAGAAGGCGGGAGAGTTCGCAAAGTATTTCAAGAATTCGGACGTTGTTTACGCGGGCTTTGCGGATGACGTTGATTCCGCATACGAAGCGGTGCAGAAGCTCAAGAAGGAGGACATTGATGCTCTTTTCCTTGTTATGACAACCTATGTTATAAGTGCGGTTGCCGCTCCCTTTGCGATTTATCTTGACGTACCTCAGGTTCTTGTGGGCATTCAGCCTCTTAACCACCTTGACTATCAGAAGACAACCACATATATGCAGCTTTGCAACGACGATATCTGCGCTATGCCCGAGGTTGCGGGTGTTTACGAAAGACTCGGCAAGAAGATGCCCAAGTTCCTTATCGCAACAAGCAGTGAAAAAGAAAAGATTGCACACAAGGTAGAAACCTTTGAAAAGGCACTCACCGCTAAGGCGGCATTCAAGTATGCAAAGATAGGCTATCTCGGACACACATACGAGGGTATGTATGATATGCACACAGACCCCACTGCGTTCTCCAGAACCTTCGGTGCTCACGTAAAGATGCTTGAAATGTGTGAGCTTCGTGAGTATGTAAACGCGGCGGACGACATAAGAATCAAGGAAAAGATTGAGGAAATCAAGAGAACCTTCGACATCAAGGAGCCCTCAAACGACCCTCTCACAGACTATGTAAAGGACGCAGACCTTGAATGGTCGGCAAGATGTGCGGTAGGTCTTGACGAGCTTATTGCGAGAAACGGACTTACGGGTCTTGCATACTACTACAAGGGTGAAAACGGCAACGAATACGAAAACATCGGTGCAAACCTTATTCTCGGAAACACGCTTCTCACAAGCTCGGGCATTCCGCTTGCGGGCGAGGCTGACCTTAAGACCTGTGCGGCAATGCTCATAATGAACAGAGTCGGCGGTGGCGGTTCCTTTGCGGAGCTTCATCCCTTTGACTGCGAGGACGACATCTGTCTTATCGGTCACGACGGACCCCATCACATCGGTATTTCCGACAAGAAGCCGATTCTCCGTAAGCTCAAGAAGTTCCACGGCAAGAGCGGCAGCGGTATCGGTGTTGAATTCAACATCAAGGCAGGTCCCATAAGCCTTCTCTCCTGCTCTGTTACAAAGGAAGGCAAGATGAAGATGATTCTCGGTAAGGGTGAGTCCATTTCCGGTGCGATTCCCCAGACGGGTAACACAAACACAAGATGTAAGTTCGGCTGCGGAGTTGAGGACTTCATTGAAAGATGGTGTAACGAGGGTCCGACACATCATCTTGCACTCGGTACGGGTGACAACACAGAGGCAATTGAGCTGTTCTGTGATATTATGGATATCGAGCTTCGCAAGGTTATGCTTGACAAATAATTTTCTTCGGAGGAAAAGACTATGTACAATATAAAGCTTGAAAACTACGTTCCCGAGCCAAAGCCCGCCACAAGCGACAGAATTGTTGCGGCTCACTACTATGCGGCGTGGAAGAAGGGCGCGGCAAGAATTCACGAGGCCTTTGACGACCTTCACGACTACCCCGAAAGAACACCTCTGCACGGCTACTACGACGAGGAAAATCCCGAGCTCTGCGACTGGGAAATCAAGTGGGCACTTGAGCACGGCATCAACTGCTTTATTTACTGCTGGTACAGAAATCTCGACAATATGGGCAAGCCCATAACGGTAAACGATTTAAGATGCGGTCATTGTCTGCACGAGGCTCTTTTCAATGCAAAATACGGCAAGATGATGAAGTTTGCCATTATGTTCGAGAACAGCCCCAGATGGGGTACTACAGACCCCGAGGACATTATCGAAAACGTTATGCCCTTCTGGATGGAAAACTACTTCAAGAGAGAAAACTATCTTATTATAGATAACAAGCCGGTTGTATTCGTATTCTCCGCACAGAGACTTCTTGAGGCACTCGGCGGAATTGAAGGACAGGCAAAGGCATTTGAGGCCTGCCGCGAATACGCAAGAAAGCACGGCTTTGACGGTATGCTCTTTGCAAAGCAGGACTGGCACACAAGTGAGCAGATTGTAAAGGATGACATTGCAAGCGGATATGATATACGCTTCGGTTACAACTCAGGTTATGCCGCACCCTACAACTTCCCGCCTGAGGAGGATGTTGTCAATGCTCAGCTTGCGCTTCTTCGCAAGAAAATCAATGATTTCCCTATGGGATTCGTTCCGACTGCAAGCTGCTTCAGCGATGCAACCCCCAGAACAACACAGCACTGGATTGATATGGGCTACGGCTTCCACAAGCAGACAATTTACTATCTCTCCCCCGATAACTACAGAAGGGTTATCCGCAAGATGAAGGCTCTTACCGATTCGCTTCCCGAGGGCTCATACGGAAAGAAGATATTTATGATTGACAACTGGAACGAATGGGACGAGGGTCACTATGTTTCACCCAGCCACGAGTTCGGCTTCCGCTATCTTCAGGCTATCCGCGAGGAGCTGACAGCACGCGACAATCTTCCCGACTACAGAATGCCGCAGGATATAGGACTTTCCAACTTCAACAAGTCCTGGGGCAATCCCGATCTTTCCGAGCAGTGCAAGAAGAAGTTTGGGGTTGAATACAAATAATTGCGCAATATGGCGGTGTACCTCGGTATGCCGTCTTTTTTTATGCAAAAACGGTGCCGTATCGCAATGACACAGCACCGAAGGCATTTTATTTTTTCTTGTTTATTGACATAACCTTAAAGTAGTCGCCCTTTACATTTCTTATTGCAGATTCCTTGAGGTATCTTGCACCAAAGCCAAGGGTTGTTGCGATGGTGGATGCAATCTGATTTTCCTTTGAGGGAACGAAGTCTGCCGTTTCGCCTCTGTATACTCTGTAGTAGCAGTGGAGCTTGTCGTTTACGGCATTCCATGTGAGCATATTCTTGTTCTTGTCGAATTTTACGTTTGTTGCGTATACATCGGGTCTGTCGATGTAGTCGGTTGTGAATACTGTTACGGATTCGGGGAGAAGCGTATATGTGAGGTTAAGCTCATCGTCAAGAGAGATTCTTGCGCTTTCGTCCTGAAGGTCACCGAACTCGTTCATGGGGACATTGTGGGAATCGTATTCGTACACCTTGAAGGGCTGAAGGTCCTCTGCGTGCTTTATTGCAAGGTTGAGCCTGAGCTCCTTCTTTTCCTTGGCACGGTTAACTATTGTTATGGAAACATTACCGTCCTTATGGAGAAGAGCCGCACTACGGAGCATATAATCACCGCAGTCCACGTCAAGCACCTTGGAGTTACGCTTCATATACTTTGTGACGATACCGAGGCACCAGTACATTTCACGCACGGAATAATCTCCGTCGTCCTCCCACTTCATAAGACCGCACTTGTTGTACTTTGTGTCCTGTGTCTGGGAGATGTATCTTTCCGCCTTGCCCCATTCCTTTGCGTACTCGTCGTTTTCGGCGTAGTGGCAGACATAGGGGTCGGGATAGTCGGAGTATGTCCAGTATACGAGGTTGAGAACGCCCGCATTGATTGCGGCAAGAGCGCCCTCGGTATAGGCAAGAGCGGCATATGCGCCCTCTCCGTTGTAGTTGTAGTTTGTTACGTCCTTGATGACACCGGGAAGGAAGCAATAGGAGGATTCCTTGATGTCATTCTTACCCTCTCCGCTCTTGAAGCCGAATTCACCTATGATAAGACGCTTGCCTGCCGCACCATTACAGCGGATACATTTCATAACACAGTCAAGGCAATGCTTTCTGAACCAGTCGTAAAATTCAAGGCTGTAAATATCGTGGCTTGAAACATAATGATGTGTGCAGAAGTCCTCGGTTATGGATGACATTTCGTTTATGGCATAATCAATGGTAGTCCAGGGAGGCGTGCAGGATTCATCCGTGGACAGAAGTCCCACATAAAGCTCTCTGTTCTGGAATGCACGGTAGAGATGTGTGTGGTAGGTCTTGAAAAGATCCATATTCTTTTTGAGAACACCGTGATTTGCACAGGAAAGCTCGTTTGAGAAGCAATAGTATCTTATCTGCTTTACATTTCTTTCGTTTATGAGGTAGTCAAGCTTTTCCGCAACCTTCTGTGCGTATTCCCATCTTTCCTCGTCGCAAAAGTGCTGTTTACCCATTGCGGAAGCGAGATAAATGGGAGTGTCGGTAACCTTCTGCATTCTTTCGTAGTAGTCAGCAAAGGTATCCATACTGTCCTTTGACCAGTCGGAGAAGCCTCCGAAGGTACGCATAAATGCGGGAGAAATTTCGTGGTAGCACTTTGCGAGCTTCTGGTCGAAGTGCTCCTTTTCGGTGAGTCTGTAGAAGTGCCATTCGCTGTTGTGGAAGCCGAGTCCGCCAAAGAGGCTGGGGAACTGCGGGCGGGTTATTTTCATATTGGGCATGGGAGGGTCTCCTTTGGTTTGATGTTTTGGGGAAGTGGGATTCATAATGCATAATGCATAATGCATAATGCATAATCGAGGTTGATTGCAAAGAATTCTGCGAATTCTTTGCAATCTTCATTGATTTTAAATTGCTTTGGGTTAGCGTTTTTGGTTGACGGAGAGTACCTTGTAGTAGTTGCCTTTTACGGTTTTGATGGCTGAGGCTTCGAGGTATCTTGCGTCGAGGTCGAGGGTTTCGGCGACGGTGGAGGCTATCTGGTTTTCTTTTGAGGGGATGAAGTCCTCGGTTTCGCCTCGGTATACTCGGTAGTAGCAATGGAGCGGGTCGTCGATTTTGTCCCAGCTTACTATGTTACCCTCTTGCTTTACGTTTTCGGCGTAGATGTCCTCTCTGTCTATGTAGTCTGTTGTGAGTACCGTGAAGGAATCGGGAAGGAGCTTATAGGTGAATTTTCCTCCGTTGTGGCATACTGTTTCGGAATAGTCCTGAAGGTCGCCGAATTCGTTCATCGGGACGTTGTGGCTGTCGTAGATGTATGCCCGAAGGTCGGGCATATTTTTGATTCCGAAGATGTCAAGGTCTATGTCTATTTCCGATTCGGTATGGTTTCTGTTGACAATGCAGATGCTTACCGTGCCGTCACGGTTTAAAAGGGCGCAGGTGTGGATGTTTCTGTCGGCACATTCAACGCTTAATACCTTTGCGTTTCTTCGGCAGAATCTTGAGATGAGTCCCGAGGAATAATAGCATTCACGCACGGAATAGTCTCCGTTGTCCTCCCACTTCATAAGACCCCATTTGTTGTATTTTACGTCCTGGGTATGGGAGATGAATCGCTCGCATTCGCCCCATTCCTTTGCGAATTTATCCTTGTCGGAATGGTAGTGGCAGACATATGGGTCGGGATAGTCGGTAAATGTCCAGATGACTATGGCAAATACGCCCGCGTTTATGGATGCGAGAATGATATCCGCAAGAATGAGTGCACCGAGTGCTCCCTCTCCGTTGTAATACCAGCCGTTTACGTCTCTTATAACGCCGTTCAAAAACCAGCCGTATTCCTTGCAGTCTACGCTGACACCGACCTCGCCGAGGATGAAGCGCTTGCCGTCACACTGACAGCTCTTTATTACTCTGTCCTCGCATTTTTCCTTGAACCAGTAGTAAAGATCGGGGTCTGTCATTCTTTCGTAAGAGCCAGAAAGATAGTGATGACCGCACATTTCCTCCGTGATTCGCTTCATATGCTTTGCGGCGTAGTCCATTGTGTCCCAGGCTTCGACAGGACCTGCATCCGTTGCGAGAAGTCCTATATTGAGGTCATACTTCTGAAATGCCTGAAACAGAAGCTCGTGGTATTTTTGGAAAAGAGGCAAATCCTCAAGGAGTCCGCCCCAGTCGTTCATTGACATTTCGTTGGAGTAGCAATAATAGCGAAGCTGCTTTACTCCTCTTTCGTTCTTGAGGTAGTTAAGACGGGATGCGACATTTTCCGCATACTCCTTTCTTTCCTCGTCATTGAAGTGGAGCTGTCCCTTCGCGGCGGCAAAGTATATGGGAGTGTCCGTCACCTTCTGCATTCTTTCGTAGTAGTCGGCGAAGGTGTCCATGCTTTCCTTTGTCCAGTTGGGATAGCCCGCAAAGCAACGGGAAAAGCCCGGGGAAAGCTCACGGTAGCATTTGCAGATTTTCTGGTCGAAATGCTCCTTTTCTATAAGTCTGTAAAAAAGAGCCTCGTTATTGTGAAAGCCGAAGCCCCCGAAGAAGGTCGGGAAATCGGGGCGGGTGATTTTCATATTTGTTGACATTGTGATTATTCCTTATAAATTAAGAATTAGGAATTCATAATTAAGAATTATTTTATATCCTTAAGGCTCGCGTAGTATTCCTGGGTGTCGCCGTCAAGACTTTTGCCGTCGTTTTCGCCTTCGACCTCTACACTTCTGATTTTCTCGCATACGGCATCGGATAGAATATCTATGCCCTTTTCGCTCGGGTGTATAAGGTCTTCGCAGATGCATCCGTCAAAGTCTGCGGCTACAAGAGGATAAAGGTCGTTGACTTCAATACCGAGTCTGTTCATCAGCTCAACTGCGGCTTTATTGTACATTTCGATTTCGGAATTTCTCTGTTCTCCCATAGGAACTCTGCGGTTGGGATGCACGGGAGTTGTGGTTGCAAAGAACACCTTTGCGCCGGTAGAAAGAAGAATCTTTGCAATTCTTTCAAGATATTCAAGATATACCGGAAGCGAGGTTCCGTTTTCCTCCTCACCGTAAAAATGACCCGTATCCCAGAGTCCGTTGTTCCAATGAATTATATCGGGCTTCGGGAATGTGGGAAGCCAATGACGAAGAGTGTTATGCGTATATGCGGCAAAGCGGCAGTTTTCCGAAGGCCCGAACACGTTGTATTCCTCACCCAGCTTTTCCGCAACCTTTTTTTGATAGAACATTCTTATTGAGTCACCGAGAAGAAGTACCTGCTTCATATTTTTCTCCTTTGTGGTTATTGTATTTTATATCATTTTATCACACAAAAACGCCTCTGTCAATCCTAAAAAAGGGATATAAATGCAAATATATTGACATTTTGGGCATTCGGAAAAACGGGAATAATTTTTGTGCGGGACAGCCGAAATATACTTGACTTTTGTGTGACAAAGTGCTATAATACGCTTTGGATTTTTCAATGTGGAGGAAAACTATGGATAAATATCAGATTATAACACAGATCATCGGCTATATTGCCACTGTGCTTACGGTTTCATCATTCCAGTTCAAGTCTCAGAAGGGCATTATGGCGGTACAGAGCGTTTCTACGGTGCTGTGGACGGTACACTTCTTTATGCTCGGTGCGATTTCCGGCTCGCTTCTCAATCTTATGTGCGCAATCCGCTCTATGATTTATGCGAAGAGAAGCACATCCGCTTGGGCAAGACATATCAGCTGGGTTTACATATTCACAGTTCTTGCGCTTGTGATTTACACTCTTCAGTTTACAACCTTCGGCTATGAAGTAAGCGTAAAGAATATGATAGTACAGTTCCTTCCCACGCTCGGTGTTATCGCAACAAATGTCGGCTACAGACTTGAGACGGGCTTCAAGGTAAGATGCTCACAGTTCATTTCGAGTCCCTGCTGGCTTATTTACAATGCGTTCTCCGGCTCTGTCGGTGGCGTTATAACAGAGGTTATCGCATTCTGCTCAGCAGTTATCGGTGTAATCAGACACGACATCAAGGACCTTAAAAAGGCAAGACAGAAGTAAAAACAAAGCTCCCGTCGGTGCAAGGCATCGGCGGGATATCTTTTTGTATTTTATTCGGAAAGAGCCTTATCGCATTCGTGAAGCATAAGTGCAATAATCTTAACCGCCTCAACGAACTGATTTACACGGAGGATTTCATCACTCTGATGTGCATCACCATGACCTGCGGGAAGCTCGGGGGTTTCGTTTTCGATATAGCCCGCCTGAAGTCCAACGCTGAATGCGTTCCTGAGGTATCTTGCATATGTGCCTCCGCCCATATAGAAGCCCTTTGCATCTGGATTGCCGGAAAGCTCGGCATATACTCTTTCAAGACTTACTGCGATTTTGTCGTCACGGGGAATTGCAAAGCCTGCTTTGTTTTCGTGGATATATGCCTTAGGATATGCGGAGGTGATTCTTGATTCAAGCTCATTTGCCGTAATGCCTGTGCCGTATCTTATATCAAGGGCGATATTGGGTACTCCGTCCTCAAGCGAGCAGATGCCGTTTACGCTTGTAAGCTTGCCAAAGCAATCGTCACAGCAGGCAATACCGAGCTTTTCGCCGTAGAAGTCACCCGCAAGGTCTGCTATCTGTGCGAGCATATCTCTGTCGTTCTTGCAGAGCGAGGGGCATTCGCAAAGTGCGAGAGAAACCACGTTTGCGGCATTCACACCACCCTCGGGGCTTGCGGCGTGCTTGGGAAGTCCCGTGCCGCGGATGACGATGAGGTCGCCGTCCTTTTCGGCTTCGAGGAATTTGTTGTCCTTTGCCTTGTCGCAGATTTCGTTATAGAGTGCGTCGTTGTACTTGATTTTAACAAGAAGTCTGTCCAGCATAATGTTGTATGCCGTGCCGCCGCAGAATTCGGTAATTTCCTCAAATTTGCCGTCGATAATCATATGTGCACGGCAGATGCCCTTTTCTCCGAAGGACACGGGGAAGCCTGCATCGGGAACTATGCTGACATCGGGCATTTTGTTTTCTCTTGCGAAGGCTTCGATATCCGCCATACCGCACTCCTCGTTTGAGCCAAGGAAAACGGAAACCTTGTTCTTGAGTCCAAGTCCCGCATATTCAAGAAGCTTTACGGCATATATGGAAGCTGCAACGCCCGCCTTGTTGTCCTCAACACCTCTGCCTACAAGGACATCGCCCATTCTTTTAGGCTCAAAGGGCTTTGTGTAAATCCAGTCCTCGGGGGAAACGGGTACTACATCGGTGTGTGCAAAAAGACCGATTGTCTTGTCTCCGCTGCCGTAATTCATAAGACCGTAGCTTCCGTCCGAGCTTACACCGCCCGTAAAGCCGTGCTGCTTCATTATTTCAACAGCCGCATCAAGGCACTCTCGGCAGGGCTTTCCGAAGGGGGCGCCCTCTGTGCCTTCCTCGAGAATCGAGGGGTACTTTGCGAGGTTCAGTATTACATCAAGCATTTCATCCTTGTGAAGTGCAATATATTCGTCCATCTTTTTTGTTATTTCCTGATACATTTTATAAATCCTTTCGATGATAATTTGTTATAGTCTGTCCGTTTTTCGCATTTTTAAAGCACGGAAACAATACCTTGTTATTTTACAATTTTTATTGTGATTTGTCAATAGAAAAAAGCACAAGTCTCTCCACATATTTTTAATTTTACAAATATATGTTCATAATAGTATGTTATAATTAGGGTAACGGAGGTGATTTTATGCCACTTATTCTTGCTGAAAGCGATATTACAAAAATGAATGTCGATGCGATTGTAAATCCCGCCAATCCCACGCTTCTGGGCGGTGGAGGTCTTGACGGTGAGATACACAAGGCTGCAGGCACAAAACTTCTTGATGAGTGCAGAAGGCTCGGAGGCTGTAAGACGGGCGAGGCTAAAATCACAAAGGGATACGACCTTCCCGCAAAATACATAATTCACACGGTAGGTCCAATATGGCAGGGCGGAAGCGGTAACGAGCGCGAGCTTCTTTGTGAGTGCTACCGCAATGCCCTTGCTCTTGCCTTGAAAAAGAGATGTCGCACGGTTGCCGTTCCGATTATTTCGGCAGGTGCGTACGGATATCCCATAGCCGAGGCAACTGAGATTGCGAAAAGGGAAATTCTTCGCTTCCTTGATGAGTATGACGGTATTACAGTATATCTTTTGAAGCGCCGTGATATGATGCCGGAAAAGGGACGCTTGTACTCTCAGATTGAGTACTATATGATGCAAAACGGCATTTCGGGTACGGATGACATACCGAAGAGCTTATTTACTGTTTCCGACAGAAATGTGGTGGATAAATGCGAATGCTCCGCGCCGTGTACGGAGGTCGAGTCTCTTTTTGCTGAAGAGGAGCGGGTTGACGGATGCATTTGCGAGGATTCGGATTACCCGATGCAACAGTCACCTGTGCGGAAATCACGCTCTGCGAAGGTGTGGGAAAGCTCCGCTCCGAGTGTTATCGGAAGTGCAATTCCGAAGATGGCGAAGGCTTCCGCAAAAAAGAGCAACAGCCTTGAGGATATGCTGGACAATCTCGATATGAGCTTTTCCGAAACATTACTTCAATTGATAGATGCCTCGGGAATGTCGGATGCCGAGTGCTACAAGCGGGCGAATATCGACAGAAAGCTGTTCTCAAAAATAAGGAGCAACAAGAACTACAAGCCGTCAAAATCCACCGTACTTGCGTTTGCGATTGCGTTGAGGCTGAATCTCGACGACACCCGTATGCTTCTTGAAAGAGCGGGCTTTGCACTGTCACCGTCAAGCAAATTCGATGTTATAATTCAGTTTTTTATAACAAACGGAAATTACGACATATACGAAATAAACGATGCTCTCTTCGCTTTTGACCAGAATCTTTTGGGTGCATCATAACAAATAAGGAGATAATTATGGCATTTACAATAAGAGAAGCAACCGAATACGAGGTTGCGGACATACTTGATTTTATAAACCGTCTTGCGGCATACGAAAATCTCTCAGGCGCTGTTGTCGCAACGGAGGCTATGCTTCACGAATGGATATTTGCAAGAAAATCGGCAGAGGTGCTTTTCGCCCTTGAGGACGACAAGAAGGTAGGCTTTGCGCTGTTTTTCCACAACTTCTCTACCTTCCTCGGCAGAAGTGGACTTTATCTTGAGGATTTGTTCGTGCTTCCCGAGTACCGTGGCAAGGGCTACGGCAAGGCACTTTTACAGACTATGGCGAGAATTGCGGTAGAGAGAGGCTACGGCAGAATGGAATGGAGCTGTCTTGACTGGAACGAGAACAGCATAGCCTTCTACAAGTCGCTGGGTGCCGTTCCTATGGACGAATGGACGGTTTACAGACTTGAGGGCAAGACCCTTGAGGATGTAGCGGGAGTATAAAAAAGAGCAAAGGAATTATATATTATGGGAAACATTAAAACGGGACTTGTTCTTGAGGGCGGTGCTATGCGCGGAATGTTCACCGCGGGCGTGCTTGACGTTTTTATAGAGAACGGCATTGATTTCGACGGACTAATAGGCGTTTCCGCAGGTGCTTGCTTCGGATGCAGTTATCAGTCTTGGCAAAAGGGCAGGACATACAGATACAACATCAAATACTGCCGTGACAAGAGGTATTGCTCCTTCAGGAATCTTATTCTCACAGGGGATATGTACGGCAAGAAGTTCTGCTACTACGACCTTCCCGAAAAGCTTGACGTGTTTGACAAAGAAGCCTTCAACAACAGCAGAATGAAATTTTATATAGTGGCAACGGATGTGGAAACAGGCAAGCCCGTTTACCGCTCCTTTGACAAGGCAGAGGGCGATTTCACGGAATTTATGCGTGCCTCGGCATCTATGCCCTTTGTTTCAAGAATTGTAAGGGTGGGCGGCAAAAAACTTCTTGACGGAGGTATTTCCGATTCAATTCCGCTGGAATACTTTGAGAAGGAGGGCTACAACAGAAATATAGTTGTAACCACACGTGAGCTCGGATATACAAAGGAAAAGAATCCGCTCTCCCCCATCGCTCCGCTTGTATATGCAAGATATCCCAATATGGCAAAGGCTATTGCGGAAAGACATATTATGTACAACAGACAGCTTGAATATATTGCAGAGCGCGAAAAAAGCGGCGAGG
The DNA here is from genome assembly GCA_017560085.1 of Clostridia bacterium. Lineage (GTDB taxonomy): Bacteria > Bacillota > Clostridia > Oscillospirales > CAG-382 > SIG622. The sequence continues at coordinate 89,928 of JAFYPA010000052.1, forward strand.
TGCTTGTTATCCGTCCGGAAAAGCCCCTTGAGCTCAAGCACGCGGAGCACGATGAGGAAAAGCTCCGTGTCGCATACGAAAGCGGTCGTGCGGTTGCGGAAAAGAGACTTGCCGAGATTAAAAAATTCCTCGGAATATAATTTTCATTTGTCGCATGACAAGCGACCTTTCATATTTAAAAATGTGTATAATAATAACCGTAAGGAACAAACAAGACCTTGCGGTTAAATATTTTATATATGAAAGGAAAAAAGACCATGAGCTTTTTCAAGAACACATTCACAAAGAACGCCACAGAAAACACAGAATCCACAGTAAAGACAGAAAACAACATCTGCGAGCTTGTATTCATCCTTGACAGAAGCGGATCTATGTCGGGACTTGAGAAGGACACCATCGGAGGCTTCAACTCCCTTATCGGAAAGCAGAAGCAGGAGGAGGGCGAATGCCTTGTAACAACCGTCCTTTTTGACCACGAATCCGAAATGATTCACGACAGAGTAAATCTCAAGATGATTTCTCCCATGACCGATAAGGAATATTATGTAAGAGGCTCAACGGCACTTCTTGATGCTGTCGGTCAGACAATCGAGCATATTGACAACGTAAGAAAGTACATTCGCTCCGAGGATGTTCCCTCAAAGACTCTTTTCGTTATAACCACAGACGGAATGGAGAATGCAAGCAGACGCTTCAATGCAGAAAAGATAAAGTCTATGGTAAAGAGCAAGCAGGAAAAGGACGGCTGGGAATTCATCTTTATGGGTGCTAACATTGATGCTGTTTCCGCTGCGGACAACATAGGAATCCGTGAGGACAGAGCGGTAAAATATTGCAGTGACTCCGCGGGTACGGCGATGAACTACGATGCCGTATGCTATGCGGCATCCGCCGTAAGATGTTCAAAGCCCCTCGGCAGAGAGTGGAAGTCGGGCATCGAGGAATACGAAAGAAAGAGTAGGAAATAAGAAAAAAAGGAGAGTCTCAGACTCTCCCAATTTTTATTTTACTTCTTTTCTGCTTCGTATTCAGCCTTTATGGACTTGAACAAATCATAAAGGTCCTTTGTTGTAAGGTCATTGTCACCGTCTACGTCTGCGATAACAGCCTCGCCCCAGTCGTGGTTAAGGTCCTTAATACCCATTGCGATGTATTCGGCTACTCTCTGAAGGTCGTAGCTCTGGATTCCGCCGTCTGCGTCCATATCGCCGTAGTTGATGTAGTAGTAGCCGCTGTTCTTGAAGTATTCTTCAGCCTTGGAGCCCTTAACTGTAACGTATGTCGGACCGCTTGTGCTTCCGAATGCTGTGGAAGCGAGTGCTTCGATGCTTGCGGGTACTGTTACATAGGAGAACCAGAGGTTGCCGTAGCCGCCTTCTGCTATAGTCTTTACGGTTTCGGGAATTCTGTAGTAGTAAAGCTCAACATCCTCAGGAGTTTCGCCGAAGCAGTTCCAGAAGGAGCCTACATTAACATTTACGATTACACCTGCATCGAGCTGATAAAGCTTTCTGTCATTCCAGAATGCGCATTCACCGATTGTTGCAAGCTTGCTTGCCTTTGTGCCTGTGTTCTTGAAGCTTACAAGCTCGGAGCAGTTTGCGAAGGAGCAGAAGCCGATGCTTGTAAGGCCGCCCTTGTATTCAACTGTCTTAAGGGATGTACAGCCTGCAAATGCCATATCGCCAACCTTTGTGCAGGATGCGGGAATTTCTATGGATTTAAGGCTTCTGCAGCCGTAGAATGCGTTGTTGCCGATTGTAACGAGATCCTCGCCGAGGTCAACGGATGTGATGCCCTTGCCGAAAAATGCATCAGCAACTGCAAGTGTACCATCGGGGAGAACAACATCTGTCTTTGAGCCGTTGTACTTTACAAGCACGCTTCCGAGCATTACGAATTCATCTGTCAGACCGTCCATATAAGGTGTGAGACCGAATACGGATGAGCCTATGTCGGAAAGCTTTGTCTGAGCCGATGTGTTTGTTACGCTTGTAAGCTTGGGGCAATAATAGAATGAGTTATTACCGATTGTTGTAATCTTGGAGTTCTTTGAGCTTGAGTTAAAAGCAACGCTGTAAAGCTTGGGACAGTATGAGAAGCAGTTCTCACCGATTGTTACAAGGTTTGTAGCGTTTGTGAAGGAAACGGTTTCGAGAGTTTCAATACCGGAGCCTACGCCGTCTGCAATTGCGATAATCTTGCATTCTGTGCTGCCCGACTTTACCGTTGCGGGAACTGCGGCACCCTTTGCGGTTTCGGAAACGGCAATTACCTTTGCGGTCTTTGCGGATGTATCACATTCGTATGTAAATACGCCTGAGGTTACCTCGTTGATAGCGAGAAGCTCTGCTTCCTCTGTAAGAACGGCTTCCTCTGTGATTTCTTCAACTTCCTGTGCATTTACTGCTACTGCACTTCCGAATACGGAAAGTGTTGCGAGAGATATCGCCAAAATCTTCTTGAAGTTCATATTATCGTACCTTTCAAAAAATTATTGCATCATAATACATCATATTAATATTACCATATATTTTTTGTTTTGTCAAGAAAATCACGAAAAATTCCATTAACAAATAACAAGACAAATGTAAAAATTCAGATTATTTTTGATAAATTTATCTAATTACATTGAATATGACGAAAAAAGGTGATATTATAGTGTTGTTATATTAAAACTCAAGGAGAACATTATGGAGCTTAAAATAGAAAAAGGAAGACCCGCGGACATATCCGACAGACTTCCGAAGGAAATAAAGGTTTACGATTATCTCGACGGTCTCGGCATTGAATACGACAGAGTAGACCACGCCGCCTACGACACTATGAAGGATTGCACCGCTACGGACGAGCTTCTCGGTGTGGGTACGGTCAAGAATCTTCTTCTTTGCAACTCGCAGAAGACGGAGTTTTATATGCTTCTTATGCCTGCGGACAAGAAGTTCAAGACAAAGGAGCTTTCAAAGCAGATTGGCTCCGCAAGGCTTTCCTTTGCAAGCGGTGAGCTTATGGAGGAGCTTCTTGATATCACTCCCGGCTCTCTTACAATTCTCGGTCTTATCAACGATTCCGACAAGAGAGTGCGCCTTCTTATTGACAGAGATGTAATGCAGAGCGAATATATCGTTGCTCATCCTTGCATCAACACATCCAGCCTCAAGATTAAGACAGACGACATTATGAAGGTATTTCTGCCTTCTCTCAAGAGAGACCCGATTTTCGTAGAGCTTTTCGGTGAGGACTAAGATATGATAAGATTCAACAGCGACTATACCGAGGGCGCACTTCCCGAAATTCTCGATGCGCTCGTAAAGACAAATTTCGAGCAGACCACAGGCTACGGCGAGGATGAGTACTGTGCCGAAGCAAGGGAATATATAAAGTCCGCCTGCAATGCACCGAGCTCTGATGTGCATTTCCTTGTGGGAGGCACACAGACAAATCTCACCGTCATCTCTTCCCTGCTTCGCCCCTATCAGGCGGTGCTCTGTGCGGATAGCGGGCATATAAACACACACGAAACGGGAGCAATCGAGGCTACCGGTCACAAGGTTATGACGGTACAGGGAAACCTCGGTAAGATATGTGCCGATGATGTTTACAAAGCCTACAGAGCACATTTTGAGGACGAGTCCCGTGAGCATATAACTCAGCCGAAGGTTGTATACATCTCACATCCCACCGAATGGGGTACGCTATATAGCAAAAGAGAGCTTGAGGAAATATCCGAGGCATGCAAAAAGTGTAATTTCTATCTGTATCTTGACGGTGCAAGGCTCGGCTACGGACTTGTGGCAGAGGGTACGGACGTTACCCTTCCCGACCTCGCAAGACTTTGCGACTGCTTCTATATTGGCGGTACAAAGTGCGGTGCGCTTTTTGGTGAGGCTGTGGTTATAACCAACGACGAAATCAAGGCAGATTTTCGCTATTGTATAAAGCAGAAGGGTGCGCTACTTGCAAAGGGCAGACTTCTGGGGATTCAGTTCTGCGAGCTTTTCAAAGACGGGCTTTACGAGAGAGCCTGCAAGAACGCAAATGTACTTGCGCTCAGGATAAGAAACGCCTTTGCCGAATGCGGATTTGAGTTTTACTTCGACTCGGTTACCAATCAGCAGTTCCCCATTTTCACAAAAGAGGAAATCGATACACTGTCCGCCAAATACGGCTTTTTGCCTATTGAAAAGCTTGACGAATCCCGCACGGCGGTGAGATTCTGCACAAGCTGGGCAACAAGGGACGAGGATGTCGATGCGCTCATTCGTGACATAAAAATGCTTAAGTGAGGTCAAAAGGTGTACATCTACAAAAAAGAGCGACAGATACCCAACGATGACATAAGCGTTTTCAAGGGTCATTGCGGCACAGACAGAAAAAAGACCTGTCATCTTCACGAATTCGTGGAGCTTGTTTACATTGTTTCGGGAAGCGGAACGCAGTACATCGGGGATAAGGAATACAAGGTTAAGCACGGCGATTTGCTGTACATAAACTTCGGTCAGAGCCACGGATTTGTGACGGATTCGGAATTTGATTTTGTAAACATACTGATAAACCCTGTTTTTCTCAGCCGTGAGCTTGTGAATTCGGAGAACATAGAGGAAATATTCGCGCTGTCCCTTTTCGAGGAATTCGGCTCGGAGCACGATTTTTTAAGGCAGTCGGTTTCCTTCTCGGGAAGAGAGCTTCAGGAAATAGACAACGCGGTGAACGCAATGCTGACGGAATATGCGGAAAAGAAGCTGGGCTACCGAAGCACACTTCGCGGTTATCTGCAGGTTATATTCTCCCTTCTTCTGCGGAATCTTTCAAGGAAAGCCAACACGGACGACGGTGGTATTCTCGACCTTCCCGCGGACATAGCATCCTACATTGAGGAAAACTGCTTTGACAAAATAACTCTTGCCGACATTGCGGGCATGAGCTTCTACAACCCCGCCTATTTCGGACGGCTTCTGAAAAAGCACTACGGCAAGTCCTTTTCCGCCTACATAAAGGAAAAACGAATGGATAAAGCCGCAGAGCTTCTGTGCGACAAGGGCAGGACGGTAGATGATGTAATCTCCGTCGTGGGCTACAGCGACAGAAAGCTTTTCTATAAGCACTTCAAGGAAACCTTCGGAAAAACTCCAAAGGAATACCGAGATTCAAAGAACATATAACCAACAACAGAACATCCTCACAGCCACGCAGAAATGCGTGGCTTTTTTTATGCCGTCAATGCACATTCACAGCTTTCAATTTCAAATCCCCCACATCCGATTATGCATTATGCATTATGAATTATGCATTAAAAAATCCATCCCCTGCCGAAGCAGAGGATGGATCTTTTATTTGATTCCGATGAAAAATCAGGAATTACTTAAGGTTGCTGCCACTTACAGTACCGAAGTTTGCCTTAACGATACCGAGGTCGGTTACGTTAACTGCGCCGTCTTCGTTGATGTCAACTGTGCTCTTGTACTCATCTGTAGCTGCGGAGTCGAATGCTCTTACAACTCTGATGAAGTCGGAGAGATCAACTGTGCCGTCACCGCAGATTGCAGTGGTGGATTCCTTGATGTCACCGCCGAGTACTGTAATCTCAACAACGTTGCCTGCCGCAGATACGGTAACCTCTTCAAGTGCTGTGACGTAACCGTTCTTAGCAACCTTGATCACGATTGTATCGCCAACCTTTGCATCCTTGAATACATATTCAAGAGTTGCTTCTGTGTTGCCTATATCATCAATTACTACAGGTTCATCAAGGTCCTTCCAAATGTAACCGATGTTGGAAACTGTTTCGCCATCCTTGTCATCGAAGGTTACGATAACCTTAACGTCAGCAGTTGTGATTTCAAGCTCTGTATCTGCATGTGTTGTGTAAGCTGTTGCAACTCTTGTTACTTCGAGACCGTCTACATAGAGAGCCACGAGGTAGTTGCCTTCTGCGTCAACATACTTTTCAGCATCTTCAACGTCTGCGATATCGAGAAGCTCGAATGCAGGAGTGCCTGCTGCTTCGTAAGCTGCTCTCTGGTCTTCTGTCATCTTAGCAGCGATTGTTGCGATAACAACCTCTTCTGTTGCATCGATGTAGCCGTCTGCATCATTTGCGGAGCCGTCCCATACGAATGCTACGCCGTCTTCGCTCATAGCAAGCTCAATGCCGAGGTAGTTTGCAATACCTTCTGCAAGAACAAGTGCGTTGGAAGCATCAGGATCGAATGTCATGTAGTCGCTGTTGAATGCGATACCGAATGCACCTGCGTTAACCTTACCGCCCTTGTAAGCAACCTTGATTGTGTAGTCGCCTGTTACGGGGTTGTAGTTACCGTATGTCTTGTATTCGTAGTCAGCTTCAACAACTGCTTCGATGATGTCATCCTTGTGAGCTGTGTATACAACTGCAATCTTATCTGTGTCGAGGCCATTTGTGTAAGGAGCTACGAGGTAGTTTGTACCGTTGAAGTACTTAGGATCTGCGTCTGCCGAAACAACATATTCAAGGAACTTGTCCGGGAAGGAAGCTGTTGCATTGAGTACGAATGTTGCAATGAGAACCTCTTCGTTTGTTGCATCAATGTATCCGGGAGCTTCTTCGATTGCCCATGTGTTTGCGTAGTAGTCATCGCCCTTTGCAAAGATGGGAGATACTGCTGTACCTATTTCGGAGAAGAGTGTTACGCCTTCTGCAGGAATTACTTCAACAAGTCCGGGAAGAACGAAGCCGAAGGAGCCCATGTGAGCCTTAACGTTTGTAATCTTGAGCTCAACTGTGTATGTGCCTGCTGCTTCATCGTATACACCGTATGTCTTGTATTCTGCGGGCTCAACGATTGTGCTCTTGAATACGGGAACGAGTGTTGTGTCTTCTGCGAATGTGAATTCATCAACAACGTCTGTTGTTCCTTCAACAGCCCAGCCGAGGAATTCGTGGTCAGCCTTTTCGGGGGCTGTACCGTTGAATCTTACTGCTTCGCTGTTGAGTGCGTCGATTGCGTAGAGAACAGCGCCGTCTTCGCCCTTGAATGTTACTGTTGCAACTGTGGGTTCGGACTTGAAGAGGTACATGGAGTCAATGTATACATATTCTCCGTTAGCGGCAAGTGCGCTTGCCTTAACCTCGTTCATAGGTCTTATGTGGAACTGGATGGAGAGGTCGGGAGTCTTGCCGTCTGCTCTGTCCATCTTGTCTACTACATATGTCCACTTGCCTGCTTCCATATCAACGCTGAGCATATCAGCCGCTACAAGAGTTGTATTCTCCCAAGGATGCTTCTGATACCAAACGTTGAACTTTCTTGTTTCTGTGTTCACGCCGGGAACATAGTAGTATCTGTATACTGCGTATTCGTAAATTGCGGGGTTAAGAACTGTGCTGTTAGCACCTGTTGAGTAGTTGAGAGGATATCTGCCGGAGCCTTCGATATTGATAGAGGTTGTTGTTGCGTTACCTTCGCTACCGGGGATAATCTTAACTGCTTCAACGCCATCAATTGTTGCGTTTTCTCTTGTAAATACGCCTGCTACATTGTTAACTACACCGAGGTCTGCTGCAACATAGTTCTTGTATGCCGATTCGGGCATTGCGATTTCGTTGAATGTTGCTGTAAGTGTTGCGCCACCTGCGGGAGCTGTGTATGTAGCATCAACGTCAGCTGTGCCGTCGTTCCAAGCCTTGAATGTGTAGTAAGCATCCTTTGTGGGAGCGGGAACTGTTGTTACTGCGGGGAATGTTACTGCCGCGCCTACCTGGTATTCTGCTTCTGTTTCTGTGCCGTTTACAACGAACTTAACAATTGCATACTCAACCTCTTCTTCAACAGTTACGAATTCAACTGTATGTTCGCCTGCTGTTGTGATGCCTGTGATGATGTCGTTTGTATAGTTTTCAAGGAGGATTGCTTCGCCACCGTCAATCTTAACAGCGTTTGCTGTGGAATCTGCGGGAAGCTCGTATGTGAAGCCCTTGAGAACTATTGCCTTACCCCAGTTGGAGTCAATATTTGTACGATCTGCGGGATATGTTTCCTGTGCGTTTGTAGCAGCGTGGAGCTTACCGCCGATTGCCTTAACTACGATTGCGCCTGTATCTGTTACATTTGCAGTCATATTGTTGTTAAGGATTACTACTCTTGTAGCATCGTCGGGATCAGCCGCACCTGTCTGCTTGTTTGTACCAACCTGGATTTTGCCGATTGTACCGCCGTTATATTCAACTACGGTTACACCTGCACGAACAGAAGCTGTCTGAGACTTATCTGTGTCGTAAACCTTGGATACGGAGGAGCCTGTGATTGTGATATCACCTACTGTACCGTCGTTGATTGTGAAGTATCTGAGACCGGAGTAGTTTGTAACAGCAGTATCAGCAGAAGAACCGAGGTTGATGTAGCCTACAGAACCGCCGTTGACATTAACATTGTTGATACCGTATACAGCCTGATTACCCTTCCAGCCGTGACCGTTTCTGATTGCACCTACTTCACCACCGTAAACGTTGATTGTAGATGTACCTCTGTAGGTCTGACCGGACTGAACACCAAGGTCAACTCTTCCGAATGTACCGCTCTTGATATTGATAATACCGTTATCCTTGAGCTGGTTGTTGTAGTGGAGGAAGCCTATCTTCTGTCCGTTGACTGTTAAGTTTTCACCGAAGGTGAGCTCATAACCCATAGACATGATACCGCCGTCACCACTGGATGCATTAATCTCAAGGTTGTTGAATTCGATGTCGTTGCCGAGTCTGAGGTGAGAGTCGCTGCTGCCGTACTTCATGTCGAATACGGATTCAACTGTCTGACCTGTGATTGTAATCTTTCTGTTTGCGCCCTTGAGGAAGTCATTTGTAGAAGAAGCAGACTCATTGCTCTTGGAGTATGTACCAACTACAACGATTGTGTCGATGTCTTCATTTGCAAGAACAACTTCCTGTGCTCTCTTAAGAGTCTTAACGAGAGTTGCGGGTGTAAGACCATCGTTTGTATCAGCACCTGCGTCGCCGAGGTATACAGCGTTTTCGAATGTTCTTACTGTTGCTTCCCAAACTGCTGTGTATGTTGCACCTGCAGATGTGATAGCTGTAAGCTCGGGAGTCCAGCCCTTGAATGTGTAGCCGTCCTTTGTGGGAGCCGCGGGAGCTACGGGAGTTTCGTCAATCTTTGTTTCAACTGTTACAGTTGCTGCGCCGTCTGCAAACTTACCACCGTTAGCGTCAAAGATTGCATTTGCGGATGTAACAACACTTACAGTTGTGAATTCAGCAGTATTAACACCTGCAACGAACTTGGATGCAGGGATTACACCGTTAAGGTCTTCGAGAAGCATTGTTTCTTCGCCAACCTTAACAGCATTTGCTGCAGAGCCTTCGGGAAGCTCGTATGTATAGCCGTTGTGTGTTGTTGTTACAAAATCGTTTGCAACAGTAACGTCTGCGTGAAGCTTTGCGCCAATTGCCTTGATTACGATTGCATCTGCATCTGTAACCTTGCCTTCAACGTAGGAGTCGTTGTTGTAGATTACGATTCTCTTTGCATCGGGGTCGTCTGCCTTACCCTTTGTGATGCTACCCTCGAGAATGCCGGGAGCATTGATTTCAATTACGGTTACACCTGTTGCGGTGCTTGTCTTTGAACCGTCTTTATTTGAATCCTTGGATGTAATGGTCATATTGCCTGTTACCTTACCGCCGTTAAGGGTGAAGTAACGGAGACCGTTGTAGCTGTTAACAGCTGCATCTGTAGCACTGTCAAGGTTGAATGCCTCGATTGTACCGCTGTTAAGGATTACCTTACCTGTACCATTGAATGTCTGCTTTGTACCGGAGCCGTGACCGAACTTGACGCTGCCAACGGTAGCACCATCGATAACTATTGTGGATGTACCGTAGTAGCTGCCGTCTGTCCAGTTACCAACATGAACAGAACCCCATGTACCTGCCTTGAGGGTGATTGTAGAATCAGCTGCGGTTTCAAGCTTGTTGCCTCCGTAGTAGAACTGGGAGAGTCTTGCGTTTGTAACAACGCCTGTACCGATTGTGATATCGTTACCCTGAGCCATGAAGCGACCGTCGCCATCCTTAATCTTGATGGTTACATTGTCATAGTCAACAGAGCCTGTGTGTCTGAGGTGACCTGCGCTTACGTCGAATACGTCGGAAGAGCCGTTGTAACCTCTAACCTTGATTGTCTTGCCTGCTACACCGAATGTAATTGCATCGGAGTTGAGCTGACCGTTACCGATAACATAGAGAGTGTCAAGGCCTTCTGTCTTAAGAAGTGTTTCAGCCTTGGAAAGTGTCTTTACTGCGAACTTGGATGTACGTCCGTGGTTTGCATCGTCACCTGCGGTTGCGTTTACATAAACTGCGTTTGCTTCTTCGTAGCCGATGATGTAAGGTGTGAAGTCGTAGTTGTTTGCGCTATATTCGTCGCTGAAGAATGCGTAGCCTGCGATGTCATAGTAGAAGTCAGCTCTGATCTTATCTGTCTGTACTTCACCGAGGAGTCTCATATGCATCTGCTTGAAGTCTTTGAGACCTGCCTTTTCCATCTTGATAACAACGCGTTCCCATGTGCCGTCAGCCTTAAGAGGTGCGGAAGCATAGTATCTGTCGCCGATGCCTGTACCCTGGAGAGGACGAATGTTGGGAGTACCGGTCTGGTTGGTTCTCATAATAACCACATAATATACAAGACCGTTTTCAACTGTCATACCGAGGTTTGCATAAGAGTCGCAGTATGTTTCTGCGGGTGTTGCGGGAGCTGTGCCGTCCTTGAATGCATATCTCTTGTATACATATCTTGTTTCGGCATCTGTGCCCGTTGTAACGGACATATTGCTTCCGGAAGCAGTATAGAAGTGTGTGAATGTGTTTGCTGCAAACATCTTCACGGGCTCGTTTACAACGAGAGCTTCCCAAACTGCTGTGTATGTTGCGCCTTCAGCTGTGATTGCTGTAAGCTCGGGAGACCATCCCTTGAATGTGAAGCCTGCCTTTGCGGGAGCTTCGGGAGCTACGGGAACCTCACCGATTGTTGTTACAACTGTCTTTGTTGTTTCTTCGCCCCAAGCACCGCCGTTTGCGTTGAATGTTGCGTTTGCTGTTGTGGGAGCTACGGGAGCGTCTTCCCAAACGTAAACTGCGAGAATCTGTGCAGCCTTGATTGTGCTGTTGTCAAAGTCTGCGGGAGCAGCGTACTTGATGATGTCGCCTTCTGCAAGGTCTGCCTTGAAGGAAACAACGAAGTCTGCTGTGCCTTCCTTAACTGTAGCAAGGTTAAGTGTACCTGCAACATCGCCTGCTTCGAGGTAGAAGCCTCTCTTTGTGGAAGCAGAGGGAGATGCATTGATTACGTATGCTACGTTGATGTCTTCGCCTGTGATGGGTGTTTCAAAGCCGAGGTACTTACCGTCATTCCACTTGTACCATGTGCTTACAACACCTTCGGGGAAGAGTACGGATGTTACGTTGCCGCTTGTTCCGTAGTAGCTGGATGTTGTTGTCTTGCCTGTAGAGCCTTCTGTATCCTTTGCAAGACCGGGAACTGCGAGAGCGGAGTTAACCGTTGTGTAAACTGTACCGTCTGCATTGTAGTTCTGTGCGAATGCACCCTCGTACTTGTCGCCGTTCTTTGTTGTCTTGAATACTGTTGCATCTGCGGGGATGGGAGAGTTTGCAATGTCGGAAACGAGAGTAATTGTTACTTCACCGTCTGCGATCATATCAGCTTCTTCCCAAACTGCATAGTAGGATGCATCCTGAGTTGCTGCGAATTCGCCTGCAACGAGAACATCTGTAGAGCCCTGTGCCGCCCAACCCTTGAGGTAGTAACCGGGCTTTACGGGACGTGCAAATGTGTCGTTTGTAGCCGCATTTTCAAGACCCTTATCGGACCATACGGGGAGAACGTCTTCTGTTGCGCCGATTGCAACTGTCTTTTCTACGAAGAGTGTATCACCGTCATAGAACTTGAGTGTTGCTGTTGTGGGAGCATTTGCTTCCCAAACTGCTGTGTATGTTGCACCTGCAGCTGTGATAGCTGCAAGCTCGGGAGTCCAGCCCTTGAATGTGAAGCCTTCCTTTGCGGGTGCTTCGGGAGCTACGGGAACTTCACCGATTGTTGTTACAACTGTCTTTGTTGTTTCTTCGCCCCAAGCACCGCCGTTTGCGTTGAATACTGCATTTGCTGTTGTGGGAGCGAGTGTGCCTTCTGTAAGGAATTCAACTGTTGTTACGCCTTCAGCGAGAGCGAATGTAAGGTCTTCGAGGAGGTCAACTTCGTTACCTTCCACATCGTATTCCTTAACTGTGTCGCCGTTTGTAAGTCTTACATACTTAACGGAATCGTTGGGTGTAAGAACTACGGATGCATAGTCAGCGGAGTATGCAACGCCACCGAGGTTACCGTTGTACTTAACTGCGTAGGATGCACCTGTGATTGCACCAACTGTTGCCTTGTCTGTGTTAGCCTTGATAACGGACTTGCCCTTAACAACACCGGATGTTACTGTGATAGGACCTACAGTACCGTCCTGGATGTCGATGTATGCATTACCGCCAACTTCCTTACCGATGCTGATTTCACCTACATTAGCGTTGTCCTTGATTGTAATAGCAAGGTTGCCTGTCATGTAGGAGTATCCTTCTGCAAGAACAATCTTGGTAAGGTTTGCATTGTCCTTAACTGTAACTGTTGCGTTACCCTTAAGCTGTGCCTGAATGCCTTCCTTACCTACCTTACCTGCAACGACAAGGTATGCATTTGCATTCTTACCGAACACATAGTTAACGTCACCGTTTGTGAAGTTACCACTCCAGCCGGAGCAACGAACCAATACCTTTGAGGGAGTTTCGATTGTAAGTGTGTTACCGTTAGATGTACCTGAGCCACCGTCAGCTGTAGCGTTTACATAAAGTGCGTTGGCGTCTGTTGATGTTGTTGTAAAGGTTTCTGTGAGTGTGAGGTTGTTACCGAATGCGTTAAGACCTCTTTCACCGTTACCCTTGTTGAATGCAACATTGTCGAGTATGATATCGGCATTCTTATCTGTACCGAATGTCACACTGTTTGTGCCCATGTTAATCGCACCGCCGGCGGATGTGATTACGAATGTACCACCGTTGTGTGAAAGTGTGAGTGAGCCTGTGAGGTTAATATCCTTTTTAAGAGCAAATACTACCTTCTTGCCTTCAGCTGTCTTTTCCTTAACAGGAGTAGAAATTACATCTGTTAAGTAAACAATTTCATAGCCTGCTGCTCTGTAAGCCGCGATGTGTGCAAGCTCGTCCTTAACAACAAACTCGATTGTGTTAACAGCACCCTCTGTGATCTTGTCAAGAGAGATTTCGCCGTTAAGATCTGCGAGCTCATATGTTGTGGATGTTTCGCCTGCTGTAATCTTGATAGCATCAGCATCGCTGCTTGCGTTTGCTGTGTATGTGAACTTGTTGAGAGTTGCACTTGCGTAGTCTGCGGATACTGTTGTATCAGCCGCTACCTTACCGCCCTTAACATTAAGAACAGTAACAGGTCCTGAGGTTGTGCCGGGTTCAACGCCGTCGTTGAAGATTGCATAAACCTTGGAGTTTTCGTTATCGTTTGTGTGTTCCTTTACGATTTCAGAAACAGAACCCTTGTTAGCTGTGATAACCCAGAGAGCTTCTCTCTTTTCAGCTGTACCGATACCGGAGGAGTGTCTGCCTGTTGTATTAATCTTTGTGATGGAGCCACCGTCAAGTGTGATTTCACGGAGACCGCTGTAGCTACCGATGGAGCCCTTACCGGAGCCACCGCCTGTTGCGTTAGCTGTGATTGTGCCAATCTTTGCATTGTCCTTGAGGTTAACTCTGATTGCGCCGTATGTCTTGATTACATTGTCGTAACCCTGACCGTGAGCGGAGAGTGTATTAATTACTGTGTTACCTTCGAGGTTAACTGTTACATCACCCTTGAATGTCCAGCTACCGCTGTAGATACCGGGCATAACCTTATCGATTGTACCGCCCTTAACGGTAATTGTGTTGAGCATGGGGCTGGGGATGTTACCGGAGTTGTTACCGCCTGCCGCATAGTAGAAGTTTGCGAGAACTGTGGCTGTACCGCTACCGAGTGTAAGATTACCGGAAGTGATACCTGCGAACTTCATGTTTGCGCCAACTGTGATATCGTGGTTTTCGAGTGTGAGCTTACCGTCCCATGTTGTCTGCTGCTGGAATGTGAAGTTATCCATTTCAACATCGCCCATGAGGTATGCACAGTATGCGGAGCAGTCGATGATGTCTGCAACATTGTCATCTGTGTAGCCGAGGTAAGTAATCTTTCTGCCTGCTGTACCGAAACCTATAGACTTTCCGTTTGTCTTGTCGTCAGCACCTACCGCAACAGTACCCATAATGTATACTGTATCTACGATAGAGCCTTCAGCATCCATGATTTCTCTTGCTCTCTTGAATGTCTTAACGGGAGCTGCGGGAGAGTTACCTCTGTTAGCATCGTCACCGCTTGCGGAAATGTAGAGGTCTTCAAAGAGGTCAGCTTCGGATTCGAAGAAGCCTACTGTTGTTGTACCGTCTGCAAAGAGAGAAGCGGGGATAAGATCATTTTCAAGGTCTGCAAGCTTGAGAACTGTTGTACCAACTCTTACAGAGTCGTAATCGTCGGAGTTTGCTTCATATGTGAAGCCGTTGAGAGTTGCCGCATATGTGGAAGCATCGTAGCTTACATCAGCCTTAAGATAACCGCCTGTTACGTCGATTGTCTTTGCCTTTGTATCTGTAACCTGACCTGCATATGTAGCCATTGTGCCGTTGTTGAAGATGATAACTCTTGTAGCTTTGTCTTCTTCGGGTGTCTTATCGTCAATGTTGTTACCGAGCGAGATATTGCCCTTAACAGCGTTAACTGCATTGATTTCGAATACGGTTACGCCTTCTCTTGCGGGATTAGCGCTTGCACTGTCGCCGTATGTGGAGCTTTCTGTTGTTACGATTGCATCAACAGAACCACCGTTGATTGTGTAGTATCTGAGACCCTTGTACTGTGTCGCAGCAACAGCACCATTGGAGTTAAGGGTGATACCGCCCACATTACCACCGTTGATGTTAACGATGAACTTACCGTATGCTGTAGGTGAGCTCTTCCAACCGTGTGCAAGGTTGATTGTACCGATACTACCGCCGTTAACAGTAAGAGTTGTGTTGCCCTTATATGTACCGCTGATAGGTCCTATAAGAACTCTTGCGAAGTTACCGCTGTTAACTTCGAATTCGTTGTTTGTACCGCTGTAAGCAGAAAATTCTGTCTTGTCATCCTTGTTTGTAAGACCCTCGCCGAAGACAAGCTTGTTGCCTCTTGCCTGAATCATACCGTCGCCGGAGCCGTCCTTGATTGTGATGTTTTCGAAAACAATGGGGCCTGCAAGAACAAGGTCATCGTCTGTGCCGCTTGCATTAGCATCGTAGTTGAATACAACATTTGCTGTCTTACCTGTTACGGTAATTGTTCTGCCTGCCACACCGATTTCTTCAGCGTCCTTGGCTGTCTTGAAGTTGTCGAGAATAACATATGTATCAACAGATGCATTAGCCTTTGCTACAGCATTTGCTCTTGTGAGTGTAGCAACGGGAGCATCCGCGGAAAGACCGGAGTATATATCCTTACCGTTAGCGGAAAGGTATACTACCTCTTCACCGTTACCGCCGGCTATGCAAGGTGCAAAGTCAAAGTTCTTTGCGCTGTATTCGTCAGCGAAGAATGCCATTGCAGATACGTCGTAGTAATGCTCTTCAGTGAAGTTAGCATTTTCGTAACCGCCTGCGAACATAATGTGAAGCTGGTTGAATTTTTCAAGATTTTCGTTTTCAATCTTGATTACAACACGCTCCCACTTGCCGTCTGCCTTGTAAGCAGAAGACTTGTAGTCACCGCCGCCGTTACTAGTGCTGCCTGTAACTGTCGCACCGTAAACTCTTACCCAGGGGGTAGTAGCAAAGTTTGTACGAACGTCAGCAGCGAAATAAATAACGCCATCATTAGGTGTTATTGTGCCGAGACCGTATGAGTCGTAGTGAATACTCTTGGAAGCATCCACGAGCTCGTGATGGTAGTAGGTAAGATTGTTTTCTGCATCGTACAATCTTTCCTTGGAAAGACCTTCCTTTGATCTGAACACATCACTGCTGCCTACCGCAGTATAGATGTGCAAAGGATCGGAAATGGTCTGTGTTTCCTGTGCATTTGCAGTAAAGCTGAAGCAAGATACAACCATCATTGCTGTCAGTATCGCCGCAAACAATCGCTTGATTTTCATAAGCAATTCTCCTTTGAAAAAATAAAAATTTTCTGGTGGGGATAACAACCCCATTGTTAGAAGTATAATACATTTTTGATTGTTTGTCAAGACAAATTGTCTAATTTAAAGTAAAATTATCATTATTTACAAATTTATATGTATATTTTTTATGATTACGCCAATACCCGAATAATGGCTACGGAAAATTCGCCCCGTTTCCACTTGACAGCCGTATTTATTTGTTATATAATTATATAATAATGTAACTCTTTTATGAAAAAATCCGAAAGGAAAAACGCCTTGAACACCAATAACACACCCAATCGCAATGCGATGTATGAGGTCATTGCGGACAAAATAGAAGAAATGATACTCTCGGATGAGATGCAGGCATCGGAAAAGCTTCCCTCGGAATCCGTGCTTTCGGAAAAGTTCGGGGTTTCCCGTCCCGTGGTGCGCGAGGCACTCAACACACTTCGCGAGCGCGGGCTTATAGCCTCACGGCAGGGTGCGGCATCCGTTATAACAGAGCCCGATGCGGATACGCTTCTTCGTAATTTCAACAGAATAATCCTTATGAAAAAGGTATCGCCGATGCAGGTATATCAGGTACGAATGGTGCTTGAAACGCTGTGTGCGGGTCTTGCTGCTAAAAAATGCACGCAGAGCGAGATAGAAAATCTTCGTACCCTGAACGAAAAGGTGCGCACCTCAAAAGGAAACTACGAGCTTCGTGCAAGGACAGACCTTGAATTCCACATAGCAATTGCGGAATGCTCGGGCAATCCCCTGCTCTCGGTAATGCTTGAGGCTCTGGCGTCTCTTCTTGAGCCGATTATTATAAACAATCTCAAAAATCTTGAAAAGGACACGGGAGATTTATTCCACGGCAGGATTATTGATGCGATAGAGTCGGGAGATGAGGCTTCATCCGAAAAGTTAATGCGTGAGCATCTGACGGAGTCGGCAATGCTTTACGGTGCGGATTTTTATTAAAATTATAAAATCGAATACAAAAGTAAAATGCCTTGGCAGGGTGTATGGCTCTGTCAAGGCAAATTTGTTTTATTTCAAAAAGAGCGTGAACAGCTTTTTGATAACGCTTATGATTACAACAATATCCGAAAAATCATTACTTTCGGATGCTTCCGTTTCGGTCGTAGCATCTGCAAATTTATCATGTGCGAAATCTATCAAATGGTTATAAAACTTTTCCTCGCATTCGTAAGTAATCCCGTTATAATCAAAGCAATATGTCCCGGGAATTTTCGTAAGGGTATGCACCTTTCCGTCAGCCGTCGTGAATTTAATCACCAATGCTTCGAAATCACCGCCACTCGGAAAAACCGTTTCGCCTTTCTCGTAAAACGGTATCGAATTAAAGTTCAGGCAGAAGGATTCTATTTTATCCTCGTCTGTCAGAGTGAACTTCATATTCTGCTTGTAATATTCGGGAGTCGGATTTTTCGGTATGCCCTGCCCCCAAGATGCTGAATATTCTATTTTTACAACATCGCATTCACCGGGAACAAAACGGTGCGTGCCAAGTCCGAGACTTGCATGTGACTCAAAGCCCACTCTTTCCGCTATGCTCTCCGAAAGCTCACCCCGGTAAACACAGTATATTCCTTCCGCCATAGTCACAAGCTCGGAGAATTCAACAACATATGACTCGTTATTGTGCGTGAGAATATAACCGCAGCTATCGTCCTTAATTGTCTCAAGTGCAATACTGAATTTTGATTCCTTGCCGTTTTTGTCCTTTACCTGAACATAGCACCAGGCGGCACCGGAAACGGGGTAAAGATTTTCCGTTGTGACGGTCAGATTCACATTTTTCATAGCATCAATGCAGACAGCGATGCTTTCCGTGTTATCCGTTGTATAGCCGAAATTATAAGATGTCCTCTTGCCGTCTGCGGAAATATAGTTGAGGTCTAAAACGGAAAAATAAAATTCCTTTATATCCGAAGCCGATGGCAAAAAGTCCGACGGGGCTTTGGCGTATGTACACATCACAAAAAGCGTTGAAATAATGAGGGAAACGACTAAAGTGAAGAATGTCTTTTTCATATTAACACACCTTTCAAATTATTTGTACAAGTACAGTATATAGCAGAAAGCGGAAAATTTCAATACTTTTACCCTAACTGTAATTCAGGTGTTACTTTGGAAATATATTTCGTTAATATTTTTAACATCTTGTACGAAACAAAAAGGGGGGAATACGACATAATGACGAAAGAAAAATCGGGCAGCCGAAGCCACCCGATTGTATAACATTATTGAATTAAATCCAACTCAAAAATTATTCGTAGATTTCTGCGAGAGTTGCAATCTTTTCTTCCCAAACGTCCTTTCTGGAAGCAACGAGAGAGGAAAGTGTGTTACCGCTCTTTGCTGTTACGATGGAAGCACCGTCGAAGCCGACTACCTGGTCAAGGAATCTTGCGGAGTTTCTGATAATCGGAATCATTTCTTCGGATTCTGTGTCTCTTGTGGACTTGATTGTAAGAATGATATCGAAGTATACGGGAAGAACGAGATCGTTACTGTAGTATGCGAGTGTTTCGAGAACAGCACCTGTCTTGTCGAGATCCTGGTTTGTAACGGGGATGTATGTAAGGCAGGAGATGTTGGGAGTTCTGGAGTAGTAGTTTTCCTGATCCTCGTCAAGCTTGGGGTAAGGAATGAAGCCTACATCGATGTCTTCAAGAGCTCTTGTTCCGGGAACCATGCTGATGAAGGAGTCGTTGAAGAGAAGTCTGCCTTCGTTGAACATCTTGTCGTCAACACCGTACTTTGCACCCTCGAAGAATGCGCCTTCGTTGTCGAATACTTCAATCATCTTGTCAACGATTGTGTATGTACGCTCGTTGTCAACGTTGAGTATAGGCATATTGTTGTCATCCTTTGTGAGACATTCTCCGCCGTAGCCTGCAAAGAGTGCCTGAAGCTGCTCGTACTGCCAGCCGCCGAAGCCGAGTCTGTCGTCGTCACGGTTGATTATACCGTCACCGTTGAGGTCCTTTGTAGCTGCCTTGATGTAGTCAACGAACTTGTCGTGTGTCCATGTGCCGTCAAATACCATCTGGTAGGGGTATTCGAGACCGAGCTCGTCGCACATTGTCTTGTTGAAGATGAGACATTCTGCGCCGGAGAAGGAGGAAAGGTTGTAGTCACCTGTCATACAGAACACCTTGGAGCCGAAGCAGATGTCACGCTGTACATTGGAGTACCACCAGTCGTTTTCAAGGTTGATGTAGGGGATTTCGTTCCAGTCAACGAACATACCCTCTTCGATAAGTGTGGGCATACCGCTGTGCTGAACGTGTGCGTATGCGTCGTATGTGGAGTCGCCGGCCTGAGTAAGAGTTCTGATTGTTGCTGTTTCAGCCTGCTGGTCGCCGCCTGTTGTAGGACGTGTGGAGGGAACGAAGTTCATTTCCGCAAGACCGAGGTGCTCCATTGTGAGCTTGTTTCTCTGGTAGATGGCATCGTTGAGCTCGTCGCCTGTTTCTTCCTCTGCAACATAGCTGGACTTAAGTCCCGAATAGCCGAGATACATATTGAAGGACTTGCCCTCAGCCGCACCTGCGGGAACCTTAAGAGTTGCACCCTCCTCTACCTCGAGGTCTGTGCTTGTTCCGGGAGTTACTGCTTCCTCGGGAGCCTTCTTGAGGCAGGATGTCATACCTGCTGTGATAACACCTGCAAGAAGAAGTGCGAGAATTCTTTTTGTGTTTTTCATTTTGCCGATTTCCTTTCGTGCATATTTTTTTGCAATACCATTTTATACTCTTTTTGTCAATTTTGCAATAGGTAAAAATGGTAAAACCGTAACGGTAAAGTAAACTTTTTTACAAAATATCTCAAAGCGGACAAAATTCTTCCTTTCCCGCACTGTTCCGCCTTGACTTCACCGTTTTTTGGGAGTATAATACACCCGACAGAACATATGAAAGCAGAGGAATCAAAATGCTTGAAAACATAAAGGAAAAGGTACTCCGTGCCAATCTCCTGCTCCCGAAATCGGGGCTTGTTACCCTTACCTGGGGCAATGTTTCGGAGCTTGACAGAGAGACGGGCTACATAGTTATAAAGCCCTCGGGCGTAAGCTATGACGAAATGACTGCAGAAGATATGGTAGTTGTCGACCTTGACGGCAACAAAATCGAGGGCAGACTGAACCCTTCATCCGACACGCCCACACATCTTGAGCTTTACAGAAAATTCCCCGAAATCGGCGGTATCACACATACCCATTCGAGATGGGCAACAATCTTTTCACAGTGCGGAAGAGGTATTCCCGCTCTCGGAACGACCCACGCGGACACCTTCTACGGTGAGGTCCCTTGTACAAGAATGATGACTCCCGAGGAGATTTTCTCGGAGTATGAGCTTAACACGGGCAAGGTCATAACGGAGCTTTTCACAAGCGAAACGGTTATGCAGATTCCCGCGGCTCTTGTTTATTCGCACGGTCCCTTTACATGGGGCAAGGACGGAGCGAAATCCGTGGAAAACGCAATCATTCTTGAGGAGGTTGCCATGATGGCGTGGAATACTCTTATGATGAATCCCGATGCAAAAATTCAGCAGGAGCTTCTTGACAAGCATTATCTTCGCAAGCACGGTGCGAACGCCTACTACGGTCAGGGAGAGAGCAAATGATTATTGACGGAAGAAATTACGGCGGTGTATGCTCCTGCGGTAAAGTCCACGAATACGAAACGGAATTCTGCATAATAGAAAAGGGCTGTCTTGCAAGGGCTGACGAATACATTTCAAAGCACGGCTTTTCGGGCTTTTGCGTTGCCGTTTACGATGAGAACACATACAAGGCAACAGAGGGACTTCATCCACAAGCGGACAAGGAAATAATTCTTAACCCCGAAAATCTCCACGCCAACGAGCACGGTGTGGAGCTTGCGATGAAGGAAATTCCCGCGGGATGCGACTATCTTATTGCGGTAGGCTCGGGTACGGTGCACGATATTACAAGGTACTGTGCCTATCTCCTGAAGATTCCCTTTGTGTCCTGCCCTACGGCGGCAAGCGTTGACGGCTTCTGCTCAAGTGTTGCGGCAATGACGTGGGAGGGCTGTAAAAAGACGCTTATTGCCGTTGCTCCGAGAATTGTTATTGCAGACCTCGATATTATCTCAAAGGCTCCGATGCGACTTACACGGTCGGGCTTCGGGGATATGATAGGCAAATATATCGCTCTTACGGACTGGAAAATCGGAGTAATACTCAAGGGTGAGCACTTCTGCAAGGTTATTTACGATATGACCCTTGAGGCAACAAAAGCCGTTGTCGAGTCTGCGGACGGTATTGCAAACGGAGACATTTCCGCATACGAAAAGCTGACATACGGGCTTCTTCTTTCGGGAATAGCGATGAAGCTTCTCGGAAATTCCAGATGTGCATCCGGTGCGGAGCATCATATTTCGCACTTTATAGAAATGCAGCCCGAGGGCTTTGGTGCGATTTCCGAGGCTCTTCACGGTGAAAAGGTCGGTGTAGGTACGCTTATCGCGCGCCGTGAATATGAAAGGCTCGCAAATGCGAAAAATATTTCCTTCAGGGATTACCCCAAAATCGAGGACGGCTACATAAAGGAAATGTTCGGCACTCTCACGGATTCCATAATTGCGGAAAACGCAAAGGACAGCGCAGATGGAATTACGGCAGAGCTTCTTTACGAAAAGTGGGATGAGATTTGTGCTGTTATAAGCTCCGTTCCAAGCTACGGTGAGCTTCTTGAGTGCTACAACAAAATCGGGGCTTGTACGACTCTTTCGGATATCGGCATCGGTGAGGATAAGCTTTCGATGCTTCTTGAATATTCTCCGCTTGTCCGCAACAGGGTTACGCTTATGAGGCTTCGCAGGGCGATAATTGAAGATAATTGAATAAGAACAGAAAATGAGGATGTACTTTTTTGTTGTACACCCTCTTTTGTTTTATTGTCCTTCGTATATTTCGTAAACGTATTTCGGAACGAAATCCACACAGTAGACATCCGCTTCCTCATCAGAGAGAAGATTCTTAACGTAGCTTTCCGTGTTTTCGTCCACATCCACCTTTTCAAGCTCAACGCCGAAATGACAAAGCCTGTTGCCCACGCCCTGAATATATGTGTTGCCAATCATCTTCGGCGTATATTCCTCAGACTTAATAGTGCATTGAACAAGAAATGTCGTGCTTCTGTCAAGTATATTATTTTTTATCACGAAATTCTTGAAGGGATTATTGGACGTGCCACCGCTTCGTATACATCCGTCACCGCCCGTGTTGTGTCTTGTTGAGCCGAAGCCGAAGCCCGCACGGCGAAGAAGGTTGCCCTCGAAGAGAATGTTTTCTCCGCCTCTTTTGTAGTCCTCTATTTCAGTAAGGAAATATTCTATACAATATACGCAATCCGTAATGACGTTGTTTTTGTAAAGCACATCATTCATAAAGCAATCGCCCTTGGATTTTTTACTGTACTGATGTGTTATGCCTGCGTCGTAGCATTGATAAACGTAGCAATTTTCGATTGTGTAGCCCTTGCATCCGCCGAAAACCTGAACTCCGTTGCCGTATCGGATAAATGAGCCGTATTCGTCCCTGCGGTAATTCTGAAGCGAGCCGCCAATCCAGCCGACCTCGCAGTTTGTAACCGTGAGATTTTCAACCGTGCCCGCACCTATTCCGTGACCGCCCGTGTGGACTATGCAAAGATTGTCTATGGTTACGTTGTTGCCTCTGACGGTTATATTGTGACCTCTTGTGTTGAACTCGATATTACGGAAAAGCTCACCGGGGTTTCCCTTGTCACAGCGGAGAAAAACCGAGCCTACGGCGCTGTCTGCGGGGATGATTTCGCAGTCCGTGTGGGTGTTCCATTTGTGGAAAAGAGTCATATTTTCAAGCTCTTCTCTGTAGTCGTATTCACGCTCGGGATTTTCACGGCAGGTGTATTTTCCGAAGCGCACGTTGGGAATCTGCTTTCTTGCAAAGCCCTTGTAATTGAAATTGCCGTCGCCGTCAAAGAAAATCGCACCGACGTCCGTTAAGGCATCGTTATAGAACCTCCATATTTTCTTTCCGCTTTCGTCCGCATAGTCGAGAGTCCACTTTTCAGCACCGCTTCCGTCCTCGGGCGAGCCTGAAATTATCGGCTTTCTGCCCTCTCCGTAGGCGGAGATTGTTCTGTCCTCGGGGACAACGATTTTTTCCCGCCAGCATCCGCCTCTTTCAAGGAGAATTGCATCGCCCTGCTTGGATACGCCGATGGCTCTTGAAATTGTCCTCACGGCGGACTTTGGTGTTCTGCCGTTAAGGGCATCGTTGCCATTGGGTGAAACATAGTAAACTGCGCCGCTGTGGCTATGGGACACGGTATTCGGTGTATTTCTGATTTCGGCGATTCTCTCACGCTCAAGCTTGTCAAGCTCTGCGATTTTGGCGTTGCCGATGGATTTGTCGAAGGTTATGTTCATTTTTATGTCCTCATTTTGTTATATAATAATTTTTATGCGTCACACTCCGCCACAAACGTAAACGATATGATTTGCCATAAAGCAAAACCACAAGTAGCATACACCTGCAATACTCAAAGCATTAAATACAGCCCATCCGTATTTTTTGTTTTCAAGTGAACTTACAAATACAAAATACCATATAAACGGTATTACCGGCACAAGTGAAATCAATGTCACAATATGGGAAGTCACCTTTACAACAGCAAATAGTCCCTCATTTTTCACATTGTAAGCACCGCCTGAAATCTCCGTGAGTATCATAACAGCAAGCCACAGAAGGACGGATACTGTGATATAGATAACGTATGATTTTTGGGTTAAAAGCTTTTTCATTTTACATCTCCTTTACCAGATGTTAACTGTGCACCTGCGCATCCCTTATAAGATAGCGTGCATTCTCCAAATCTCTTTTATGTACAAATATTTTGTACTCGGTTCTCATAATATTCAGCCACGCATAAGTTCTGACATCAAAGGTATACTTTATATTGCTCTGCGAGAGTATTTCTCTGACCTTTGCCTGAAATGCGATGTCCTCGGTTATTATAAGCTCTTTTCTGTTGAATATCGTTATCATTCGTAATCCTCCAAGCATCGGGAAAATATTGCAAGCGTCAAATGAAAGCCGCCGCGATACACAGCCCAATCATCACTGCAAATTGCACCAACGGCACAAACTGAACTGCAAAGCTGAACTTGCTTTTTGCTCTTTTCCTTGCAATGACCGAGGTAAGAATGCACAAAGTAGCTGTAATTGGAAGCAATACTCCGAGCGCTACACCGTAACCGAGCATATTTGCCTGCGATTCCGTAAGATTCGGGTCGTCAAAGAAAAATATAGTAAAAATTCCCATAAGTGACATCGGAATGTATGCTGCCGAAAGCACTATATTCAAAATAAATCCCGCTTTATCAAGCTTTGTGTATTCGTAACCCTTCTTTTTCGGTATTATAAAACAAATTCCAAGGCACAGAAGAGCGAAAATTCCGAAAATATCTAACAGGGAAAGTCCGAACATAGCATTTACCTCCTATGTGATTATTTCTCCCCCTCATAAACCGGGAACACATACTTAGGAATATTATCCACGAAATAAACCTTTGCATCCTCGTCACGAAGAAGATTCTTTATGCTGTCAAAAACATTCTCGTCAACCTTGGTATTGGCAACGGGGACAACACCGAATCTGCAAAGTCCGTTGCCCACGCCCTGAACGTAGGTGTTGCCTTCCATTTTCGGGATGTATTCCTCTGCCTGCGTTTCGCACTGAACAAGGTTTGTAATGCTTCTGTCAAAGATGTTGTTCTTTATAATGTAATTCCTGAAGGGATTTGACGAGCCGCCGCTTCTGATGTTGCCGTCACCGCCTCTGTTGGGTCTTGTCTGACCGAAGCCGAAGCCCGCACGGCGAAGAAGGTTGCCTTCGAAGAGAATGTTCTTGCCCGTTCTTACATAGCCCTCGTATTCGCTGTGGAAATATTCTATGTTGTATACACAGTCGGTGATTACATTGTCCTTGTAAAGAACATCGTCCATTATGCAATCGCCCTTTGCACGGAAGGAATACTGATGTGTAATTCCCGCATCGTAGCACTGATAAACATAGCAGTTTGCGATGGTGTATCTCTTGCATCCGCCGTATATTTCAACGCCGTTTCCGAAGCGGAAGGACGAGCCGACCTCGTCTCTTGTGTACGCCTGAAGCGAGCCGCCTATCCAGCCGATTTCACAGTTTGTGACGGTGAGCCCCTCTATTGTGCCCGCACCTATTCCGTGGCTTCCCGTGTGGACTATGCATATATTGTCAACCGTTATATCCGTTGCCGCCGCCACAATGGTGTGTCCCTTGGTGTTGAACTCTATCTGACTGAAGATTTCACCGGGATTGCCCTTGTCGCATCTTAAATATACGGGGCCTACCGCTCTGTCCGTTGCGATAAAGTCGCCGTTGAACTCGGTGTCTGCCTTATGGAAGAAGTACATATTCTTAAGCTCTGCTCTGTAGTCGTACTTCTTTTCGGGATTGCCCTTGCAAGTGAATTTTCCGCCGTTTTCATCGCGGTCCTTGCAATCGGGAATATCCTTTGCGGCATAGCCCTTGTAGGAGAAGTCGTCACCGCCGTCAAAGAAGATACCGCCGATATCCGTCATCTGCTCGTTGTGGAACTTCCATATTTTTTCACCGTTTTCGCCCTCGTAGTCGAGAGTCCACTTTTCGGCGCCTGCACCGTTTTCCGGCGAGCCCGAGATTATCGGCTTTTTGCCTTCACCGTAAGCTGTAAGAGTAATTCCCATTCTGATTATAAGCTTTTCACGCCAATATCCGCCACGCTCAAGAAGTATTATGTCACCCTCTCTTGCGGTAACAAGCGCACGATTTATTGTTCTGAAGGGTGATGACGGTGAAAGACCGCAGTTTGTGTCGTTGCCGTTCGGTGAAACATATCTTTTTACGCCCTTTTTGTCGTATAAATCCATATTGGGCGTGTTTCTTATTTCCTCGATTCTTTTTGCTTCAAGTATGTCAAGCTCTGCAACCTTTTTGTTGCCTTCGTTAATATCAAACATTTCTGTATTGCTTCCTTTCACTATTGAGTTTAGAGAATTATACCACGGAAGCGAGCCGTAAATCAATAGATTTGAGTTTTTTTAGTTAAAATGCATATTTATTTGTAAAATATGTCAATTTCCCGCAGAAGTGCAAAAAAGTTATTTTATGTCATACTGTTGACAACCTGCACTTTTAAGTATATAATAAACACAACACCAAACACAAAGCAAAGGAAAAAACATGGGTAAATTTGACGGCTATCTTATCTGCACCGACCTTGACGGCACCTTTACAAACGGTCACGACATATGCGGAGAAAACGCAGAATATGTAAAATACTTTCAGGAAAACGGCGGTCTTTTCACCGTCTCCACGGGCAGACTTCCGAATCATATAGAGGCATTTTCCGACTTTGCTCCCAACTGTCCCGTGGTTACGCACAACGGTGCCGCTGTTTACGATATGCAGGAAAAGATGTTCCTTTATAAGAGCATTATCACGGAGGACGCATCAGAGGTTCTCGACTGTGCCTTCAAAAGTGATTGCATCCGTAAGGTATGGATAAACACCGCTCTTAACGGCTACGACATAAAGGGTGCGAATGACATCAAAAAGGACGATCCGCCCTTCAAAATCGTAATCTGTGCCGAGCCCGCAGAGGAGGCGCTTAAGCTCAAGAACGAGCTTGCGGAGAAATTCGGAGACAAATTCTGCATATTCCTTGCGTGGAGAACGGGAATAGAAATTCTCGCAAGGGACACAAACAAGGGTACAGCCGTGGCAAGGCTCCGCAGTATTCTCGGGGACAAGGTGAAAAAGGTAATCTGTGTCGGGGACAGCGAGAGCGATACCTTTATGTTTGATTATGCGGATATCGGCATCGCCGTTGAAAATGCGGACGAATATGCAAAGAAATCTGCGGACAGAATTACAGTGAATTTCACCAAGGGCTTTGTGAAATATGTCGTTGAGGATATCGAAAAGGGTAATCTCTGACGGATAAAAAATGTTTACACAAATATTGTTCCCGCCTCTTGAATTTTTACTTTAATAATGGTAAAATATAGAAAAACAAATATTACGAAAGGAATTAAGCTATGAAAATGTCATTCCGCTGGTACGGTAACGACGATCCCGTTACACTTACCAACATATCACAGATTCCCGGAATGAGAAGCGTTGTTTCCGCGGTGTACTCCGTGCCCGTAGGTGAGGTTTGGCCGATGGAAGCGATTCTCGAAATCAAGGATTCTTGCGAAAAGCACGGTCTCATTTTTGACATTGTTGAATCCGTTCCCGTTCACGAGGATATAAAGCTCGGAAAGCCTTCCCGTGAGCGCTACATTGAAAACTACTGTCAGAACATCAGAAACCTTGCAAAGGCAGGCGTTAAGGTAATCTGCTACAACTTTATGCCCGTATTTGACTGGCTCCGCTCCAGCCTCAACTTTGAAAACGAGGACGGCTCCACATCTCTCATTTACAGAGAAGAGGACGTTCTTGCAATGGACCCCTCCAAGGGCGACCTTTCCCTTCCCGGCTGGGACTCCAGCTACACAAAGGAAAGCCTCGGAAAGCTTCTTGACGAGTACAAGGGCATTGACGAGGAGGCACTCTGGAGAAACGTAGAATACTTCCTTAAGAAGATTATTCCCGTTTGCGAGGAATGCGATGTCAAAATGGCTGTTCACCCTGACGATCCGCCGTGGGGCATTTTCGGTCTTCCGAGAATTGTTACAACAGAGGAAAACCTTGCAAGATACCTTGCACTTGTTGACTCTCCCTGCAACGGTCTTACACTCTGCACGGGCTCGCTCGGTGCTAACCCCGAAAACGATCTTCCGAGGATGATCAGACGCTTCGGTGCTGAAGGTAAAATTCCCTTTATGCACGTTCGTAACATCAAGTATGTTGGTGAAAGAGGCTTCAACGAAACGGCTCACAAGACAGAGTGCGGCTCTCTCAACATTTACGAGATTATGCGTGCGCTTTATGATGTAAAGTTCGACGGCTACATCCGTCCCGACCACGGCAGAATGATCTGGGGTGAAACGGGCAGACCGGGCTACGGTCTTTACGACAGAGCTCTCGGTGCCGTATACCTTAACGGTCTCTGGGAGGCTATCAACAAGGAAAACGAAAGATAATTTCCTAAAAACAAAATCAATCAAGGTGGGATATCCACATCCCGCCTTTTTTGTTACCCTTATTTACACGGAGGAGAAAATGGAAAACGCCCGCTTCACGAAAAACGACAACGGCTTTATATGTGCCAACTGCGGATTTGAGGTAATGCCTCTGGGTACTACCAGCAGAAACCACTGTCCGAGATGTCTTTGCTCACTTCACGTTGACGTAAATCCCGGTGACAGAGCCTGCGACTGCGGTGGAATACTTGAGCCGATAAGTGCAGTTCCCGACCCTAAAAAGGGGTTTGTGATAACGCACAAGTGCCGCAAATGCGGATTCGTTTCCCATAACAAGGCGGCTCTGAAGAACGCAAAGTCCAAGCTTCCCGACGAGCAATACGACGATGAGGACTTCCTCATAAAGCTCACCGTGTCGAGGGACTGGTAAACAAAAATCGGGCTGTGGCGAAGAACATCGTCACAGCCCAAATTTTACATAATTTTGTAGGGAACGACCTGTGTGTCGTTCCTTTTTTTGCAGATAAATCCGCTTTTATTTAAGATTTACAAGTGTAAACGCAAGATTCTCAAGTATTCTGTATCCGTCCGAGATTGTACGCTTAAGCTTCGCGTCCGCCTCAAGGCAAGCCGCGGCAAAGCGCTTTGCGTAGCCCTTCTGCACTGAGGAAAGCGTAGCAACGTACTTTTTCACCACGAAATCACGGAGTCCCGATGCGTTTATTATATCGGGTATAGCCTTTCCCTCTCTCTGAAGGGAGGAAACAATACTCAAATCCGTCGCCATTTTGCTTATCGCACCGAATATGAGAAGTGGCTCTGTTTTTGTAAGTCGAAGCTTTGAGAGAGCATCAGCCGCGCCCTCAAAGTTCTTTGCGGATATGGCGTTTGTTACATCGAAGGTAATCGCTTCCGTGTTCTTTATGCAGACATAGTCGATATCCTCCGTTGTAACCTCGCTTCTGCCTCTTACGGTAAGATAGGCGCAAAGCTTTTCCGCTTCGTTTGCGAGAAGGCACATATCCGTACCGGTACAGTCACAGAGATAACGCACATTTTCGGGAGAGATTGCTATTTTTTCTTTATCAAAATGCTTCTTTATCCAGCGAAGAAGCGTAGGATCACCTGGTGCCGCTCTTTCGAATTCGCAGGCGAGTGCGTTTTCAGAGATTTTTTTGATTATCGCACCGTTTGACTTTCCCTTCACGGGGTCGATGTTGGAGAAATAAATTACAACAACCGTCATTTCTCCCACATCCGAGAGCATATTGTAGACGTCTGTCATTTCCCTCTCGGAAAGTCTTGAAAAATCGGGGCTGTCAAGCTTTATTACACGCTTGCTTTCCTCCTTGGGAGCTTCGTCAAAAAAGGAGAATTCCTGCATAGGCACAGCCGAAATTTCGTCGCAAAGCTCACCGAAGTCAACCTCGCCACGCATTACGGATATATTCACCGATTCCCCCGCCGCCTTACAAAGCTCGCCGAAGTAGTATCTTTTCATATACTCCTCGTCACCGCCGAAAACGTAAGTACCGCCTATGTCGCCGTCCTTGAGTCTTCGCTTGAGCTCGGCAAGGGCTTCCTTTGAGGAGTCGTCCTTTTTGCCGTATGTTTTTTTGTATGCCATATATACCTCGTCTGAGTTTTATCAGAAATCAAAATTCGGAACGTATTCCTCAATTGCAGAGCTTCTCTCCTGCGTGTAGCCGTGGGTTATGCCGAGCCTTTGCGCGTAGTCCGTTACCTTGCTGTATTCAAGGGTTGTGACCCTTCTTGAAAGCTCGGGGAATTCCTTGGCTCTGTGTGTGGGGAAATACTGACACATTATGCTTATATAGAGTCTTGAGACATCGTACTTTTCCGAAAGTCTGTCGAGTATCGTCATTGAATCCTTATAGAGCTTCGGCAGAACAAGGTGTCTCGGAAGAACACCCTTTATCATATGTCCCTCACCGTCAAATTCGGGATATCCCACCTGACGGAACATTTCCTCAAGTGCCTTCCACGCAACATCAAAGTAGTCGGATGCACCCGAATATTTTGCGGAATATTCGGATGAGTAATACTTTATATCGGGAAGATAAATATCAACAAGCCCCTCGAGAGAACGAAGCGTTTCGACCTTGTCATATCCGCCCGTATTGTAAACCACGGGAATACCGAGCTTGTCCTTCACTCTTCCGAGTGCGTTCGCTATGCTTACACTGTAGTGCGTGGGGTTTACAAGATTGAGATTTGCCGCCCCCATATCCCGCACGGAAAGAAAGATATCGCAAAGCTCGTCCTCCGTTACGTCCCTTCCCCGAAGTCCGCTTGATATTTCGTGATTCTGGCAAAAGACGCATTTAAGCGAACAGCCCGAGAAGAATACCGTTCCCGAGCCCTTGCCGTATGATATGCAGGGCTCTTCCCATTCGTGGAGTCCTACCCTTGCAATTCTTATTTTGTTATCCGCTCCGCAAAAGCCTCGGTGTGTGCTTCTGTCGCAAAGGCAATTGCGGGGACAGGCTGTGCATTTTGTTGTCATATTGTTTTTTCTATCTTAAAAAGAGTCATAAGGAGCGAGAGAACAACATAAACCACCGCAACCGCGACGAGATTACATATATATTCCGGAATGACCGCTCCTGCGAGTATATCCGCAAAGCCTATATTATGCCACGTTCCGAGAAGATAAAAGGCACTTACCACCGACTTTATAAGAAGAAGCGGTGCCGCCGCAAAAACAGCATTTATTACACCCTTGCCTGAAAAAGCATAGGAAAGCTTCTGAGCATAATGGGCACAGATGCAATATATAAGTGCGCTGAACACGGGAACAAAGCAGGTCACGTCAACAAGGAAGCCGAACACAATTCCCAGTATAACCGTCCTTCTTCTTGAGGAGAGAATCGCACTGCATATTACAAGTGCCGCCATAATGTCGGGCTTTACCGCATTCTGTGCTATATCCGCTCCGAAGGAAAGAAAGCCCATTCGGACACCGAGATGAGGCATCACGGAGGCGGTAATAAGATAGAACACCGTAAATGTGGCTATGAAGAATATAAGCTCTCTTTTTCCG
Organism: Clostridia bacterium; assembly: GCA_017560085.1. Classification (GTDB taxonomy): domain Bacteria; phylum Bacillota; class Clostridia; order Oscillospirales; family CAG-382; genus SIG622. Next base: position 121,504 of record JAFYPA010000052.1, read on the forward strand.
CTTGAATGTATCATATCCCGTTACCTCCTTTTTTCGAAATGCATATCATTATATCGGATATCAGCCTGCAGCCGCAGGTGTCATCATGGGAACAGTCGCCATGCTGTACTTTGCAACAACCTCATCCTTTGTCTTTACCTTTTCGGAATAAGGCTTTATGAGGTCGGAATAAGCCTTGTTTCTGAGCACCGTCTCGATTTCACTGCTTGTGTCGCTGTAGGTGTTGTACTTTTCCTTGTCCATGGGGTACTTCTTCATAATGTGTGCACCGTAGGATGTGTAAACTGTCTTGATTTCGCCCTCTGCCATTGTGAGTGCGGCATCCTGGAATTCGGGCATAAACTTGCCGTTATCCGTTACGAAGTAGCCCTCTGTGTAAATAGCGTTTCCGGGGTCTGCGCCCTCGTATTCGGCGAAGATTGCCTCGAATTCCTCGCCTGAAGCGATTCTTGCCTCGATTGTCTTAACCTCGGAGAGCTTTGCTTCCTTTTCCTCTGCGGTGAGGGAAACCTTTTCGCCCGCCTCGTTGGTCTTGGAGTTTGTGTTTACGAGAATGTGCTTTACTATTGCGTATTTTTCACCGAAGTATTCCTTCTTGTCATCCTCGGAAACATCAACAGCCTTTCGAAGCTCTGTTGCCTTGTAGCTCATTTCACAGTACTTACGGAAGTCCTCCATTGTGATTCCGAGTCCCGAAATAAAGGAATTGAAGTCCTCCTTGGAGCCGATTGCAAGCTGAATCTGAGAAACCTGGTTGTCTATCTGTGCCTCAAGCTTCTTGTCGGAGTCCGCAAGAAGTCTGCCCGTAACATTATCCTGACCCTTGAGTCTGTCATACATATAGGACGCGGCAATCATATCCTTTGCCGTTCTCATTGCCGCCTCGTTCTGAATATCCGCGAAGGTTTTGTCCTCCATACCGGGCACAGCCTCATCACCGATAATCTGTGCGTATTCGCCCACGGTAACCGTCCAGAATTCGGGAATATCCGTTGTTGAGCCGAGGCTGTTTACAAGGAAGTCGGTCTTTTCCATAGACATATGGAAGGAGAGCATATTTTCATTGAAGCCCTGAACGATTTCGCCGTTTTCGTCCTCAAGGCATATAACATCATACTTCTTTGTGCTGCAGGAGGCAAGTGAAAATGCCATCATGGAAAGCACGACAAGAATACTTAAAATTTTAACCGCTGTTTTCATTGGTATAGTGTCCTTTCTTTTAAAGAATACTTAAAGATATACATTATAATTATAGCAGACTTCATTCCTCTTTTGGTGAATAAAGATTAAATATTTTATCCGTAAAGTCCGCCACATCCTTCTCGGAGGTGATTTTTATGCTGTAATAAGGATTTGCACCCGCACAGTAAAGCAGAGCCTTGCCGAAAACGGCGTACATTTCCCTGAGTATTTCCTTTGAGGGGCTTTCGGGGTACACGTTGAGCCTGCCCGACTTCACCTCAAGGCGCTTTATCTTCGCCTTTTCCCCTCTTGCACGGATTTTGGAAATCCAGATGAGAGTTACCACGGATTTGGGCATCTCGCCGTATCTGTCGAGAAGCTCGTCCGTTACATCGTCCGCATCGGCATCGCTTTCTATTGCGGCAATTTTCTTGTACGCCTCGATTCTCGCACCGGGGACGGAAATATAGCTGTCGGGGATATATGCGTTTCTGCCGAAGTCAATGGTACACTCGCACTTTTTGGGAAGAGCCTCGCCCTTTTCCTCAAGCACAGCCTCCTCAAGAAGCTTTATATAAAGGTCATAGCCCACCGCTTCAAGGTGTCCCGACTGCTCCGCACCGAGAAGATTTCCCGCACCTCTTATTTCAAGGTCACGCATTGCTATCTTGAAGCCCGAGCCGAATTCGGTATATTCACGCACCGCCTCAAGACGCTTCTGTGCGATTTCCGAAAGTGCCTTTGTGCCGTCGTAGGTAAGGTATGCATACGCTCTTCTTGTGCTTCTGCCCACTCGTCCCCTTATCTGATGAAGCTGTGAAAGACCCATTCTGTCAGCGTGCTCGATGATAATGGTATTGGCATTGGGAACATCCACGCCTGTTTCTATTATGGTTGTACACACAAGGACATCGATATCTCCGTCTACAAGCCTTCGCCAGATATCGGAAAGCACATCCTCCGTCATCTGTCCGTGGGCAATTGCTATATTGGCATCGGGCACCATTTTGCGTATTGTTTCCGCCGTGCCCTCTATGCCGTCCACCTTATTGCGCAGGTAAAAGACCTGACCGCCTCGCCGAAGCTCCCTCTTTATTGCCTCTCCTATGACCTCGTTGTCGTGCTCCATAACATAGGTCTGCACGGGATATCTGTCCTGCGGTGCTTCCTCAAGCACGGACATATCACGGATGCCCGCCATTGCCATATTGAGAGTTCTCGGAATGGGCGTTGCGGTAAGAGTAAGAACATCTATATTCTGTGCGAGCTGCTTGAGCTTTTCCTTGTGGGCAACACCGAATCTCTGCTCCTCGTCCACGACAAGAAGCCCGAGATCCTTGAATTCTATATCCTTTGAAAGAAGTCTGTGCGTGCCTATAATAAGGTCAACATTACCGATGCGGAGATTCTTCAGCGTTTCCTTTATTTGCTTTGGGCTTTTAAATCTTGAAACCACATCTATATTGCAGGGGAAGTCCGCAAATCTTGAGAGTGCTGTTTCGTAATGCTGCCACGCAAGAATCGTCGTCGGCACGAGAATTGCCGCCTGCTTGCCCTCCGCAATGCACTTGAACACCGCACGGAGCGCAACCTCTGTTTTTCCGAAGCCTACATCACCGCACAAAAGTCTGTCCATCGGGTAGGATTCCTGCATATCCTTCTTGATTTCGGATATAGCCTCAAGCTGACCGTCCGTTTCCTCATATATGAATTTGCCCTCGAAGTCTCTCTGCCATTCGCTGTCTGCACCGAAGGCATAGCCGGGGAGCCTTCTTCTCTTTGCGTAAAGCTCTATGAGCTCCTTTGCCATATCCTTGGCGGCTTTTTTAACTCTGGTTTTGGTTTTCTGCCAGTCCTGACCGCCGATTTTGGAAAGCTTTACATTTTCGCCTGCACCCGCATATCGGGAAACTCTGTCGAGCTGGTCTGCGGGGACGTAGTTTACGTCGTTCCCTGCGTAGGTTATTGCGATGTAGTCCTTTGTGATGCCTCCTACGGTAAGCGTTTTTATTCCGTCGTAACGACCTATACCGTGTACCGTGTGTACGACATAATCTCCGACATTGAGGTCGGAATAGGAAAGTATTCTCTTTGCGGAGGATTTGCTTCTGCCCGCTCTTCTTGCCGCCGCCTTTGTTGCGGTATATTCGGTATTGCCCTCCGTCAGGAATGCAAGCCTTGAGGTTGTAAGCTCAAAGCCGGGGAATACCTGCGTCTGCTCGTCCTTGTAGGTTATATATACATGCTGTGCGGACATGGAATCGCATTTGATTTCGGACGGTGACACGACTATTGACTTTATGCTTCTTTCCGTCATAAGCGAGCCGAGTACGCCCGCACTGTGCACCGAGCCCGCAAGGATTATGCTTCTGAAGCCTCGTTCTCTGTAGTCCTCAAGGTCGTCGCAAAGCACCTCCATATCCCTTGTGAATGCGGTGGTTGCCTTTGTTCTGAAATTGTATATGCCCGAAAACTTCATATTGGAGCTTTGTGTGAAGGTATTGCACACAAGCGTGGGCTTCTCGCGGATTTTCGAGAGAAGATATTCGTAATTTTCGCAGTAGGATGTCTTTCTGAGGTTGATTTCTCCGTGCTCCGCAAGGAAGGTAACGGTTTGTGCAAGCTGCATTTCGTAGCTTTCGAGTCTTTCCGTTATTCTTGCAAGGTCAAAGAGGAAAATGCATCCGTCGGCGTAGTCGAGGAGAGTTGATTTCTCCGCAAGCACGCTCGGAAGGTACTTGTCAATGCAGGCAAGAGTGCCCTCTGCAAGGGATGCCTTTTCCGAAAGAAGCTTGGTTATAAGACCTTCGTAGTCGGCTACCTTGAGTTTGTCGCCGCTTCTTTCCGCCATCATTCTGCGCTTCTGTGCGTTGGAGAGAAGCTCGTCAATCTCCGCCTCTATTTTCTTCTGCTCGTCCTCGCTTATGAGGATTTCCTTTGCGGGGGAAATGACGATATCCGTAACATTCTCCGTTCTTCGCTGTGTGAGGATATCGAATGTGCCCGCACAGTCAAGCTCGTCGCCGAAGAATTCCATTCTGACAGGGCTTTGCATATCGGGAGGGAAAACGTCAAGAATGTCTCCCCTTGCGGAAAACTGTCCCCTGCCCTCTACTGTGTCCGCCCTTGTATAGCCGAAATACACAAGCTTTTCAAGAAGCTCCTCGGTCGGGTATTCGTCACCGACGGAAATGCGTATTTCCTCGGCGCATCTTTCCTTGGGAGGAAGAATTCCGAGAAGTGCTTCGGGCACGCATATAACCATTTTTGCCCTTCCCGAGGCGATGGCACGGATGGCGTTTATTCTGTCGTGCTCAAACTCACGGCTTGTTGCACTGATATTGTAAAATACATAGTCGCGCTGTGAAAAAACAAGTATTCCGTCGGAAAACGCAGAAAGAAACCTTGCGAGATTATACGCCGTTTTTTCATCGGGAACGCATATAATACTGCAGGAATTTTCATCCGTCACGGAGCTTTCCGAGGCAAGGGCATAGCAAAGTGCGGCACGCGGTGTATCCGCAAGACCGGTTGCCATAATGGGGTCGTCTCTGTAAAGACTTCCCGATGCCTTGAACGCTTCCAGCCTTGAAAGTATTCTGCCGTATTCGGGCTCGCCCTTTACCGCTTCGGTTATGATTCTTGCTTCCTCTGTTTTAAAGCTCATTTTCCGCACTTCCTTTCCTTCCGTGTGTTTGTAAAATCAAAAAACGATACGGCACATAAAGAGATATACCCCTCTATGCGCCTTGTTATTACTATTTGCTACATATTATATACCATTATGCTCTGTTTGTCAAGACAAAAACCGAAAACGGCAGACAGTTGTCCGCCGTTTTTTGCAGATTATTTTCCGATGGTAATTCCGCTTAAAACACCGAGCGATGCCTTGTTGAGCTCGAAGAGCTTTATTATGCTGCTGCCCTTGTCGGTGCTCATTATTGTGCTTTTTCCGCTTTCGAGGCTGATGCTTCTTGTTTCTATGCCGACCATCCTGTTTCCGCTGTATTTTGCAAAAGCGAGGAATGCGGAATAGGGTGTGGAAAGTCCGTTGCGGATTGCGTAGTTGTACGTACCCTTATACTCAACTATATTCGAGCGGTAAAGCGTTCCGTCAAGAAGCCTCTGCGCTATTCCCGCACAGTTTACCTTACCGTTGCCGTAGCTCATATCCCAGCCCGTTATACCGAGGTCTGTGGCTGTGTCGCAGATAAGACTCTTCATTTCCGCGGGAGTTGTATCCGGCTTATATCCGAGAATAAGCGCCGCAACGCCCGTTACCATAGGAGCGGCAAAGGAAGTACCGCTGTTGTATCTGTAGCCCGTATCCGAATTTTTAAGACAGTATACCATTCTTCCCTGAGCGGAAATATCAACGCCTGCATTTTCCTGGGATGAACTCCAATGCATACCGTCAGCCGTGATGTTCGCAACGGAGATTGTTGCGTCATAGGATGCTGGGTAATAATCGGCATCAAGCGTGTTCGACTGACTTCCGTTGTTTCCCGCGGCGGCTATTATTTGAACTCCCTTTGAGGATGCATAATTTACTGCAGCAAGAAGAGATTTACTGCTGTCCTTAGCCGCACCGCAGCTCATATTTATAACATCACAGCCGTACACATCAATAGCTCTGTATATTCCCTTAACAAGATTAGAAACATTTCCGACTCCGCTGTCGGTGAATGCCTTTAAGGGAACAATCTTTGCCTCAAAGGCGATACCTCTGTAATGGTCGCCGTTTGCCGCGATAATTCCCGAAACGCAGGTGCCGTGTCCGTGACCGTCAAGTGTAATGTATCTTTTGGAGGAGTCCGTATCGACATCGGGGCTGACGTTTTCGCCTGAAAGTATGTTGCCCGCAATATCGGCATTCGGATAAACACCGCTGTCTATAACACCGACAACAACGCCCTTGCCCGTAAATCCGAGGCTCCAGAGTGACTGAACATTCAGAAGATTGTAGGATTTTCCGAGAGGAACTGTGGAAGAGCTTGTCCCGGAATCTATTGTCATATATTCTGATGTGTTCGGCATATCGAAGAGATATGCGGGAGCATCCTCCTCATAGTATTCGATAAGTCCCATTTCCATGTACTTTTCGATTACCGCCATATCGTCGGTTTTGAATATGCCGTGATTTTTGGCGATTGCCTTGTCCTCATCGAAGCATTCCTCTGTCATAAGGCTTGCTTCTTCGTCGCAGAGCATTGCGGCATCGGAATCAATCTTGAAAATATAGTCCGTCGCAAACGCCGAGACTTCAAGCACGGCGCACACGGCGACTGCCGCTATTAAGTTCAGAAATCCTTTTAACTTCATATTTACGACCTTTCCTTTCGTCGTATTCCTTTGAGTTATCTGTCGGAAAGCACGGAATATCCTACTCCGTCCGTAAGCACCGTAACCGTACCTATATCGGCTGTTACATATACGGCAGAGCCGTTGTCACCGAGTCGTTTTACGATTTCCGCATTGGGATGTCCGTAGCTGTTGTCAACTCCGCAGCTTATAACCGAAACATCGGGGCTGACCGCTCTTACGAAATCCGCCGTGCTTGAGGTATCCGAGCCGTGGTGAGCTACCTTGTAAAGCTCGCAGTCGAGGTCGTCACCGTAAAGAAGGAGGCTGTCCTCCACTATTCTTTCGGCATCACCCGAGAACATTGCGTCATAGCCCTTATATGAAAGCTTCATAACGACACTGCTGTTGTTGAGCTCCTCCTCGTCACATTCGAAGGGAGCGAGAATGCTGAGTGTGCATCCGTCGATTTCGTATCTGTCGCCGGGCTCTGCACTGTAGACCTTACAGCCGTTTTTCTTTTCCCTTGCGATTGCACGGTAGAACTTATCGAAAAGCGTTGTATTTGTTGCGGCATCCGGCATAATTACGCATTTTACATCGAATTTCGCAAGGACACTTGCCGCACCGCCTATGTGGTCGTTGTGGGGATGAGTGAGAATGAGATAATCGATTTCGTCAACGCCCGACGCCTCAAGGTGCTTTATGAGTCTTGTTTCTATGCTTGTTCCTGTATCAACAAGGATGTATTCTCCGCCCGGTGTTGTGATAAGAGTACTGTCACCCTGACCGACGTCTATGAAGTCGAATCGCAGAAGCGAATCCGTTTCGGCAAAAGTCGTCGGAGGCACGGAGCTTTTTGTTGCTCCCGTCGGGGTTGCGATTTTTTCGGGAAGGCTCACGGAGGTATTTCCGAAGCCGCCCATATTCGCAAGTGCGATTACCGCTATTGCGATTACCGCAATAAACGCCACCGCCGTCAGAAGCTTGTCGCCCTGCTTTTTACGGATTTTCTTTTTTTGTCTTGATGATTTTGACGGTGTGGAGCGGGACTTACCTTTGCCTGCTCCCGCACCCTTTCCTTTTGATTTTCCGGGCATTTTTTCTCCCTTGAATTTCTGTATTTATAGGTTGCCGAAGATTATTCGGCGTTTTCCTTGTTCTTGATTTCGAGGAATTCCTCTCTTGTGATAAGCACTCTTCTCGGCTTTGAGCCCTCAAAGGGGCCTACAAAGCCCATTTCGGAAAGCATATCCACGATTCTTGCGGCTCTTGCATAGCCGAGGGAAAGCTTTCTCTGAACCAGCGATGTGGAAATCTGTCCCATATCGACACCGAGTTCCAGTGCGGGAATCATCATTTCGTCCCTTTCGAAGCCCTCTGTTGTGCCGACGTAGGTTTCCGCTCCCTCGGAGCCTCCGCCCTTGCCCTTCTTCTTTTCCGAGCACTTCATGGCTTCCATTTCGATTGCGTTCTGGATGTCATCGTCATATGCAACAATACCGCTTCCGCGAAGGAAGTCCGTGATTTCCTCGATAACAGAGTCGGGGCCTACAAAGGAGCCCTGGACTCTTGTGGGCTTCATGCATCCTACGGGAGCATAAAGCATATCACCCTTACCTACAAGGTTTTCCGCACCGATTGTATCAAGAATGGTTCTTGAGTCGACCTGAGAAGCAACGGTGAACGCAATTCTCGAAGGTACGTTTGCCTTGATTACGCCCGTGATAACGTCAACGGAGGGTCTCTGTGTACCGATGATAAGGTGCATACCTGCGGCTCTCGCCTTCTGTGCAAGACGGCAGATGGAGGTTTCGACCTCGTCTCTTGCTGTCATCATAAGGTCAGCAAGCTCGTCTATGATAATTACTATCTGGCACATCTTCTTGAATCTCGGGTCCTTCTCGCACACTGCGTTGTAGGACTTGATGTCACGGCACTTTGCCGCTTCTATAAGATTGAATCTGTGCTCCATTTCGTTAACCGCCCACGCAAGAGAGCCTGCCGCCTTCTTGGGGTCTGTCACGACGGGAACAAGAAGGTGAGGAATGCTGTCGTACATGGCAAATTCAACCTTCTTCGGGTCAATAAGAATAAGCTTTACCTCATCGGGGCGTGCCTTATAAAGCACGCTTACAATGAAGCTGTTGATACATACCGACTTACCCATACCCGTAGCACCCGCAATAAGAAGGTGGGGCATTTTGGCAATATCCATATAAACGGGAGCACCCGAAACGTCCATACCCAGCGCAACGGAAAGACGGCTGGGAAGATTTGCGAATTCCTCGCAGTCAATAAGCTCCTTTATGTATACGGTGGAAACTGTCTTGTTGGGGATTTCGATACCCACGGCATCCTTTCCGGGGATGGGGGCTTCTATTCTTACGGAGGAGGCACGAAGGTGAAGTGCGATATCGTCCGCAAGATTCTGAATCGAGCGCACCTTTACGCCTACCTCGGGCTTAAGCTCGAATCTTGTAACGGTAGGACCGCAGGAGATATTCATAACCTTTGTTCTTACATTGAAGTTTGCAAGTGTGGTAACAAGATTCTTTGCGGTTTCCGTAAGCTCCTCGGTAACCTTGAACACGGAAGGATTGGGGTTTCCGGGAAGAAGGTCGATGGGAGGAAATTCGTATATTTCAGCAGGGTCGGGTGCGGGATTTTCTATCTGCTCCGTTTCGTCGTCAAGGTCAAAGGGTACATCGTCGGGATTTTCCGAGGGCTCTGCGGGCGCTTCCGAGGTTACGCCGTTAACCGCATCCTTTGCGCTCATAGTGGAGCCTGCACCTGAAATCACCGCGTCATCGCAGAATATGTCGTCAATGTCGCCCATATCGCCGCTGTCGGTCTTGCCGTCCTCAACGGCTTTATCGAATGCATCCATATCGGGGCCTGTGAATATGCCCTCAAGTCCCGTGGTTTCGGGCTCGAGCTCGCTTTCGGGGGTAACCGCCTCTGCCTTCTGCTCGTCGCCTGCGAAGAAGTCGGAGAGAAGGTCTCTCTCGGGCTTTTCCGTCTGTGCGACCTTTTTCTTTTCCGTCTTTTCGGGAGTCGCTTCCGGCTCAAGCTCTATATCGGAATCGTCGTCGTTGTCCTCAATGTCAAGCTCACCCACGGAGGATGTACGGGGCTTTTTCTCTGCGGGAATACGCTTTTTGGCTCTTTCCTCCTCGAGCTGTCTTCTCTTTTCCGCCTCTTCCTTTCTCTGCTCACCCGCATTGGAGGCATCATAAGCAACGGTCTTCACGAAGTTTACAATATAGGAAGCCACATCTCTGAAGCCCATACCTATCATCTGGAAAAGGAAAAGCACGGTGAAGAGTCCGGAAAGAATTCCGCAGCCTATCTTACCGCATACTCCCTCAAGGAGCATATACAGAAATCCGCCGACAACACCGCCGCCGCTCACCTTGGTTCCCGAAAGGTAAAGGAACTTTATAAGGCTGTAGTTTTCCTTGTAGTTAAGAAGAGTATAGGTTATTCCGCCCTCGGGAGTTATTTCGGGGCTGAATACAAGAGTTACGAATGCGGAAAGACACACAAGACAGAGTCCCGCACATATAAATCTGAATCTTATAAGATACTTCGGAGCATCAAGTCTCCAGCGAAGTCCCACCGCAACAAGGGCAATCGGCACAAGCCACATTGCTATGCCGAAAAGTCCGAAGAAAACGGATGATATCTTTCCGACAAGGTTCATTTTTCCACCGAAAATGAAGGTAATTACAAGGAAAATCGCAAAAAACGCAAAGACGTAGGGCGCGATTCTGTTGCCTACGGAGTTTTCGTTGTAGGGCTTCTGCTCACGGGTCTTGCTGTTGTCTGCCTTTTTGTCCTTTTTGGTCATTGAATATACGTCCTTCTTTGCTTCCTTTTTCTTGGGAGCGGTTTCCTTGGTATTCTTTTTGTTTTTATTTAACGCCATTTTACTGTCCTTTCACTTTGTTTGCCGATGCGATAAAACTACCGCAGCTCTTTATTTTACAATACCGAGTATAATCGCACCTATACCGAGCAAAATGCAGTAAACCGAAAATACTCTGAAGTCCTTCTTTTTTGAAATATAGTTAAGAAGCTTTATAGCCGCAAGTCCCGAAAGCATTGCCGCAACCATTCCGAATATATACGGAAGAATCTGCGATGAGGGAATTGCTGTGAAATCCTTTATTGAAAGTATGTTCGCGCCGAGAATTGCGGGAATGGAGAGGATGAATGAGAACTTCACCGCATACTCTCTGTCAAAGCCGCAGAGCATACCGCCCGTTGTGGTCATACCCGACCGCGAAATGCCGGGGAGAATCGCAAGCACCTGGCAAAGACCTACGGCAATTGCGCTTCTGTAGGTTTTGCACTTTTCGGTGTCCTGTACGTCAAGCTTCTTTCTTCTTGCCGCAACTCTGTCCGAGAAAAGAAGAAGAAGTCCGTTGAGTATCCAGAAAATGCCTATCGCCCATATGTAGCTCCGCACTGCCTCAAGGTAATCCTCGAAAAGTGCCGCGGGAATAAGGGGAAGCACCGCAACGATTATCATAACAAGGAATTTTTCGCTTTTTGAAAGACTGATTTTACGGAAATTGAATTTTTCGCGGAATATTTTCCCCGTGAGCGAGAAGAACGCGCAAATCATTTCCCATATGTCCTTATAGTAAACTATGCACACAGCCGCAAGCGTTCCAAGGTGGAGAAGGATATCAAAGCTGAGCGTGGGCTCCTCCATATTTCCGAAAAGCTCGTGGAAGAATGCGAGATGTCCCGAGCTGGATATGGGGAGAAACTCCGCAAGACCCTGGATAATTCCGAAGAAAATTGCTTCAAGTGCTGTCATAACAATCAACCTTTCCGTTTTCGCTAAGTAAATTTGGGGATAATACCCCATTTAACATTTCAACATTATATATAATAGCATATTGTATTATAATATGCAAGAGGAAATTGTAAACACAAAAAAATTTTTCCTTTATTTTATATTTACCCGTTGCGAAAAAAGGGTATTGTGTCGGCTTGTATGCTCCCGTGGGAACTCACCTTTTTTGGCGAGAATGCGTGTATTCAGTCGGCTTGTGTCCGCTTTATACTCGGGCGTTTTGACAAAAGAGTGCTGAGTTTCGGAATTTTATGCAAAATTGATACAAAAAAGCACTCATCTTTGGTACGGCACTTTGATTAAATCCACCACAAATGTTGGGATTATGTAAAAAAATATTAAAATTTGTAAAAATAACTTAAAAGGTATAGAAAAAGGAAAGAAACTGTGATATAATAAGCGGTGCGAGTGTAAAAATACACATCTTATAAATTTTAGGAGGCTATTAAAATGGCAAAGAAGTATTGTTATCTCTTTACCGAAGGTAACGCATCCATGCGTGAAATCCTCGGCGGTAAGGGCGCAAACCTTGCTGAAATGACAAACATTTTCAAGGAAAAGTTCCCGGACAGAAA
>JAFYPA010000005.1 GCA_017560085.1 Clostridia bacterium
ATATCTGCTTATCTTATATTTCTTGCTTAATTCATTTTGGGAGCAACCGGCATTGTATTCAGATACAACCTTTTCTCTAATTCCTTGTGGATACTTTTTCATTCCTTTAATTCCTGACATAACAAAACCTCCTATGGTATTTTTATTTTACCATAGGAGGTGCTTTTTTTCTATTGTCCGTTTTTACTGGACTTGTTCAATATGCCCCTGCTTTTTCTTTTGTTATTATAAAAGTATGTTACAGTCTCTTTGGGATAAGATGATGTTATGGTTTATGTTGTTTAATTAGTTATACAGCTTCCACGCCTCGCTGTTTTCATCAGTATAATCAAAGTAATTAAACAGCTCAGAATAACCGTACTGAGCGGCAAAGTTTGCCGAGCTTCCGTATATTGCGTTGGGGAATACAATCCACTGTGTACCCCATTTATCGATGTTTTCGACGGTCAGTGCTACACGGTCTATGGCGTTTTCACTGTCGCTGAAAATCTGGCTTATATCGTTGAGGGTGCTGACTCACTTGAAGAGGTGCAGCAAATTGATTTGGAATCCGCCGTGACCGAATATTTAATTAATCACGGTATGGTTGAAAATGATATAATCACATTAAAAGAAAAGCTCAGCTGACGGAAGAATGTAATCAATATAAGGCAGGGATTCCCCTGCCTTTTTGTTATTCTGCCGCATTCAGCATATTTTCAATAAATATTCCGTATCCCTTACCGGGGTCATTTACAAGAACGTGCGTAACCGCTCCGACGAGCTTTCCGTTCTGAACTATGGGACTGCCGCTCATTCCCTGCACGATTCCGCCTGTCTTTTCCGTAAGACTGCTGTCCGTTACTCGGAAGATCAGGTTCTTTGTTTTGGAGTCGTTGTGGAAGAGCTTGGTTATTTCTATTTCGTATTTTTGAACCTTATCATCGCCGAGCGAGGAATAGATGTGTGCTTTGCCTTCTTTAATCTCACTGCTCGGTGCTATTTCAAGGGCGTTTTCAGTTCCGCAATCGGGCTTATTATACAAGACTCCGAACACGCCCATTTCGGTGTTTTTATATAGCTCTCCGCTTTTTACAATGCCGAATTCGCCCTTCAGCTCACCCGGGGTACCTTCGACGCCTCTTATGATATCGGTGATTTTTATATCCACGATATTACCGCTGAGCATAGGCATAAGCTTTCCCGTATCGACATCACAGATACCGTGACCGAGACCTGCGAATTCTCCGTTTTCGGGGTTATAGAAGGTTATTGTTCCAATCCCCGCTGTACTGTCACGAACCCATAAACCCGTTTTGAATTTGCCGTCGGTAAGTGACTTAAGGGGAACAATGGTTGTACTTCCGCTCTCACCTTCACGGCTGAAGCTCACGTTTATTTTCTGACCTCCGCTTTTTTCTACCGCTTCCGCTACCTCTTCGACTGTGTTTACTTCCTTGCCGTCAAGTGATGTTATTGTATCCCCTACTCTGAGTCCCGACTTGTATGCGGGATTTAATATTCCCTCCGTGCTTTCAACATCTGACATTCCTACTATCATTACGCCCTTGGTGAAAAACTTCACGCCGAAAACATCTCCGCAGGGAACCAGCCTGAGCTTCGGGACAACGCTGACCTCTATGCTTTTTACGGGAATTCCGACGAGCTTTGCAGTTCCTTCTGTTTTCTGTATTGTTGAGGTTACGGCTTCTTCTATTCCCGACACCATTGCGGATTCCTGCATTGAGCGGCTGTCGGGAATTGTGCTGTCTGCGGCTCCTATTACAAGTGCGGAAAAAAGGAGCAAGGCAAAGATGCCCTGAGTTACCGCAGGCAATAGCTTTCTGTTTTTATTTTTCATTTTATCCCACCGTTTCTTTTTTTCATGTACCTTTACGATACCTTATTTACTATGTACAGAGGTGAGCTTTTTATGTTATGAAAAATATAATTTCTTTGGGAAGTTTTCGATATTGAAACAAAAAAATATGCACCCGAAAGCAATCATGTATCGGGTGCATATATAATATGTATTTACGGATTAATTTATTCTCAGTCTACAACCTTTAATTTCATAATGACGTGCTCGATGTAGAACACAATCAAAATGAAAATTATAAACGTTCCGAATGAAAGTATTTGCTGTGTATATATCGGAGTACCGAAAATCTTGAATACACCGTCGGGATATGCATCAACAAACACTCTGACAGCAAGAGTAGCAAGGAATGCTATAAAGCCGCCGATTGCCGACTTGATACCGAGAGCAAATCTTCTGTTCTCGTGGCTTACATAGTCAAAGGTAATATTGGTCATACCGCTGTTTGTTCCCGCCATATAAACGGCATGAAGAAGCAAATACAAAGTATGGAAGATATTAAGTCTGATTTCATAGCCGAACAGGTTAAGAGTAACGCAGTTTGCGGGATTTGCAAACGCAAATATAAGGAACGAAACAGCACCTATACAGAAGCTAATTCTGAGCATATTAGCCCACGATGTATTATCTGCGATACGTCCGAAGAGATTGGATACAAGAACTCTGAGAAGGCTGGACATTGCTGTTATTATAGTGATTGTGAGCACCTTGATTTCCATACTTTGCTGTGCATAAATATAGAAAAATGCTGTAGAAATACCTGTACCGATATGCCACAAAATGTCAAGGATAATAACCTTGCTCACTTTTTTATCAAAAATCGTAAATCCGAGAATTTCACGGACACTCATTTTCTTCTGATGAGCATAATTTACTCCCTGATAACCTTCGGGGTCCTTAACTACAAGCAATGTTATCAAATGAAGAATACACAAAATAAAGATGGTAATTGCGGAAATAATGAAGCCCACATCTTCTCTGCCGATTGCCTTATAATGGTCAATTATCATACCCATTATGTTTGAGAAAATGATACCGCCGAGCAAAGATACTATTTCCTTATTAGCGGTAAATACGCCTCTCTTTTTATCCTCGACATATGACATCATCCAGTCGAATTTAAAAGGAAATACCGTATAATGCAACAGATTTCCCGCAAGGTAAAGACCGGCAACAATGACCATCTTCATACCCGAGGAAATATTTACACCGGGAATTACATACATTATAACAAACATCAACTGATTTATAAAATGCATTACGGTTGACATTCTCTTAACGTGATTTCCGGGATTTATAAACATTACGGAGAAAAACTGCGCTGTAAAGCCTAAAGAAGCAAGGCTTGTAATAATACCCGCATCGCCTTGTGAAACTCCGATATTCATAAGGAGAGCTGTAATAAAAGTGGTTTTAATCATAATGTCGATAAAGTACTCAAGCGCCGCTTCCATAATATACGACATTCGATTAGTGCGTAATTGCTTTTGAGATTTGCTTAATACCGGTGAATTGCTTGACATAAAAATCCCTTTCCAAGGCATCCGCATAATTTATAATGCTGTGCTGTCTTTAAATTTCCTTCAATGATTTCAAACCAACATATATATTATATTCAAAAAACAAAATAAGTCAATAGTTTTTCTTACGAATTATTTTCGTATTCTCATACTCACGGATTACATCTCTTGCAGGGCTGATAGCCTTGCGAAATTATTTCGTCTCTGTTGCTTCCCGTAGCCTTGTTCTTTTCCTTAATCGTAGCACAGGAGGCGCAGGAGGCATAGTGGAATTTCCTTGTGTTTTTATTTATAACATAGGTATCCGTTTCGCTGTTACCGAAGGAAACCTCCGATGCCGAAGCCTCGGAAACGACCGCGCTTTTATCAGTTACGGTGTCATTCGACACGCTGTCACCGTTTTGCGTGATAGCAGATACCGATTGTACGGTGCTTTGACTCGGTGTATCTACCGCTGAGGAAACGGCTTCCGCCGCGATTACCGCAGATGCTGCCGTTGCGGGGACATTCAGGCTTTCGGCAGACATATCGGATACGGGCTGAGTTTTTATGACAGTAGGTACTTCCGCGGCGATGCCATTGTCAAAAAGCTCGGACATTTCATAGCTGTCGGCTGAAGATCCGTTACCATCCGTTTCACTGAAGCTGTCGGCATCTGTATCGAGTGAAGAGGTATCAGAGCAACCAAGCATTGAGAATGTCATAAGAACAGCCAGTAAAAGAGCTGCATGTAATTTAATATATTTCTTCATTATATTATACCTTCTTTTTTATTACAACGGCAGTCTCGCCAAGTATTCTTTTAAGCATAAATACAAGAGTATTATTGAGATTTACGGTTGCCGAATACTTCACAAGCTTTCCGCCGGACTCAAACAGTATGAATACAGGAGTGTTGCCGTAATCGAATATTTCAAACAGATTTACGCACTTCTTATATTCGTCACAGGCATCGCTTTTCATCTTGAGGAACAGCGAAAATACAGGCTCGTTGCTGTCTGTCGCGTGAACTGCTCCGGGTGCGGGATTTGTGTTTTCGTCTCTTGTGTATGCTCTTTGATTTGCGTTACCGTTTTGTCTAGTTACGGCTCTGTCGGTCGTCTGAGTCTGCTCTGAGGGTGAAGCATTCTCAGCTTCCGGCGTACCGTTTTTGTATACGGGGAATACATTTTCAAGGATAAGCTTTGCTTCCTCGGAGGATTTACCGTCTACCTGCTCCCTTGATTCCTTTACGCTTATTTTACCGCTGAAGGCGGCTATGTTTCCGTTGTATATTTCGGCGGAATATGTTTCAAGAACCTTGGGGAAAATAATGACCTCCATTGAGCCCGTGATATCATCACAGTCGGCAAATACCATTCTGGCGTTGTTCTTCGTCTGCTTGACCTTGCAGTTTTTGAGCATAGCTACAATGACTACCTTCTGTCCGTCGGAATATCTTGCGGTACCGTCGTCGCCGAAGGAGGCGTTGATTTCCTCTACGGTTGCGGCTCCGAGCTTTGCGGAATGGGTTGTGTATTCAAGAAGCGGATGTCCCGAGAAATAGATTCCTGCGACCTCCTTTTCCATCAGAAGTCTGTCTGTGAGTGTCAGCTCCTGAACATCGGGGTATTCGATTACAAGCCTTGATGGTGTGCCGTCGCTGTCAGAAAGCTGTGAAAACAGGTCTATCTGTCCCTTGACCTCAGAGCTTTTTGATTTTGCAAGCTCCTTTATGGCGGTGGAATACACGCAGACAAGCTGACTTCTTTTCTTGCCGAAGCAATCGAAGGCACCGCTCTTTATGAGGTTTTCGACTACCTTTTCATAGACATCGAAATCGGCTGTTCTTACAAGGAAATCCTCAAGGCTCTTATATTCGCCGTTCAGATTTCGCTCGCCTATTATTTTTTCAAGAACGCTTCGACCTATATTCTTTATGGCGAGAAGACCGAATCTTATGTTGCTTCCCTCTACGGTAAAGTCGATACCGCTGTGGTTTACACTCGGAGGGAGCACCTTTATTCCCTGCTTTCCGATTTCGGCTATATACGAAGCGACCTTTGTTTCGCTGTCAAGGACACTTGTGATAAGTGCGGACATATATTCGCGGGGATAGTGGCATTTTAGATATGCCGTTCTGTACGCAACTACGGAATATGCGCAGGCGTGGGACTTATTGAAGGCGTACTTTGCAAATTCAGACATTTCGTCGTAAATTTTAAGGGCATCCTGCTCCTTTACGCCTCTTGCTATTGCGCCCTCACACTCTGTGCTTCCGTCCTCTCTCTTTTTGCCGTAAAGGAAATATTCCTTTTCCTTCTCCATTTCCTTGACCTTTTTCTTGCTCATATAACGTCTTACGACATCGGCTCTGCCGTATGAGTATCCTGCAAGGACACGGAAAATCTGCATAACCTGCTCCTGATATACAACACAGCCGTTTGTTACATCAAGAATGGCCTTGAGTCTTTCGTCGGCATATCTTATGCGGGACGGATTTTTTCTGTTTTCAATGTACTTGGGAATCGAGTCCATAGGGCCGGGTCTGTAAAGTGAAATTGCGGCTGTGATATCCTCTATGCTTCTCGGTTCAAGGCGCATAATGAGGCTTCGCATACCGCCGGATTCAAGCTGGAATACGCCCTCGGTACCGCCCTCGGAAAGCATTCTGAAGGTTGCCTCGTCGTCAAGGGGGACATTTTCTATATCAAAATCAGGCTCGGTCTGTCTGATTCTTTCCTCTGCGTTGTGAATTATTGTGAGATTACGAAGTCCCAGGAAGTCCATTTTCAAAAGTCCGAGCTCTGCGACCTCGTTCATGTTGTACTGTGTTACAACAACGCCTCCGTTGAGTGAAAGAGGAACATATTCGTCTACGGATTTATCGGAAATAACTACCGCGGCGGCGTGGGTTGAGGAATTTCTCGGCATTCCTTCAAGCTTCCTTGCCACATCAACAAGTCGCTTTACCGTGTCGTTTTCCTTATAAAGCGTTGCAAGCTCGGGAACTTCCTCAAGAGCCTTGTCAAGAGTAATGTTAAGCTCTCTCGGAATAAGCTTTGCGACAACATCGGCATCAGCATAGGGAATTTCAAGAGCTCTTGCTGTGTCTCGAATTGCTGCTCTTGCTGCCATTGTACCGAAAGTTATAATCTGGGTTACCCTTTCCCTTCCGTATCTTTCGGAAACGTAATCTATGACCTCTGTACGACGTTCGTAGCAGAAGTCCACATCAAAGTCGGGCATACTAACTCGTTCGGGGTTAAGAAAGCGCTCAAAGAGAAGATTGTACTTTATGGGGTCTACATCTGTAATACCGAGGCAGTATGCCGCAAGGCTTCCCGCACCGGAGCCTCTTCCGGGGCCTACGGGAATTCCCTTGGATTTTGCAAAGTTTACATAGTCCGCAACGATAAGGAAGTATTCCACAAAGCCCATATTGACTATGACCTTGGTTTCCATATCAAGTCTTTCGCGGTATTCGTCCATATTGTATATTTCGCCGAGCTTTTCGGCGTTGACTCTGCGTCTTTCAAGGCCTTCGTTACAGCTTCTGATAAAATAATCGTGCGCTGTCGACCCGTCCTCGGGTACGAAGGCGGGAAGGAACATTTTGTCAAATTCAAAGTCGAAGGTGCATTTTTCTGCAATTTTCACCGTGTTTTCAAGTGCTTCGGGAACATCGGAGAAAAGTGCGTACATTTCCTCATAGGATTTTACATAGAATTCGTCCGTTTCGAATTCAAGTGAATTGTTGGTCTGAATGGAGGTAAGCACCTTGTGTGTGCCCGCATCATCCTTTGAAAGGTAATGGGCGTCGTTTGTGGCAACAAGCGGAATTCCCGTTTCCTTTGACATTCTTTTGAGCACCATTGAAACCTTTTTTTCCGC
Source organism: Clostridia bacterium (assembly GCA_017560085.1). Taxonomy (GTDB): domain Bacteria; phylum Bacillota; class Clostridia; order Oscillospirales; family CAG-382; genus SIG622. The sequence goes on from JAFYPA010000005.1 coordinate 7,252, forward strand.
TTCTATTCCGTGGTCCTGGATTTCAAGATAGAAGTTATCCTTGCCGAAGATTTCCTCAAGAAGAAGGGCGTGCGCCTTTGCTCCCTCATAGTCCTCTGCCATTATTTTCTGCGGTATGCAACCACCGAGACAGCCTGAAAGCGCAATGAGTCCTTCGTTGTGTTCACGGAGCAAATCAATGTCCGCACGGGGCTTGGTGTAAAAGCCCTCCGTAAATGCTTTGGAAACTATTTTTATAAGGTTTTTATATCCTATTTCGTTTTTGCAAAGAAGTACAAGGTGATGGTATGCGGAGCTGTCGACACGAAATCTGTCGTATCTGCTCTGGGGGGCTACGTAAATTTCACAGCCGATAATCGGCTTTATACCGTTGGCACGAAGCTCCTTATAGAACTGAACACAGCCGTACATTACGCCGTGGTCTGTTATGGCGCAGGCGGTCTGTCCTATGTCCTTGAGTCTTGAAGGAATGTCCTTGATACGGCAGGCTCCGTCAAGAAGGCTGTATTCGGTATGTAAATGAAGCTGCACGAAATCGGACATATCAATTCTCCTTTACTTTGATTATTTTGAATTTTTTACCTCTTCCCAGATATCACAGATTTTTTTCAGTCTGTGGTTTACGCAGGATTTTGTAACCGCGGGAGTATGCAAAAGCGCAAGCTCTCCGAGAGAAATATCGTCATTTTCAAGACGAAGGGCGGCGGTTTCGCGAAGCTCCTCGGTAAGGAAGGAAAGCTGTCCCGCTTCCTCAAGACCCTTGATTGCTTCGATGTGCTTTTGTGCGGTGGAAACGGTTCTTTTTATGTTTGCCGCCTCACAGTTTACCACTCGATTACAGTTATTTCTGATTTCTTTTTCTATAATAAGGTTTGTCATTTCGAAGGAGCAGCTAACGGCACCGATGAAGGCAATGAGGTCTACTATAGCCTCGCTGTCCTTGAAATACAGGACATAGTAGGAATTTCTCTTGGTGTATTTTGCGTTATATCCGCAGATTTTCAGAAGGCGGAGAAGCTCTCTTGAGAGATTGAATCTTGACACAACGAACTCAAGATGGTATCCGCTTTCGGGTGATATTGCGCTTGCACAGGAGAGAAATGCTCCCTTGAGGAACGCAGCCTTACAGGCATCACAGCGCAGATTCTCAAGCAAAAGCTTGTAGGTCGTGCCGTCGTTGCATTTAAGATCGTTGAAGATTGTATCTGTATTTTCCGAGCCCGAGATTCTCACACGGAATTCGTTTCTTTCGCCCGTGGTTGTGGTATAAAGCTCGGCGGGACAATCGGGGTAGAATTCGGAAAGGAGCTTATGCACTCTTTCGGTGGTTTCTGCGTTTTCCGAGGTAAACTGTATCTTGCCGTCCTCGAATCTTGAGGAAAAGAGCAGCATACCGTAAAGCATAGATTTACGGCAGCATTTTTTATCGCCCTTAGCCTTCAGTATTTCGTTTTTTATTTTTTGAGTAAAAGTCATTTTCAGTCCTCTATTACGTTAATCTCGGGCTCAAGCGTGACACCGCTTCTTTCAAATACGACATTTTTCACGTATTCGAGAAGATTTACGACATCGCTTGTTGTCGCTCCGCCCTTGTTTACTACGAATCCCGCGTGCTTTTCCGAAACGAAAGCTCCGCCTATTCCCTTGCCCTTAAGACCTGCCTGCTCGATAAGAGCACCCGCAAAGTATCCTTGCGGTCTTTTGAATGCGCTTCCGCAGCTTGGGTATTCAAGGGGCTGCTTGTCCTTTCTTGCCTGCATATTCTTTTCCGCAATCTCAAGAGGATTTACGGATTCGTCCTTGCAAAGCTTAAGGGTTGCTCCGAGAATTACATATTCGGGGTGGTCTGTGAAGAAGCTGTGGCGGTAGGTAAAGTAGCCCTTATCCTTATCATTCGTAAGGGTACAAACACTGTTGCTTTCGTCAAGATACTCAACGGAATCTATAACAAATCCCATTTCTCCGCCGTATGCGCCCGCATTCATAAATACGGCACCGCCTACGCTTGCTGGAATACCGTATGCGAATTCAAGACCCGCAAAGCCGAGCTTACACATTTTAAGTGCAAGCGATGTAAGAGAGTAGCCCGCTCCGACATAAAATTTTACGGTATCGGAATCGGTATTTTCCGAAATTTCAAGCTCTTTGAGTCCGCTTGTCAGAACAACCGCTCCGCTGTAGCCGCTGTCGGGAAAAATTACGTTACTTCCGTTTCCGAGGATTTTACATTTTATTTTTTCGTTTTTGAGAAAAAGGATAACCTCTGCCATTTCCTCTTTGGTTGTCGGGAAGAAGGCATATTTTGCACATCCGCCTGTTTTCATCGTGCAGGCAGTGGCAAGATTGAAATTATATTTTATTATGTTCTTTGCTTCAAAATCTTTAAAATTCATATTTGAAACACCTCACAAGCAAAATCATATATTTTGACATTATATTATATCACAAAAAATGCTTAAAATCAATACGGATTTCTTTTATTTACAGATTGCAAAATATTTATTTTCATGTTATAATATATAAAACACAAAAAGGAATGATGACAATGAAAATTTTCATAGATGCGGATGCCTGTCCCGTAACCTCGCTTGCGATTGAAATTGCGAAGGAGTACGGCATAGGATGTACACTTATTTGCGACACATCGCACGTTATTGCAAGGAATGATGTTGAAAAAATTATTGTTTCCAAGGGTAACGACAGTGCGGATTTTGCGCTTGTAAACCGAATTTTAAAGGGTGATATTGCCGTAACGCAGGACTATGGGCTTGCGTGCATGTGCCTCGGTAAAAAGGCTTATATTATTAACCAAAACGGGCTTGAGTATACGAATGATAATATCGTTTATCTGATGGAAACACGGCACGAGGCAAAAAGGCTTCGTATGAGCGGAAAGCGGCTCAAGGGTCCAAAGCCACGTACAAGGGAGCAGGACGAGGCCTTCTGCAAAAGCTTCCGTGCTCTTATTGAGCGTGTTAAAGACAAAAGAGAAGAATAAAAAAACAACAGAGACGGATTGAATTCCGCCTCTGTTTTTGCTTTAGTCAAGAATAATTATGGGGCACGCAGACCAGGGATGGAAGAAGCTTACATTCCACTTCTGTTCCTTTTTCCACACCTCGTGACATACTGTTGCTCCGTTTGAGAGCATTGCAAGCCATGCGTTTTCGTCACAGATGAGCTTTTCGCAAAGGTCATAGTACCCTGCACGCTTGAGTGAGTAAAGTGCGAAGAAGGACATATAAGTACCTCCGCTGCAGAGAGTTTTATTCTCTATGTGCTTTACCATTGATGCTTTCACCTCATCGCTTACGTTTACATCGGCAAAGAGTGCAAGGACATTGGACTGATAGCTTGCGTGGGATGAGCCTTCGGAGTCGATAAAGAGACCCTGCTCCTTGTCGAGGAACATATCGATATATCCCTTTTCCGTCTGTTCTGTTGTATCAAGAGGTGCCTCGCCGAGAATGCTTCTTATTTCGTCTATGTGCTTCTGCATTGCGAGGTAGAAGCCGTTGATTACATTGTGGAAGCCCTCGCCTATTATTGTGGGGAGCTCGAAGTCGTAGCCGTCGCGAAGGTCCATCGGCCAGTCAACGAGATTCCATTTGTCCTTTACGGATTCTATAAGTCCGTTTTCTCGTCTGTATGCGAGGAAGTAGTTATGTACGTTCATAACGTAGGGGTACATACGCTTAAGGAAGTCCATATCCCTTGTGTATTTATAAACCTCAAGCACCTGGAACGGGAACTGGAGGGAATAGTCGGCAATTTCCTGCATAAAGGATGAGGGTGCTACCGTCATAATTCCCTTGCAGATAAAGCTTGACTGACAGAAATTGTCAAGTGCTTTGATAACCATCGATGGATCTCCCGTGAGATGCATATGGGCAAGTCCGGAAATGGTTACGTCTCCGAGGTACTGTCCCTTTTCGCGGTGAGGACAGTCCATAAAGCATTCCTGCACGCCGTATTTTATTGTGTCAGAGCAAAGCTTGTAGATTTTTGCAAGCTTTTCGTTATTTCCGGTGTAGTGCTTTTTCTCGGTGAAGGGATTGTGTCTTACGGTAAATACAATTGAGTCCTCGTCAACGGTTGCAGATTCGGGAACGATAAGCTCTGCGTATCTGAATGCCTTGTAGTCATACTGATAAAGAGTATCCGTTTCTCTTCCCGAAAGCACGAATTTTTCTTCGTAGTTACAGTTACAGCGCATATTCCATCTTACTGTTCCGTCGGGGTTAAGCTCTTCTCCGAAGTGCATTACAACGGTGTCCCCTGCCTTGCCCTTGGCATTGAACTTAAGACAGCCTACAGCCTCAAAGCCGAAGTCGATGAAGTAGCCGTTTTCTGTTTTCTTTACGAGTGCGGGCTTTACGTCGTAGATATCAAGCTGCTTTGTGGGCTGAGGAACAAGAGTGTAATCACAGTTGGTTTTGAATACTGCATTTTCCCACTCGGAGTCATCGAAATTACAATTTTCAAAGCCGTATTCCGATGCTCCTGCGTTGAAGCATTCCGCGTACTGTGTCTGATAGCCGAATATTCCGCATTCGGTGTAGCCCGTGTGATATGCACATTTCCAGCTTTCGTCGGATTCGGTAACGGTTTTACCGTCAACGCAGAGGTCAAAAACAAATCCGTGTCGAAGGTCACAGCTGACCCATACTCTGTTTACAAGTCCCTGATAGTAGGTATGTACCGCAATTGTGTTTTCGCCCTTTACGAGATATGAGCTTACGTCAATTTCGTTATAATAATATGCAAAATTATATGCGGGAGCGGGGCCTTGTGTTACGAATTTACCGTTGATGTAGAGCTTGTAATAGTCATCGGCGGAGATTCTTACAACCGCATTTTCTGTTTTGTCAAGAGTTACCTTTTTTCTGAAAAGGATATGCTTGTTTTTATATTTGTCGTCGTGGTTGATTTCTTTTTTGTCTATATCCTTATGAAAGACGTAAATCGGCTCGAGATTGTAAAAGTCCTTGTTGGATATCCATTTTGCGTTGAAGTTGTTCATTTTGGTCACCGTAGATTAAATATTTTTGATAAGTGCCGTACAAAGAGGAGTAAGAACGGAATCGCTAATAATGGCTTTGACAGTCATACCCGAGAAATCGTCAAATTCGGCTGTAATGCTTCCCGATTCGGATGTGAGGGGGACATACTTTACTCCGCACATTTTGCCGTCGCTGTCGTATGACGAAATGCACATAACGGGATTCTTTTTACCGTAGACATTCTTTGCGGTATAATTTACCGTCACTTTTCTTATTCCGTCGGTTACCTCGGAGCTTGCAAGGGAGCTTGCGAAGTTATCCTTGAATTCAATTGCGGTTGTACCGCTTGATACAGAAGCCTCGGAGGCTGTTAATGTATTACCTGCTACTGTTGCATATTTTCCGAAATTTGGAGTAACGGTGAATTTACCGCCTGCTGTTGTTGGAGTAACTGTGCCACCCGCACCGCAGTTCAGGGTGTATGCTTCCTGGGATTTAAACTGTCCGAGCAGTGCTGCAAGTAAGCTCTTTTCACCTATAACCGACTTTTTGGATGAATAGCATCCGTCTGTATAAATGATTGTATTTATTTCTTCTGTGGTTGCACCCTTTTTGATTCGGCTTCCGGAAAATACGCCGACATTATTACCGTTATCGTTTGAAAGTCCGTTTTTCGTATTAAGAAGCATATCGGGACCGATTACAAGCGCTGTTGTACCGACAACATGATAGGATGTGTTCCAGCCGTTCTTGGTTTCGTATTCATTATAGCATCCAGTGTATACACGTCTTGAAACATCACCGCCGAGAAGCGTTACTATTGTATGTCCTTTCAGGTTTGCTCCGTAACTTCCGCCGAATACGGATTCGACAAGACCGCCTGTCATTTTGACGTTCACGATACAGTTATTAAGCTCGCACGATGCCGCTCCGCCGTAAACATTCATTGCCTTACCGCCCTTGATAAACACATTAACCGAAGATGCCGTTGCACCGACGCCGTTTCCCGCACCGTAAACATATGCTGTTACCGCGTTACCGTCGAGGGTGATATTTGCTGTACCGTTTACTGCGGCTCCGGAGCTTCCGCCGTATATTCTGCACGGAGAAATATTTGAAGCATCGTCATCTATTCCGTCTCCTTTATTGCAGTTTCCGCCGAAAACCACATTTGTATTTCCGGTAACTGCACCTGAGCTACCTCCACCGTAAACCTTTTCGTAAAGACCGCCGAGGATGACTATATTTGTGTTCGCAACGGTTTTGCCCTCGCCTCCGCCGAAAACGGAAAGCCTGGCTGTTGATGTTACATTTTCACCGATGTACAGATAATGGCCGTTTGCAAAAATTGTAGTCGCACCCGAAATTGTGATATTATCAAGATAAAGGTCTGCGGAGAGGTCTATCTTTGAGGGGACTGTCATTGTTACGGACGGGGATGTACCCACGATGGACACACTTCCCGATGAGCCTTGGGTAAGTGCGGTATAATCGCAGGCTGAGCTCGGTGTGTAGTTATTCCTATACGCCGCAAATACATTTACGGACATAGCCATAGATATAATGA
>JAFYPA010000053.1 GCA_017560085.1 Clostridia bacterium
GGGGGAAGGTGTCGCCGTAGGCGACGGATGAGGGGAATTGCTCCCCCACAAACCCAAATTTATTGGTGTGTTTAGTTGCCTTGTGACGCCGCCGTCGTTTGGTGGCGTTACAACGGAACGCAACATAAACATTGCACCGCACCAGCCACGGAATGAGCCCCCGACCGTGGGTTGGGAGGGGGCGGAACCGAATCGCGGGCACCGAACCTCGAAATTAAACCGAGGTAAATTGCGCGAAAGTGCCTGTCGGGGCGTCCCGACAAAAAACAAATTTCCGATTGACACTACCCAAAATATATATTAAACTATCGGTAAAAAAAGAAAGCCCACATATTCCCGTGGGAAAAGAGGAACCGAAAATGTCAAAAATCGAATTTTCCGCATCCGCCTCGCAAGGCGCTTGCATAAACCAAATCAAATCCGCCTACGACAGCGGAATAATAAACAAAACCGAGCTCTCCGAAGCAATCGAGGAGCTCTCACAAAAGAGAATCGCCGAAATTCTCGAAAATCAGACAACACCTGCCGTTGTCGGCACATCCTACTATATCTCGAACGACGGCGACGATAATAACGACGGTCTTTCCCCCGAAAAGGCGTGGAAAACCATAGATAAGCTCAATGCCGAAACGGAAAAGCTCAAAATCGGTGACGGCGTCTTCTTCCGCAGAGGGGATATCTTCCGTGGCGCATTTGATGCTCACGAGGGAGTTACCTACTCCGCATACGGTGAGGGCGAAAAGCCGAGAATTTATCCGTGGGATAAGAACTCCGCAGACCCCGCACTCTGGCTTCCTACAGATGTCACGGGCGTGTGGCTTTATGCCGAGGACTCGGAGATTGACATCGGAAATGTGGTTTTTGACGATGAATTCTGCGCTCGTAAGGTGTATAAATCATATGAGCACGACGGAACTACCCTTGACTACCACAAGCAAAGCCCCTTTACCGATTACCACGACCTTACCGAGGACTTCACCTTCTATCAGGACTCCCGTCCCGAGGGCGACAAGAAGCTTTACCTTCGTTGCAATAAGGGTAACCCGGGCGAAATTTTCTCGGATATCGAGATGTCAAAGCGTGTCTGCTGTATCCGTGTGGGCAAGAAGAACGACGGCGTTACCGTGGACAATCTTCGCATTTCCTTTGCGGGCATTCACGGTATGGCGGGACACTACGGAGACAATATCACCGTGCGCAACTGCGAATTCAAGTGGATAGGCGGCTGCATACAGTTCCAGGTGGGCGAGGCGAAGAGCTTCTTTATTGAAAGAACCTGGCCTACTCCTCTCGGAAACGCCATAGAGCTCGGTCAGGCACGGAATTTCAATGTGTATAACAACTACATCCACCAGTGCTACGACGCGGGCATAACCCACCAATGGGGTCCCGGCACAGACCCGATTCACGCAAGGGACATCCATTATTTCGATAATGTCATCACCGACTGCGTTTATGCAATTGAAATATTCTACGGCGACTCTATGTTCAAAATCAGCAACAGAAGCTGTGACAATACCCTTATAGAAAACAACATCCTCCGCTGTGGTGGTGGCTTCGGTCACGATGCACGCCCCGACCAAGGCGTAACCGCACTTATCCGCTACGGAAGAATGCTCGCGGCGAATACAAATCATGTTGTCAGAGGCAATATTTTCGACAGAAGCCGTGAGTATATGATAACCGCACGAAACGACGGTATGAACGCGGCAAGATTCTGCGATAATCTTTATATCCACAAGTACGGCGGAAAATTCACCAACCGTCTTGGCGGTAATTTCGTTATGAGCGACACCGTCAAGGACGAGCTTGAAAGAACGGGCACGGAAACGGGAATGACCGTTGTCGGTATAGAGTAAAAGGAGAAAGCTATGCTTGACTATAATTTCGTCTGCGCTGTTGAAGAGGCTGATTTTCTGAAACGGATTCTGCCGTACACCGTAGGCTCACCGAAGAAAACACTTACCTGCGACGACGCCTACAAAAGAGCAAACATTCTGTTCTTTTCCGACAGCCACATAGATTTTAGGAATCCCGAGGAGTCCATTGATAACCTTAAAAGAACCATAGATTTTGCAAACAGCGCACCCTTTGATATTCACGCTGTTGTAAACACGGGCGATGCGGTCACTCCCTTCGGAGTAAGACCCAAAAGCTACGCTCTTGAACGGCTTGAAAAATTCTTTGCCGAGGCAAAAAGGAGTACTCCTCCCTTTATATTCGCAAAGGGCAACCACGACACAAACGACTGGAACAATTTTACGGAAAATGTTCTTGATGACAACGACTGGAGTAACATTTTCTACGACTATGCCGAGGAAAAATACGGAATCGTAAGGGAAATCAAGAAAAACGGCAGTAAGTCCACTTGGCATTACCGTGATATCGAGGATATGAAAATCCGCATAATTTCCGTTGATGTTCAGGACACGGACAAGACGACAAAAACCGAGGAAGGCTTCTGCAAATATTACGGCGGTAAGTCATTCTATATTTCGGATGAACAGCTGAACTGGATAGCACACACGGCTCTCGACTTTTCCGAAAAGGAGGAGAAGGACTGGGGCGTGATTGTTGCCTTCCATCAGATTCCAGAGGATAAGGACGAATATCCCAACGCCGTAAAGGGACTTTTTCGTATGCTTTCCGCCTTCAATAAGGGCGAGAGATACAAGGACAGCTTTAAGTGCGAGACCAACGGATTCTTCGATTTTGACCTTGATGTTGACTTCGGAAAATACGGTGATGAGGAGAAAAAGCCTCATGTCATCTGCTGTCTTATAGGTCACTTCCACGAGGACAGATTCGAGGTTATCGAGGGAATCAATACCATAAAAATTCTCAACAGCTCCTGCACCGATTGCTGCAGTGACGCGAGAGTTGCGAGAATTCCCGCCACGGCAACCCAGAATTGCTTTTCGGTGCTGAATATCGACACGAAAAAAAGAAAAATCCGTCTTTTCCGCTACGGTGCAGGGGTAAACTGCTATGGTGTCGGCGGGGATATGTTTATTCCCGACGGGCTTGATTATTGAAAATAAAAGAATAAAATAAAACCAAAGGAGAACGAAAATGATTAACAACGCAGAAAAATACATAAAGGAGCTCAAGGCTCAGGTGCCGAGCCTCACTCCCGAGGAGGTAAGCGCAAAAATCGAGGAGCTTACACAGAAGAGAATTGCCGAAATCAGAAGCACTCCCACCGAGGTTGAAATCAAGGGTACAACCTACTATCTTTCAAACGACGGTGACGACACAAATGACGGCAAGAGTCCCGAAACAGCGTGGAAAACAATCGCAAAGCTTAATGCATCCAAGGAAATTATGGCAGAGGGCGACGGCGTAATGTTCAGAAGAGGCGACCTTTTCAGAGGTACTGTTTCTTCTGCCGCAGGCGTAACATACTCCGCTTACGGAGAGGGCGACAAGCCGAAGATTTACGTATGGGACAAAAACTCCGCAGACCCCGCACTCTGGAAAAAGACAGATGTGGAGGGCGTATGGGAGTATGCGGAAGCCTACGATATCGATATCGGAGCGATAATCTTTGACGATACAAGCTACGCAAGAAAGGTATACCAGTCAAACGAGCCGGACGGCAGATGGCTTGACTTCAGAGCAAAGAGAGAATTCCACGACTACCACGACCTTGTGGACGACCTTTCCTTCTGGCATTCCTCGCAGGATTCGCAGGGCGAGGAAAAGACGGGCAAGCTTTACCTCCGCTGTAATGCGGGCAACCCCGGTGAAATCTACAAGGATATAGAAATGAACAAGAAGGAAGCGGGCATAAGAGTGGGCGGTAACGGAATCCACATCGACAACCTGTGTATTGCCCACGCGGGAATTCACGGTATAGCCTCAGGCAAGCGAGACGGACTTCTTGTAACCAACTGCGAAATCAAGTGGACGGGCGGAACAATTCAGTGCCCCATAAGAGGCTACGGCACAAGAAGCTGGCCGACCCCCTTCGGAAACGCCATAGAAATCTACGGTGAAGCAAGAAACTACACGGTAGACAACTGCTACATCTGGCAGGCATACGACGCAGGCGTAACCCATCAGGGTCCCTCAAAGGGCGACCTCGATGTAGACAATGTAAACTACATAAACAATGTAATCACAGACTGTGTATACGCTGTGGAAATCTTCTACGGAGAAGCTCCCGCAGGCGAGGAATGCACACGCTGTATGAAGAACACCCGTGTTGAGAACAACATTCTCCGCAGAGGCGGTGGATTCGGACACGATGCAAGACCTGACGAGGGTGTTACGGCGCTCATTCGTAATGGTGGTATTTTAAAAAACACCATTGACTACACGGTAACAAACAACATTTTCGACAGAAGCCGTGAAAGAATAGTATCCGCCCACAATGATGGTGGTTCAAAGGCGCAGTATTTTGACAATATTTTCGTTCAGAACAAGGGCGGAAAGTATGTATCCAGACTCGGCAGAGATTTTATGTATACGGAAAATCTTGCTGAGGAAATTAAGGAGACAAATACGGAGACGGGTTCGGAGTATGTGTTTGTGGATGAGATTGGATATTAAAAAATGCATAATGCATAATGCATAATGCATAATCGAGGTTGATTGCTTCGCAATCTTCGATTATTTAAATTTGGGTTTGTGGGGGAGCAATTCCCCTCATCCGTCGCCTACGGCGACACCTTCCCCCCCGGGGGGAAGGCTTGTTTGTGCCACCTTCGCTATTGTTTAGTGGCGCGCTATAATGGCTTCCCACGAGGGGGAAGCTGTCAGCGA
>JAFYPA010000054.1 GCA_017560085.1 Clostridia bacterium
TCTTTATATTCCGGATTCCAGACCGAGGTGTATGTGTTTGTCTGCCAAGATGCAGGATCGCCGCTTCTTGTGAGTATTTCAAGAGTGTCCTTACTCTGAGTAACATCAGAACGACCTGTCTTTGTGAAGCTGTAGGTTATCGACAGCATCTCAGGTTCTTCAGCCGCAACGGTAGTCGGAACTACAGTAGCGGGAAGCATTCCGATAATCATTACTAATGTAAGGATTATTGCCAAAAATCTCTGTTTCTTCATAACTGTTTTTCTCCCTTCACTATGTTTCCGCAATATATACTATACTGTACTATGAAGTTTACATTAAAAACAAACTCCTTGTAAATATAAAAATTGCCATATCGTCCGAGATTATTAAAAAATGCCATGCTCCTGAAAGCGAGAACATGGCATTTGCGCTTATTTATCTTTCTGCACTGTAAGCGATTCTGATTATACCGTTATCGTTGTATACAACGTATGCGCGCACTGCCGAAACATCGAAGGATGTGTCGGGTGTCATAGCGGAGAACTGTGTCGCACCGAGAACGGAAACGGCTTTATAAACCGTGCCGCCCGAGAGCGAAAGTCCGCTTCCTCCGAAGAGGATTCCGCGCTCAAGAATCTGCTTTCCTTCAAATCCGACAAGCTCCATCATATATGCGTTCGCACCGCCATCGTTTCTTACAGAAACGTCAATAATGACGGACGGGAAGGCGGAGGGTGCAGATGCTGCATAGTTTGCGGTAATTGTTGCATCATCCCATGCGTAGAATGAGTATACGGAGTTGTAACTTACCACCTGACCATCACGAGTCCAATGACTGAACACTCTACCTGACGGAGCAGCATTTGCAGTTACGGTTACCTTGTCATTGTAGCTGTATTCCGTCTTATCGGAAGTACCGCCGATGACCGTTACGGCAACAGATTCCGGAGCACCGTATTCTGCGATTGACTGAACATCGGACGTTCCGACAATCTCGGGGTAACTGCTCCACGATGTCGCAACGCCGTAACCCGTGAGATACGGAAGTGCAGGTGCGATGATTGCATCTCCGGAATTGAGGTACTTGCTTGAAACTATATTGCGGTTTGCGTTTGCAAACTCAACGAGATATCCGTTTTCCTTTTCTGCATACACTGCCATAAGCGAAATGTTGCTTGCAACCTTAAAGCTTATGCTTTCACTTGTCGAGTATACAGAATCACTTGAAAGGTTCTTCCAATATTTAAATACCTTTCCGTCCGGAGTTGTCTTGGGTGCCGTGACGGATACCGTCGTATTGACTGCAGCATCAATCTGACTTCCGACAACTGCTCCGCTGACGTTTTCAAGCACTGCTCCGCTCGTTGCGGTTATATATACCTTTGCGGTTGTGGCTTCTTCAACTCTTGCATTGGGATGTGTTATCACAAGTGTGACCTCAACGGATCTTGACTTTCCGTTGAGCGTTCCCGTAACTTTGATTTTTGCAGTACCGTCTGCAACTGCGATGATGTCTCCGCCCGAAGTCTTGAGAAGGATGTTGTCACTGTCCTCGACGATTTCCGTCGCAACGCTTCCGGCCTCTCCGTCAATCTTCTTGCTTCCGGAATACCATGTTACTTTCGGTGAAAGCTTGCTTCCGACAGCTACCTTGCCGAAATCGGCTTCAATGCGTGTAAGCTCTGACGGCTTCTCATATTCAAGCGTGAGGTTTGCAATGTGCATAACGCCCGTCTGCTTTGCGTTGAAGAGAACAACATATTCCTTATCCTCTTCAAGGGTAAACTCAGATGTTCCCGAAAGGCCTGCTATGCCTCCTGTGTTTGTGGTTTTTCCGTAGTAGTTTGCAGATGCTACTTTATAGTCGCTCGAAATACCGAGCTTGCTGAAGGCTTTTGCGCCTATTCTCTCGGCATACAAACGATCAGAACCGTCTACAAAAGGAACTATCTGCGTTCCATATGTATCCGTATTGCCCTCGGAGAATACTGTTTTTTCTGTTTCGCCATAGGGCAAAACGTAAACATCA
>JAFYPA010000055.1 GCA_017560085.1 Clostridia bacterium
TATATCTGCTTTGATCTTTCCATATATTATCTGTCTTCGATATTTTGGCGCAAATACTATATGGTACTTGCAATTCCATTGCGTATGTGCTAAACTATCTGTGTCAAGTTTCACGACTTGATCCTCCTTTGATGTTTTTATGTTTGGTTGGCAGACCTTTTTTATTATACATAAAAGGAGGTATTTTTTCTACGCATAGCTAAAGCTTTTTGGAACCACCAGCACTGCTGGTGGTTTTCGTTATACAAAAACGAACTGTCCCGAATAACTCGGGACAGTTTTTATTTGCAAATGAATTTCAATCACCGTTGAGGAATTCTCTCGGGTCTGTATACACGCCGTTTTTGGTTATAGACAGATGCAGGTGTGAGACCTCTGCGCTTTCGATTGCGGCACTGTTACCTATGCCTCCTATTGTCTGTCCGATTTTAACGCTTTTGCCGATTTCTATTCCCGAGGGGATTGCTTCGGAAAGGTTCATATAGTAGGCAATTACTTCGTCGCCGTGGTTGATTTTGACGGTATAGCCGTAGAAATCATCGTAGTAGATGTCCTCAATCACGCCCGAATTTATTGCCTTTACGGGACTTCCGAGGTCACCCGTGATATCTATGCCGTTATGGGTACGGTAGTCTCCCATTGTTGTTGAGTATATCAGCTTGTCGTCGGAGTATTCCTTATCGATATAGCCCTCGGCGGGCTTTGCATAGAAGCCGTAGGAATCGGGTTCGGGCTCGGTCGGATATTCTATTCCCTCGGGCTCTGCGCTGACCTCGGCGCCGTTTGTGGTTTCGGATGCTGAGGACTGTGTGGGATTTACGACTGTTGCAGGATTATCCGCTGGGATATTCTGGGAAGGATTTGATACGGGATTATTTTCGGAAGAGTCGGGAAGCTCGCTAATTTCCGAGCTGATTTGAGTTCCGGTTCCCGAAGCTACGGTATTACCCGCGCTCGGGAATGCTGTATCCTTGACGATATCGTCGCCCTCTTCGGTGCTTTCCCTTATCTCGAGGATAAAGTCACTGCCGTCAATAACACTGTTTTCCACATCGGGAAGTCTAAGCTGCTCCTGCGGTAATTCATAGTCGTCGCTGCTGCCGATAATGCTGTTTACTCCGTTCATTGTAACTGTCACTACGGCCGCGGCAAGGGCTATGTAGATGCCCCCGCTTACAAGCTGCTTTTTAAGTTTATTTTTATCAAAGCTTTTCATGGTTTACACCTCCGAATGTATTTTCGGCATTAACTCTCAAAAATATACATCAAGGGTGAAATGTTTTAAATTCCGTTTCTGATTATTTTCCGCATTTCCGAAATAAATATTTCCGCCTCTCTCTGTGTATTTGCATATCCGAGGCTTACGCGCACGGCACCGTCGGAGCCCGTTTTCAGAGCTTTATGACCGAGGGGTGAGCAATGGATTCCGCTTCTTGTGCAAATGCCCGCCGTGTCAAGCCGTGACGAAAGTGCGGAGGGTGACATTCCCGGGATATTGAACAGAATTATCGGAGTTTTGCTCTCGTAATCGCCGTATATTATTGCACCGCAGCTTTTAAGCTCGGCGGTTAAAAAATCGCAGATTTGCGAGCATTTTTTCCGAATGCTTTCAACACCCAGCGAGCGGACAAAGTCAATTCCCGCACCGAGTCCGAGTATTCCGGGCGTGTTGACAGTGCCTGCCTCAAGCTTTTCGGGAAGCTCCTCCCCCATTGTCGGAAGCTCTGACACAAGTCCGTTTCCGCCTTCGATAATCGGTTCGGGATTTATGTCCTCGGAAAATACCGCAAAGCCCGTACCGCAGGGGCCGTAAAGTCCCTTGTGTCCTGCGGAGCATAGCACTGACGGCTTGATTTCAGAGAAATCGAAGGGGATTTCGCCCATAGCCTGAGAGGCGTCCAGTATGAGCTTTATTCCGTTTTGACGGCAGATTTCGGATATTTCCTTTACGGGCAGAATTCTTCCGCAGATATTTGAGGCTACGGTGATTACTGCAACTTTTGTATCGGCTCTTATTGCTTTACGGAAGTTTTCCGCAACCGCTTCGTCGGATTTTTGGGATGCATCGAAAATATCAAAATGCATATCCTTATTTTTGTCGCAAAGGGCATACACGGGACGGTACACCGAATTGTGCTCAAGGCTTGAGATTACAATTCCGCTCTTCGGCTCGGCAAGCCCCTTTATTGCGATATTGAGTGCGTGTGTTGCGTTCAGAGAAAAAATCACTCGCTCGGGACGGTCATAATTTATAAGTGAACAGACCTTTTCTCTGCATTCAAAAACCGCTTTTGCACTGTTCACGGAAAGAATGTGTCCGCTTCTGCCCGGATTTCCGCCGCATTCCTCAAAGGCTCGCATAGCCTCTCTTCTTACACTATGAGGCTTCGGGTAACCGGTTGCGGCATTGTCGAAATATATGAGTTTATTATTCATAAAAACCTACCTTTACAGCTATGCCGCAAACGGCAATATCAGTTGTAGTCAAGAATGTCGATTATTTTTATTCTTTCCCTTTCCGAGACAAGTTTTGCCCTTATAACATCGGAATTTTTAACCTTAAGTCCGTAGCCGCAGCCGTGGAGGGACTTTTCCTTCCTGAGCTTTTCAAGTCTTGACTTGATGCCCTCGCGCTCAAATATGCCTTGTGCCTTAAGGGCATAGGTTACCGAGCTGAAGATGATAATGTTATATGACATAGGTTACCGTCCGATTATTGGGAATTACCCTTTTTTACCGACTGCGGTATCAGTATATTCGGTTTCCGCTTTTACAGTTAAAATATAAAAAAACAAAAAAATCCGCAGGACGTAAAAATCCTGCGGCTATGTGCTTAAAGCTGTATTTTATTTGCAGATGCCCTCGAGAAATTCTATTTGCATCTTTACGGAATCGGGACCTGTGCCACCCTTGGATATTCTCTTGGCAACGCAGGTTTCAAGGGAGATTTCGTTATAGAGGTCGTCACAGAAATCTGCGCAGTGAGCCTTGTATGCTTCAAGGGGCATTTCGTCAAGGACTATTCCCTTTTCTATGCATTCGCCTACGATTGTACCTACGATTTTGTATGCCGTTCTGAAGGGAACGTTCTTCTTTGCGAGGTAGTCTGCAAGGTCTGTTGCGTTGATGAAGCCCTTCTGTGCGGCCTTATACATATTATCCTTAAGCACCTTCATGGTTTCCATCATAGGGATATATACCTCAAGGCACTTCTTTACTGTTTCAACGCTGTCGAATATCTGCTCCTTGTCCTCCTGCATATCCTTGTTGTATGCGAGGGGAAGTCCCTTGAGCATTGTGAGTGTTGCAAGGAGATTACCATACACTCTGCCCGTCTTGCCTCTTACAAGCTCTGCCATATCGGAGTTCTTCTTCTGGGGCATAATGCTGGAGCCTGTGGTGAAGGAATCGTCAAGCTCAATAAACTTGAACTCCCAGCTTGACCAGAGGATGATTTCCTCGGAAAGTCTTGAAAGGTGCATCATAAGTGTGGAGTATGCCGCCTGAAGCTCGATACAGAAGTCTCTGTCGGATACGCCGTCGATGGAGTTTAAGGTTACGCCGTCAAAGCCGAGCTTTTCGGCAACCATATCTCTGTTGGTTTCATAGGTTGTACCCGCAAGAGCGCAGGAGCCGAGAGGAGATTTGTTCATTCTCTTAATTGCATCCTCAAGTCTTGTGATATCACGCTCGAACATCATTCCGTATGCGAGAATCTGATGTGCGAATACTATGGGCTGTGCGCGCTGGAGGTGTGTATATCCGGGCATAATTGCATCGGAATTTTCCTTTGCTACCTTTACAACGGCACCGATAAGCTTCTTTACAAGTGCGATGATATCGTTAGTTTCGTCACGGAGATACATACGGATATCAAGGGCAACCTGGTCGTTTCTGCTTCTTGCGGTGTGAAGTCTCTTACCTACATCGCCGATTCTCTTTGTAAGCTCCATTTCGATGAACATATGGATGTCCTCGGCGGTCATATCAAAGTCGATTTCGCCCTCGTTAAGGTCTGCGAGAATTTCGCCGAGAGTTGCTATAATAAGCTCGCTGTCCTCGGCGGAGATTATTCCCTGCTTTCCGAGCATTGCGGCGTGAGCCATTGAGCCTGTTATATCCTGCTTATACATTTTGCAGTCAAAGTGGATGGATGAGTTAAAGTCATCGGCAACCTGAGAGAGAGATTTTGTGAATCTGCCCGCCCACATTTTATCGTTTGCCATTTTTATCATTCCTTTCGGATTTTGTAATATCAGTATATATAAAAGTCTACCGGGCTTCGTATTTTTCGGCAAAGCCCGGTATTTTTATAAATTATTTCTTGTTGTTCTTTGCGTTAACCTGAGCCTGAACCTTGATGGGAAGACCGAAGAGGTTGATGAATCCTGCGGAGTCAGCCTGATTATAGCAATCGTCCTCGCCGAAGGTTGCGATTTCTTCGGAGTAGAGAGAATAGTCGCTCCAAACGCCTGCCTTGATCATATTACCCTTGTAAAGCTTGATTCTAACCTTACCTGTAACGGTTTCCTGTGTCTTGTCAACGAAAGCTGTGAGAGCCTCACGAAGAGGTGTGTACCACTGACCGTTGTATACGAGCTCTGCGAATGTGATGGAGAGCTTCTGCTTTTCGTGTGCTGTCATCTTATCAAGACAGATTGTTTCGAGGTAGTTATGAGCAAAGTAGAGAATTGCTCCGCCGGGAGTTTCATATACGCCACGGCACTTCATACCAACGAGTCTGTTTTCAACGATGTCGAGAAGACCGATACCGTTTGCGCCGCCTACCTTGTTAAGCTCAAGGATGATGTCCTTTGCGCTCATCTTCTTGTCGTTGAATGCTACGGGCTTACCCTTTTCAAAGTCAAGAGTGATGTATGTGGGTTCATCGGGAGCCTTGATGGGAGATACGCCCATTTCAAGGAAGCCTTCCTTATCGTAAAGGGGCTCATTGCCTGCGTCCTCGAGGTCGAGACCCTCGTGGGAAAGGTGCCAGAGGTTCTTGTCCTTGGAGTAGTTTGTTTCTCTGTTTATCTTAAGGGGAATGTTGTGTGCTTCGGCATAGTCGATTTCTTCGTCTCTGGACTTGATATCCCATTCTCTCCAGGGAGCGATAATGGGCATATCGGGAGCGTAAGCCTTGATAGCAAGCTCGAATCTTACCTGGTCGTTACCCTTACCTGTACAGCCGTGGCAGATAGCGTCTGCGCCTTCGGCTACAGCGATTTCAACGATTCTCTTTGCGATGATGGGACGTGCAAAGGATGTACCGAGCATATATTCCTCGTACTTTGCGCCTGCCTGAACTGTGGGGATGATATATTCGTCAACGAATTCATCTGTGAGGTCCTCAACATAAAGCTTGGAAGCACCTGTCTTGAGAGCCTTTTCTTCAAGACCTTCAAGCTCGTCTGCCTGACCTACGTTACCGGAAACGGCAATAACCTCGCAGTTGTTGTAGTTTTCCTTGAGCCACGGAATAATGATTGATGTATCAAGTCCTCCGGAGTACGCAAGGACTACCTTCTTGATTTTTGACTTATCCATTTTAATTACCTCTCTATGTTCCGATACAAAAAGTATCATATTTAAATTATGCATATATTATACCGCATAAATATTCATTTGTCAAGCAAATTTATCAACTTTTTCCATATTTGTATATTGATACAACCTTTTGACTTCACACAAGCGAAATTTGGTGATATTAACATTGATTTATAATTATATTTTGTCTACCCGGTGAAAAAATACTCTTGAAAGAGGTGATTGAAATAAAACCGAGAATGAAATTTTATGCATTTTTATGCATTGTTTTGTGTATATTTGCTTATTTTATGCAAGCATCAGCAAGCGGAAGCGTTATGAGCTGGTATCTTAAATACAACGAGGGCGAGGCTCATCCGAACACCCCCGACAACGGGAGCTACAGTGAAAAATACGGTGTCATCTCCCTTGACAGAAGCGGAGAAAAGAATATTTACCTTACCTTCGATGCGGGCTATGAAAACGGTAATATAGAAAGGATTCTTGATGTACTGAAAAAGCACAATGTCAGAGGTGCGTTCTTTGTTCTTCCGAATCTTATAAAGTCAAATCCCGAGCTTTTGCAGAGGATGAATGACGAGGGGCATCTTATATGCAATCACACGAAGTCCCACGGGAATATGGGTAAAATTACCGATATAAACAGATTCCGTGACGAGCTTGAGGGTAATGAGAAAATCCTTAAGGACACACTCGGACTTGATATGAAAAAGTACTACAGACCTCCCGAGGGTGCTTATTCCGAGCTTAATCTGTCGCAGGCACGGGAGCTCGGATATACAACGGTATTCTGGTCGCTCGCTTATGCTGACTGGGACAACAGCAAGCAGCCCGACAAGGATAAGTCTTTACGGCTTCTGCTTTCAAGGGTGCATCCCGGATGCGTTGCTTTGCTTCATCCGACCTCTGATACAAATGCGGCAATACTGGATGATTTTATTTCGGAGCTTAAAACGAGAGGATACACCTTTAAGAGCCTTGATGAATTCCCGATAAAAAGGTCGGACTGTGAGGTTACGCAATGAGGTACGGGTGGATTTTCGGTGCCGCAATTTCGGCAATTATCGTTGCTATGCCATTGGTATATGCCGACAATGCGGAATGCGGTCGGATTGAGGACTATGTTTACGAGGACGGTAAGAGCAATGTTATTGTTGCAAACAGAAACGCGGGGAAGCAGGTTGCTCTCACCTTTGACGACGGTCCCTCGGGGAATTATACGCCGATGATACTCGATATTCTTGCAGAAAACGGCGTGAAGGGCACATTTTTCGTTGTGGGACGGAACGCGGAGCGGTATCCGATGATACTGAAAAGAATACACTCGGAGGGGCACGAAATCGGCAATCACACCTATTCTCATCCCGACATGAAGAAGCTGACACCCGAGCAGCTTGATGAGGAAATATCAAGGACGGGCAAGGCTGTTTCGGATATAGTCGGGGTCTCCCCCGTTTTGTTCCGTCCGCCGGGCGGTTATCTCAGCAACGACATTGTGGACAAGATTACCTCCAACAGCTGCAAAACCGTTCTGTGGTCGTGGAGGCAGGACACGATGGACTGGAAATGTCCCGACGTTGAGAAGGTTGTCGAGACGGTGCTTTCAAACATTCGTGACGGAGATATTATTCTGTTTCACGATTTTAATCCCGGCAAAAGCCCCACGCCCGAGGCTTTGAAAATTATTATTCCCGAGCTTTTGGGTCGGGGGTATGAATTCGTTACAGTTTCCGAGCTTGTGAATATGTAAAAAATCAGCTTGTCCAACCAAGGGTCAGATAAGCTGAAGCTTTATTTTTCGTATGTTTTCCGCAGAATACGCAGGACAAGCATCACACACATAACTCCGCTGAGTGCTCCGACAGTATCAAGAAGGCAGTCGGTAAATGCTCCGTTTCTGTCGGGGACAAGCGTCTGGTGAAGCTCGTCGGTAACAGAATATGCAAAGCAGATGAGAACGGGAACTACCGTGCGGCTCGTTGCGGATGGACTATTTTCGGCAAACGCCTTGAAATAAGAGCCGTAAGCCATATAAACCGATGCACCGAGAGCAAGATATATTCCGTAATGTGCAAGCTTTCTTATGATTTTTTCTGTTATAAAAACCGCTTCATCCGAAAGAACAGAGGAAAAAAATCCCCGTGTTATCCCCATACTGAGGCTTCCCGATGAATCACCGTTCTGAGAAGAAAAGAAAAATATCAATACGCATATTGCTATGGAGGCCGATGTCCATACTGCGAAGGAAATTCTGCTTATTTTCCGTCCGTTGCGAATACTCAATGCCGATTAAAATGTATCAACGGGGAAAAGAATCTTGAGCTGGTTGAGCTTTGAAGCATATGCCGCCTGCTGCTTGTCGGAGAGAACCTTCTGAGAAAGCTGGGGCTTGATTTCTTCAAAGGGGATTTCCTTTGCTTCGTTCTTCTTGTTGAGCTTTATAAGGTGATAGCCGAACTGTGTCTGTACGGGGCCTGTGATTTCGCCCTCAGCCATTTCGAATACAGCCTTATCGAATTCGGGCACCATCTGACCTCTTGCAAATTCGCCGAGGCTTCCGCCGTTCTGTGAGGAGGGGCAGGAGCTGTTCTGCTTTGCTGCGTCCTCGAAGGAGATTTTGCCTTCGTTGATTTCGGCGAGGATTTCCTTTGCCTTGTCCTCGGAGTCTACGAGGATGTGGCTTGCGTCAACGGTTTCACCGCCAACGAGCTCTGCCTTGTGCTCTTCGTAGAATGCCTTGATTTCGTCGTCTGTTACCTTAACGCCGGAGATTGCCTTTTCGATAGCGAAGTTAGCGAGCATTTCGTCCTTTATCTTTGCAAGCTCAGCCTTGAACTTGGGGTCATACTCATAGAGGTTCTTCTTTGCTTCGCAGAGAAGAAGATTCTTGTTGATGAGCTGCTCGAGAACAGCCTTTCTGCCCTGAGGGTTGTTGTAAGCCTCGCCTCTCTGACCGAGTGCGGCAATTGTTGCGTCTACGTCTGCTTCGGTGATAACTGTTGTATCAACCTTTGCAAGGATTTTTGAATTCATATCCATGTTGTTTATTCTCCTAAGAAAAAATTTTTCTGTATTATACCATACTATTTTGAAATATTTAAACGACTATTCGTAAACAGATATAAAACTATGCTTATTCCTCGGCTTTATTTTCGGGATTTTCGGATTTTTCCGAGGCTTCTGTATTATCTGTGCTTTCAGCCGTATTCTCTTCCCTCTGCTCCTCGACCTTATAGATGATTTCGTCGTTGAGAAGTGTGCAGAGCACCTTGTCCCCTGCCTTTATATTGCCCTCAAGCATTCCCGTGGAGAAGGAGTCCTCGATTCTCTGCTGGATTGCACGGCGAAGGGGTCTTGCTCCGTATGTGGGATCAAAGCCTATCCTTGCAAGGTGGGCGCATACCTCGTCGGAGAACTCAATTGCGATGCCGAGTCTTTCAATTCTTCCCGCAACCTCACCGAGCATAAGCCTTGTGATTTTTTCTATATCCGCACCTGAAAGCTTATTGAAGATTACGATTTCATCAAGTCTGTTGAGAAATTCCGGGCGGAAGTTATCACGAAGGGCGTTCATTACGATTTCCCTTGTTTTGTCGTTTGTGTCCTTTTCCTCGGCCACAGCGGAGAAGCCCAGTCGTCTCGGCTCGGAGATGTTGGAGGAGCCGAGGTTTGATGTCATTATGATAATTGTGTTCTTGAAGTCCACTTTTCTGCCGTGGCTGTCAGTAAGGTGTCCGTCCTCAAGCACCTGAAGCATTATATTGAAAACGTCGGGATGTGCCTTTTCTATTTCATCGAAAAGCACAACACTGTAGGGCTTGCGTCTGATTTTTTCCGTGAGCTGTCCCGCATCGTCAAAGCCGACATAGCCGGGAGGCGCTCCGATGAGCTTTGATACGCTGTGCTTTTCCATATACTCCGACATATCTATTCTGATTATTGCGTTTTCATCACCGAATACTGCTTCGGCAAGTGCCTTTGAAAGCTCGGTTTTTCCGACGCCCGTGGGTCCGCAGAAGATAAACGAGCCCTGAGGTCTCTTGGGGTCCTTAAGTCCCATTCTGCCTCTTCTTACCGCCTTGGCTACCACCTCTACCGCCTCGTCCTGACCAATTACACGGCTCTTGAGAACATTGTCAAGTCCGAGAAGCTTGCTTTGTTCCTCCTTTGCGAGCTTGTTTACCGGGATTCCAGTAATGTTGGTTACGGTATCTGCGATATCTGTATCGGTAATTTCGCCGTGCTCGGACTTGCCCTTTTCCCATTTTGCCTTTTCTTCCTTTAGCTTATCCTCCGTCATTCTTTCCTCGGCGTGGAGTCTGCCCGCTTCTTCAAATTTCTGGGACTGTACGGCTTCCTCCTTGTCCGCCTTGATTTTAGTAAGCTTCTGCTCAAGCTCGATTACCGCTGTGGGTGCTGTTACATTTTGGATTCTTATTCTTGAGGCGGTTTCGTCAATAAGGTCGATTGCCTTGTCGGGAAGGAATCTGTCGCCGATATAACGCACGGAAAGATTTACCGCCGCCTCTATTGCGGAGTCGGAGATTTTAACCTTATGGTGTGCTTCGTATTTATCGCGGAGTCCCTTGAGAATCATTATTGCATCCGCAGAGGACGGCTCCTCCACCATCACGGAGCCGAATCGTCTTTCAAGAGCGGCGTCCTTTTCGATGTATTTTCTGTATTCGTCAAGAGTTGTTGCACCTATGACCTGAATTTCGCCTCTTGAAAGTGCGGGCTTCAGGATATTGGCGGCATCCACTGCTCCCTCGGAGGCTCCTGCGCCAACTATTGTGTGAATTTCGTCGATAAAGAGGATAACATCGGATGCCTTTTTTACCTCATCCATTATATTTTTGATTCTCTCCTCGAATTCGCCTCTGTATTTTGTTCCCGCAAGGACGGAGGCAAGGTCGAGGGCGACAACTCTTTTATCCTTTACGGTTTCGGGAACGGCTCCCGTGCTTACAAGCAGGGCAAGTCCTTCGACAACGGCGGTTTTACCTACGCCGGGCTCACCGATGAGGCAAGGGTTGTTCTTTGTTCTTCTTGAAAGAATTTCGATTACTCTCTGCGTTTCCTTTTCTCTGCCGATAACGGGGTCTATTTTGCCGTTTTTGGCAAGGGCGGTGAGGTCTGTGCTGTATTTTTCAAGCTCGGGAGTTTTGCTTCTGCCCGCGCCCTCCTCCGAATAGGAGGCTCTGCCCGAATTGTCATATGACGGGCTGTTATTATACTTGAAGGAGAAATCCGCACCGTCGCCCTTTGCTTTTGCAAAGAGGTCCGAAATATCAATTCCGAGCGATGTGAGTATTTTGCAGGCAACGCAGTCGGTTTCGGTAAGGATTGCCATAAGGATATGCTCGGTACCGATGAAATTCTGACCCGTGATATCCGCCATTGCTACGGTATTTTCTATGATTTTCTTGGTTCTCGGAGTGGGCTCGGGGGCGATTCCCGACTTTACGTCGCCTGTACCCGAGGCTTCGACTATTGCGTTTTTCACCGCATCGAAGGTTGCTCCGTTTTCCGCAAGAAGTCTTGCGGCTATGGAATCGGATTTTGTAAGAAGTCCCAGAAGAAGATGCTCACTGCCGACGTAGCTGTGGCCGAGCTGTGAGGCCAGTCTCTGTGATTTGCTGATTGCTTCTGCCGCATTTGTTGTAAGTCTTTTCAATTTATATCTTCCTTTCTGTACTTTTCACTTTTGTTTCTTGCTTATTTGGGGTTTATTATATTTCTTATTTTTTCGGCTCTCAGAATGTCGCGCCTTTGAGCATCTGTGCCCGACGGGTCGGAAAGCATAATATGTGCGGGCATACAGTCTATAAGAAGCCTTGTGAGATTTATATCCGAGAGCTCGGGGATTATTCCGCACTCCTTTGCGAGCATACAGTCCGACCAGAGTGTGAGAAGCTCGCCCGTATCTATGCATCTTACGTTTGAGAGGATACCGTAGGAGCGCCAGAGCTTATCAAGCACGCGCTCGCCTGAATTACAAAGCTGTTGTCTGAGTGCTTTTTCCTTGCCGACTATTATGCCTACTGCCTCCTCCATTCTTTTTATTGTTTCCTCCTCGGAAATTCCCATTGTGACCTGGTTGGATATCTGATAAATTTCGCCCTCAGCACGGCTGCCCTCACCGAAGAAGCCTCTTACGGTAAGTCCGCCTCTTGTGCAGTATTCGATTACGGATTTGATATAGTCGTTGCGTGTGAGCATCGGGAGGTGAAGCATACAGGAGATTCTCATGCCCGTGCCCGTATTTGAAGGACAGCAGGTAAGGTAACCGAGTCGGCTGTCAAAGGCAAATTCAAGTCCTCGGGAAAGCATTGCGTCCGTTCTTGCAGAGCTCTCGTAGGCTTCCCTTATGGCAAGGCCCGCTCTTACGGTCTGGATTCTTATGTGGTCCTCCTCCCCTGCCATAACGGAGATACTGCTGTTTTCGTCGTATATGAGCATTCGCTTTTCCGACTGTGGCATAAGGGCGAATTCACGGCTTATAAGATGCTCCTCGACAAGTGAGGTTCGTTCCGTCTCGCTCTTTGTTGTCATATCAATGTAGTTGTATCTGTCCGTGCCGTACTTTTCGAATACCTCTCTGATTTCACGGAGCATCAGTGCCTTTTGCTCACGGGAGAGCTTCGGGGCAAAGGGATAGCCCTTTACGTTTCTCGCAAGGCGGACACGGGTACTGAGAACTATGCCGTTGCAATCGTCTGTGTAAAACCATTTCATTGTGTGTCACCTCCGTCGGTGCTTTCGAGTCTGCGTATGGCGTCTCGGATTTTTGCCGCCTGCTCGTATTCCTGATTTTCAACGGCGGTCTGCATTTCGGATCTGAGCTTTTCAATTTTGCCCGCAAGGGACATATTTTCTCCGAGTCCCTCGGGGGTCTTGCCCTTGTATTCGTTTGACATATGCATTTTACGAAGCATTACGTCAATAATATCCGAGAACGTATCGTAGCACTGTGCACAGCCAAGCTTTCCGCCGCTTCTGAGCTCGTTTTCGGAAAGTCCGCATCCCGGGCAGACTCTTTGGCTGAGTGCCTGAGATTTTGAATACCCCTGTGAAAAAAGCGAGGAAAACGGCAGAGCGCCGAAGTAATCGTCACCGATGCCGAATTTTGAAGTATAGCCCTTGGATGCCGTTCCCTTGGGAGATACGATTCCCTCGGTCTGTGCACATTCAGAGCACAGGTGAAGCTCGGTGATGCTTCCGTTATCGTTATACCTGTAATGAACCGTGGCGGGATTTTTGTTGCATTTTTCGCACAGCATTTAAATCAGCTCCTTTGAGTTTATAGTGTATACGCTTATCTCAACTGAATAAGTGAAAGTATGATTGTTTTAAGCATTTCCGCTCTTGAGTATTCGGAATACTCCTTTGCAAGGTCGTAGGCGGACTTGTTGCCGAGGACGGAGATTATGATTCCCGCCTCTCTCTGGCTAATTATTCCCTTGGCGTACATATCCTTTGCAAGGTAGACGGCACTTTCGGCGTCTATTTTGTCTCCTATACATCCGAGCATATGACAGAGGTATGCGCTTCCCGTCATTTCGGGGCGAATTATTCGGATATAGCCTCCGCCGCCTCTTCGGCTTTCGACTATGTATCCCCTTTCCTTGTTGAAGCGGGAGGTTATTACGTAGTTTATCTGGCTCGGGACACAGCCTACGGTGTTTGCGAATTCGTTTCGTCTGATTTCGGTTATTCCGTTGCCGTCGTTGAGCATTTCCTCTATTATTCTTGTGATTTTTTCGGATATAAGCATTGGCTTCCTCCTTGTTTTTATAACACTTACAGATATCGGTTTGACTATCTTTGACCTTATTATAATGCATTGGTCAAAAAAGTCAAAGTCAGTTAAAGTCAATCTCGGTTGATTTCGGGCGGTGTTTGACCATTTTTGACCTTATATCTTTGATTTTCTCGCTTTTTCTCATTTTTTAAAAATATTTAAAATTTAATTTTAGGTGTTGCAATAGTAATAATATTGTTATATAATAGATACATATTGTGATTATATCATAGGTTAAGTGTCGGATTTTGCATTATTCGCGCTTATCCGCTATTATAAAGACTTACGAAAGGAAAGAATATGGCTCAGGATAACAAAAATCCTTCCGAGATTCCGACAAGGCGCGGTGTTTATTTGCGCAATCCCTCTGCCCCGCAGAAGAGCACGGCGGAATCCGTTGCTCCTAAAAAAGCCGAGTCGACACCCGTCCGCAGCGGAAGCAATGTCGCTAAGGTCAATGCCTTAAGGGGTACGGGAAGTGCTCCCACGGTACAGAGTGCACCAAAATCCGATGTCAGGGCTTCGGGTAAAAGCACGGCTTCGCGTCCTGCGGTGGATAATCGTGGCGGCAGCACGGTAAAGCAAGCTTCGGCAAAGCAAGGTGCTACTCCCGCAAAAAAGGCTCCTGCGGGTAAAAAATCAAGCCCCGCACCGAGAAAGAAAACTCCTGCAGAGCTCTCCCGTGAGAAGGCAATTGCGGATGCCGAAAACAAGCTCAAGGCAACACTTGAGGAAGAAATGAAGCTTACCGAAAAGCTCAAGGCAGACCACAGACGAAGAGAAATACAGAAACTTAAGGATAAGGCATACGAGATTACGGTAACGGCAATTCCGGGTATAATCGTCGGTGTTGTTGTTGCACTTCTGATTGTTTTCGCATATTACCGCTCCATTTCCAAATATTCCCGTGACGAAATAGCCTTTGCGGTACGCGGATTCGAATATCTTGATGAGGCGAGCGAGGACAAGAAGGTAATCGAAAAGATAGAAAAGCGAAAGAAAGGCGACGAAAAGCCGATTCTCAGCCTTGACAAGGATATTCTGATCCGTGACGGTGCTCCCTATGTTGCATATTCCGATATCGAGGAATATTTTGACCTTTCCGTTGCGGGCGACAGCAAATCGAGAACTGTTATTATAGGAAGCTCGGACACGGTTTACGGCGGTAAGGACACGGCGGAATTCACTTACGGCTCGTCGGAAATTTCCGTCAACGGCTCTGCACATCAGCTTGCCTGTGCACCCTTTTCGCTTTCCGGTGAGCTTTATATCCCCTTCGAATTCGTGGAGGTTTTCGTAAAGGGAATCACCATTGACAAGCGAACGGACAAGAACAAAACCATAGTTTCAATGACAAAGACCGAGCCGAATGTTTATCTTACGGGCTCGTCCAACAAGGAAATTCTGACGCCGGATATCAAGGATTACACCAACGATTCCTCGGCTCAGCACGAATATACGGTGGATCTTTCAAAATACGGCAAGAGTATAAATCCGAGCAATCCCGATATTTATCTTACTCTCGTCAGCATATCAAGTCCTCTTTCCGAGGATTATGTTCCCGATGATTTAATCAATGTTGAAACAAGAGACGACCGTCCCATTCAGCAGATGAGATACGATGCGGGTATGGCAATGACGGCACTTCTTACCGCCGCAAAGGCTGCGGGCTACAGTGATATTACCGTTAACAGCGGCTACAGAAGCTATTTACATCAGTCCAGCCTTTACAATCAGAAGCTTTTGGTCAATATGCGAAAGTACGATGAGGAAACCGCAAGGGCGGTAACCTCCGAAACGGTAATGCTCCCCGGTGCGAGCGAGCATCAGAGCGGTCTTTGTGCGGATATTCACAATATGCCTACCGCTATGCAGTCATTCGCAAACACGGATGAATACAAGTGGCTTCTCGAGCACTGTGCCGACTTCGGCTTTATACTCAGATACCCGCAGACAAAGGAAGCGGTTACGGGAGTAAAGTTCGAGCCGTGGCACTTCAGATTCGTCGGAAGGACTCATGCACAGAAGATTATGTCAAGCGGTATGTGTCTTGAGGAATATCTTCTTACACTTGAAAAATCGGAATAAAAAATTAAGCGTACCCTTTGAGGTACGCTTTTTTCTTTGCATATTTTATCTTGCTTTCCTTACGATTTCGGAAAGAATGTCGTATTTGGATATGATATCCTTGCACATTGCAAGCTGTGTTCTCGCTCTGTCGAGATTGTGATTGGGTCTGTGGATTTTGAAGTAGGTATCACCCTCGAGATAGTCCGTGAGGAATCTTATACCGCATTCATAGGTGAGAAGGAATACGGAGTACGGAAGAAGGTCAAGCTCCTTTTGGCAGATGCCGTCTCCGATGCCCGCAAGGAAGCCCTTTACGTAGCTTGCGAAAAGCTCGGTGGAAAGTCCTACCTTTGAAAGGTCGGTTTCGTCCTCAGCCGCCATTGCACCGCCTGTGCGCAGTCCGTCGCCGAAGTCGTAAAGGAGTGAGCCGGGCATAACGGTATCCAGGTCTATTACGGCAACTCCCTTTCCTGTCTGAGGGTCTATGAGGACATTATTGATTTTTGTATCGTTATGGGTTACGCGAAGCGGTATTGTGCCGTCCTCGATGCCCTTTGTTACCTTGTCGATTTCATTTTCAAAGGAAAGGGCGTATTCCACCTCTTCCTTTACCGAATCAAGTCTTCCCGCCTTATTATCGGCGATAGCCCTTTTGAGTGCTTCAAAGCGAAGGGGTGTATTATGGAAGTTCTTTATGGATTCGTGCAGTGTTTCCGCAGGAAAATCAGAGAGCATATTCTGAAATTCGCCGAAGGATTTTGCGGCACTTTCCAGAATTTCCGCAGAGCTTACGTTATCATAGCTTACCGCTCCCTCGATGAACTTATACATTCTGTAGCAATTGCCGTCCTCGTCACGGTAGTAGCTTTTACCGTCAAGGGTTTTGATTACGGTGAGGGTTTCTCTTTCCGTGTCCCTTCCCTGCTCCGCGAGCTTTTTCTTTATATGGACTGTTACCGCGTTTATGTTATTCATAACTCCGTCGGGGTCTGTGAATATGGCGGTATTTATTCTCTGAAGAATATATTTCGGGCAGGGCGTTATAAGATAGGTATCATTTATGTGGCCGTTGCCGTAGGGGTAGCTTTTCTGCTGTACGTCAAATTGTCTGTAGATTTCTTCAAATGATTTCATTTTTTACTCTCCGTAAATTCCGAGGTTTATGAAAACATTTTAGCACATTAAATCAAAAAAGTAAATACGCATAAATATTCTTTATTTCGCAAAAGTTACACTTTTTTCGTTACTGTAAAAAAGTATCAAAGCAAAAAAATAAATTCATATTTTCGAATAGAATTAACGAATAATTTATGTTAAAATTAACATCAACAAGACAGCAAGAGGTTATTAAGTGCGATGAAATTCTTATGCAACAAAATCGGACTTCCAAGAGAAGCATCCGAATACATTTACTCCGTTTACAACGGCATCACCCACAACAAAAACGCCTACGAAAGCCTTATGCGTGCGAAGGTAAGCTTTCTTTCTCAGGGCTCAAAGGAATATATCTCCTGTATTGAAAAAATTCACGATGAGACGGGAGTTCATATTTACACGGTGAATCTCATTCTTGTTCTTGTATGTGCAAAGACCGCAAAGGCAAGGTACGAGGAAAAGGGATACCCCGAGGATGTTTACTTTGATACTATGACGGACATCGGCTTCAAGGTTACCGAGTGCAGAAAAATGTACAATGTATGGGGAGTTTCCGCTCTTGAATGGTACAGAGGAATTTTCTCGCTTCGCACCTTTAAGCTCGGAAGGCTTGAATTTGCTTTTCTTCCCTACCCTTATGATTCCTACAAGGATTATGTAAAGAAGGGCGAAAATGTTTTCAGCTGTCACATTCCTTCCGCAGGTCCGCTTACTCCCGAGTCGGTTATTGATTCGCTGAAAAGAGCGTATAAATTCTTCGGATGCACGGACAAGCTTGTTGTTTACTGTCATTCGTGGCTGATTTATCCCGCACATTATGAGCTTTTCCCCAACGGCTCCAATCTTCGTGCGTTCTATGATTTATTTGATATAATTGCAGAGGAGCAGGAAAACGACAACAGAAATCTATGGAGAATCTTCTACAAGCCAAACGATACTCCCTATGATGAGCTCCCCGAAAACACGACCCTTCAGAGAAACTTCAAGAAATATCTCAAGGAAGGCAGCTATATCGGTGTCGGTGTTGGTATGCTTATATTCGACGGAGAGAAAATTGTAAAGTAAGATATAAATTATCCCCCGACCGTAAATATTCGGTCGGGGGAATTTTTTATTGCTCTGCCTGAGTTATGAATTCGTTCTGCTCCGTTTCGGAGAGATTTACGAAATTTGCGTTCCAGCCGCAGACACGGATCTGGAGATTTTTGTACTTCTCGGGAGTTTTCTGTGCGAGCTTCAAAATTTCCGAGGAAAGGATATTGAACTGTATTGCAAAGCCCTTGCCGTTCATAAATGAAGTCAGAAGTCCGAGTATTGCGTTTGTTCCTTCTTCACCTGCGGCGGACGAGCTGTGAAGAACTACGTCCGTCACACAGCCGTCGGGGATTTTTTCGGAATTTGTTTTGAGAACGGAGTTTATAAAGGATGTCACGCCGTTTTTATCCATTCCCACGGTTGCGCAGAAATTCTTTGAGAGAGGCTCGCCCGCTCTGTGTCCGTCGGGAAGTGCGGCGGTTGCTTTGCCGAAGCGGAAGCGCCAGTCTATGGAGAAGTTACCGTATCTGTAGACACCGCCTCTGCCGTTTTTGTGACCATTGATTATATCTGCGAGGAAGTCGCTCATATCGGAGAAGATTGCATCCGCTTCGTCTTGATTGTTGGCGAATTTCGGGTATGCAAGGCACCTTTCACG
The DNA here is from genome assembly GCA_017560085.1 of Clostridia bacterium. Classification (GTDB taxonomy): domain Bacteria; phylum Bacillota; class Clostridia; order Oscillospirales; family CAG-382; genus SIG622. Next base: position 18,270 of record JAFYPA010000055.1, read on the forward strand.
AAGTGCGGGGTTCTCCTTCCAGTCGGAAGCAAGGACGGCACGGAGCTCGTCCATTGTGGCAAGCTTATCCTCAAAAACAAGCTTTTTCACTGCAAGAAGGCTGTCCGCAAGTGATGCCTGACAGGCGCATACAATAGAGGTATTATTGTACTTCGCACCGCCCGAGAAAATATCCGTGCCCTTTTCCACACTTGATTTGAAGGTTGCGGAAAGAATCGGGGCTGTGAAAAAGTCCTTAAAGTAAGGCTCGTAAGCGGAGATTGTATTCATACATACGGTTACGCAGTGTCTTAGGTAGTCCTTGAATGATGTATAGAATTCATCGAAGCTTTTGTATTCGGTGCGTGGCTCAAATTCCGTGCGGATGTCCTTCAGAATATCTCTTCCGCCGTGGATGAACATATCAAGGATTTTCGGAAGGTTTATTCTGCCGCCACAGGTTGAAGGGATTTCCTCGCCCTCGCTTGCGGTTTCGTAGCAGCCGTAGACTATTACTTTTTTTGCGTCCTCGGGGGATATTCCTATTCCTTCAAGGGCTTTTGAGGCAAGGTCGTTATTTATAAAGACAAAGCTGCTTTTGCCATTTTTTATAAGCTCTATTATGAGCCTTGTTATATCCGGTCTTACATCCTTGTGGTACAAGACGTGAATCTTCGGGTCGTAGATGTCAAGCTTTGCGTATTCCTCAAGAAGCACACGGGTGAAGTCGTTTGTGGCATCCGTGCCGTCTGCGTTTCTTCCGCAGATGTAGAAGGGCATATTGGCGGCTACCTTCATAAGGAAGATTTTATAGAAGAAGTCTCTTATAAGCTCGCGGAGCTGTGCCTCGGTAAATCTTCCGCTTGCTATATCTTCCGTGTAAAATCTTCCGTAAAGTCGGTCAAGACCTCCGAGAGAGCGGACTGTTGACAGCTCAAGCTTTGTCTGGAGGCTGTATATAATGAGGGTCAGCTGCATTGCCTCGGCAAGAGTTTTCGGGGCGTTTTCCGAAAGTGAGGTGAGGTTTTCAGCAACGAATTGCATTTTCGGTGTGCCGATTCTTTCTGCGCTTTCCGCAAATTTCAGAAGGAGCTTTATTATTGATTTGTATACGCGAAGGGAGTTATCGTAGAATTCGGTTTTTTCGGGGTTGTCAAGGCTTTCGGCACGGTATTTTTCAAGTCTTGCGATTATACCGGGAATGCCGTTTTCCATTACGAATTTCCAGTCGGGGGCAAGATGACCGAAGTCGGCTGAGGGCTCTATTGCAAGGGCTTCGGAGAGTACATTTGTGTCGGTGGTTTCGTCGTTGACCTTGCGGAATATATTCGGAGCAACGCCTCGCCAGAATTTACGGCCGGTTATATCGTAATGTGTGAATTTATCGGCGAAGAATTCATCGGGGAAAACCTCGACCATACAGTTTTCAATTATGAAGGACATCGCCTCGCTTTTGGTTTTGGCGAAGGACTGATTTTTTGCGAATATCTTATCGCATTCCGCACGGAGCTCATCCTCGGGAAGCCCGGAGAGTGTGTCCCGGTTGTCGGATTTGTACTGATTTGCAAGAGCTTCCATGCTGTAATCAAAGGTGTTCCACATATGCTTCTCCCCCTTTTGTCATTAGTTACATTATACACCCACAAAGATTTTTGTAAATGCATTTTGCAAACAAACAGTATTTTCCGAACATATTTAATAATTTATATATTGATTTATTCCACACTTTCTCTTATAATTTATGCATAAATAAAACACGGAGGACCATTATGCCTGATATTTGCGAAGGACAGCTTTACATCTCCGAGGTATTGAGTGTATACAAGGGTACAAGCAGCAAGGGGCACACCCATATACAGTCGAGGCACAGTGACAGCTTTGTTTTTGTTCTCACGGGGGAAGCAACTTATTTCTTCGGAAACCGTAAAATGAAGGCTGAGCCGGGAAACATACTGTTTCTGGCGGGAGGAAGCATGTATGATATTGATGTGCCGTGTGAGAATTTTACGCATATTCATGTAAATTTTAATTTCCGCGAGTCGGAAGCACGCACATTCGACTGTAATATTTTCAAGAGCGAGACGCTTGCTTCGGCGGAGTCGGATTTTATAAATCTTTACAAGAAATGGCAGATAGGAAGTATTGCGGACAAGGTGGGCTCGGTGGCTCTGGTTTACGGGATTTATTACAAAATTATTGCCTCGGAGTCTTATTCCTATATTGATTCCTCGCAGAAGAACTATATAAACAATGCCGTTGAGATTATCCACAGAAGCTTCGGCAATCCCGAATTTGATGTTGAGGGGCTTGCGGATTGTCTGGGTCTTAGCTCGGTGCATTTGCGAAGGCTCTTTAAAAAGACACACAATACCTCTCCGATAAAATATCTTACCTCGGTAAGGGTGGAAAAGGCTAAGGAGCTTTTGAGGTACAGTGAGAGATCGGTGAATGAGATTTCAGAAATCTGCGGATTCGCTTCGGGGTATTATTTTTCAAGGGTATTCAAGGCGGAGACGGGCTTTACTCCTACGCAGTACAGAAGCATTATAGGTGATTATATGTAATAAAAAAGGCTTTACAGCGGTAGTCGGAATTTTTCCTGCCGTGTAAAGCCTTGATTTTTTATGATTTTATTTCCGTTCTTGCGATGACATTATCCTGAATGTGCTCGTTGAGCTTTGTGAAATAGCCCGAGAATCCGCTGACTCTTACCCTGAGGCTTGCGTAGTCATCTGGATTATTTTTTGCGGCTATGAGCTCTTCTCTTGAAACATAGTTGAGCTGGAAGTGTAGACCGCCCATTTTAAGGTAGGTTTCAAGGATTTTCACGGTCTTTCCGAAGTTGTCGTCGTTTCTGATTAAGCTTTCCTCAAGAAGGACATTGCAGACAAAGGGACCGCAGAGGATTCCGAATTTATCCACGCCCGCAACGGAGGTAAGAAGAGCAGTGAGTCCTTCTCTGTCCTTGCCTCTGCTCTGCCCTACACCCACCATAAAGGGCTCGCCGTCGAATCTGCCGTCGGGGGTTGCTTTGGTCTTTTTTCCGAACCACGCATAGTGGGGGTTGTAGCCCGTGAGAGTTCCGAAGAGGATGCTGTTACCGAATTTATCCTTTCTGCCGTGAGCGAATTTGTAGAGGCTTTCGGTGAAGCGGTTTGATACCTCATCGGAGGTTTCGTAGTTGTTTCCGAAGAATTTGCCTTTTCTGAGGATTTGGGAACGAAGCTCCTCGTAGCCGCTCCAGTTTGCACAGAGGGCGTCGAGCATTTCCTTCATTGTGACTATTTTTTCGTCAAAGACAAACTGCTTTATTATGCTGATTGAGTCTATTACACAGACGAAGCCCATAAGGTTTGAGCCTGTGATATTTATTCTCGCTCCGCCCTTTTCTACGGATTTTGCGTTTTCTATACAGCCGTTTATAAAAAGGGAGCTTATTACATTTGTATCGTATGAGCGAAGGTTGTTATAGTGATTGCCGTACCAGAAAAGTCGGTCGAGGTCGCTGTGAAGCTCCTTCTCGTAGAGGGCGTAGAATTCGTCGAAGCTTTGGCATTTGAGTACGGCTTCTTTTTTGTCGTACAGTGTATTTACAAGCGAGCGAGCAATGTTTCCCGTGTTGCCGCCCATCCAGATGCTTCCGCAGAAGGCAGGCTCGTTACAGCCTACCATTGTGTAGTTTATGGCATCCTCGAAGCTTACGCCTACGTTATGCATAAAGCCCTTTACTCTGGGCTCGTCGTTTACTACAGCGATTCTCTTGTATTTGTCGTGCCTTTCACAGTCGAGGACATAGTATAAAACCTCACTCGGAGTTTTGGGTGTCCAGCGCAGGCTCACCTGCGGACGGTAAACGGGCATTTCCATCATTGCTTCTATTATAAGGCGTGAAAGCTCGTTGAAGCCGTCCTCACCGTCCTTTGTGTAACCTCCTATTGCGAAGTGACTTTCACCGCCCTTGTCGCCTGCCCAGGAGGTTTTACAGTTGGTAAAGCCGTTGATGGTGATAAACCATTCCTGAATAAGCTCCTTGGCGTCCTCTCTTGTGATTGTGCCCTCGCTGATTTCTTTTATATATGACTTATACAGATATCTGTCGGGAGTGCCTATACTGTCGGGAAGGAAATGGAAGCAGAAGAACACCGTCTGAATTGTTTCTCGGAAGGTTTCGGCGGGATTTTCGGGAACCTTGCGGAGAATCTGCGCCATTTTCAGAAGCTCGTTTTTTCTGTCGTCCGTTTTAGCCTCGGATGACTTTTTCTCGCATTCGTCCGCACACTTATGCGCCCATGCGATTATGCCGTCGCAGACTATATCGAGAGCTTCAAGATAATCCACGGATGCGGGGTTGTCCTTGTGGGTATCCTTGGATGAGGCAATTTTTGCCTTGAGTCCCTTGATGCCGTTGTTTATTACGAAGGTGAAGTCGGGTGTGGAGTGCTGCCATTCGAAGGTGGAGAGGTTTTCCTGCGGATTTGCATAGAAAACGTCCTTTACCGCTCTGAAATGCTTGTGTCCCTGTCTTCTGAAGATATCACCGGGGAACTCTGCGGAATCAAACTTTATAAGTCCCGCAAATCTTGCATCGTCGTCAATTCGTACATTCTGTGCGAGCATATATTCGCAGGCTCTTTTGGCGTTTCTTTTGCTGTCCGAAAGAAGCATATCCGCTTCGTCGAATTTCGGGAGGACTGCTGCGGGGTATATTTCGTTATTCATGCAATATTCTGCCATTTTTGCTATTCTGTCTGTCATCGTGTAAAGCTCCTTGTATGACATTATATGTGTTCATTATATTTTGAATCCGCCCGAATGTAAATGTTTGTTATGTGCTTTTTATACTTTATGGTACAAAATTAAGGCTTGTTCATATTGACAAACAGTTGTATTTACTGTATAATCCCATTGGAAGGTGATGTAATGTTTGATTGCAAGGACATATATATTAAGGATATCCGCTCGGTTGTGCTTTTAACGCCGCCGCAGAATCCGCCGAAGAGAAGCTATTATGGTCCGAGAATGGGCAGCTTCGAGCTTGTTTACTTTATTTCAAGCGAGAATATAACCTCATTCGACGGCAAAATAATTCACAACAAGCCGGGCTGTCTTGAGTACCTGCCGAAGCTAAATTATGATGTAGAATACATTGTAGACAGTATTGTTGTCGGTGAGTGCATTGATATACATTTTGATACTGATTTTCCCTTGCCGACCGAGGCATTCGGTCTTAATCTTTCGGACAATAAGAATTTAAAGCAGATGTTTACTAAAATGTATTCGGTATGGCTTTCAAAAAAGGAAGGCTATTACTACAAGTGTATGGAGCTGTTTTACGGTATTCTCGGTGAGATTCAGAAAACGAGGTCGTCATATCTTCCGAACAGCAAGTACGACAAAATAAAGCCGGGCATTGACTATATCTCAGAGCACTGCTTTGACGAGAATTTCGACTATTCCGAGCCAAGCAGGCTCTGCGGGATAAGCTATTCCTATTTCAAGCGGTTGTTTATAGAAAAGTATAACTGCAATCCCAACGAGTATGTAAATTCGAGAAAGCTTGAGCGTGCCTGCGAGCTTCTCGGGACGGGTTATTACACTATCGGTGAAATTTCGCTCGCTGTCGGTTATTCGAATGTGTATTATTTCAGCAAGGTATTCAAGGAAAAGTACGGCTGTCCGCCGAGCAGGTATTCATTTAACAAAGATTGACAAAATAACGGGTTTCTTTCTTTGAATTTTAATAAAAAAGTACCATTGAAATATGCAGAATTATGTAGTATAATAGGTATAATGAAATATTGTATACTAATATACATCCCGAAAGGAATACTGAAATGAATACAGCTTTTGTTTTTAACAGTAAAATCAAGCCCTCCGTTTCTCTTAATTATCTCGTTGCACTTCCCGAAAACCACAATAAGGAAGAAAAGCTTCCCATGATTGTTTTTCTTCACGGTGCAGGCGAAAGAGGCACGGATGTTGAAAAGGTAAAGATTCACGGTCTTGCAAAGACTTACGAAAAGCACACTCCCAGAGGCTTTATCGTGCTTTCTCCCCAGTGCCCCGCCGACAGAGTATGGGACAACTATGTTGAGGAGCTTATGGAGCTTATCGAGCTTGTTGCCGAGCAGTACGGTGCGGACAAGAAGAGAATTTCCATTACGGGTCTTTCCATGGGTGGCTTCGGCACATGGATTATGGGTATTACATATCCCAACTACTTCTCCGCTATGGCTCCCATTTGCGGTGGCGGTATGGAATGGAGAGCAGGCTGTCTTAAGGATGTTCCGATCAAGGCATTCCACGGTGTTCTTGATACGGTTGTTCCCGTTAAGCGCTCCATTGAAATGGTTAAGGCAGTTAACCGTGCGGGCGGCAAGGCTACCATCACTCTTTACGGTAAGATCGGTCACAATTCCTGGGATCTTGCTTATATGGGCAGTGAGCTTGTTGACTGGCTTATTTCCAATGAGAAGAACTGATATATAGAATAATGCGAAATTTTACCGAGGGCTTTTTACGGCTCTCGGTTGTTTTTTATGTTGTTTTTATAATTCTTGGGCGAATACAGAAAATGCTTTTTAAATAACTTACTGAAATAATATACATCTGAAAAGCCTACAGCTTCGGCTATCTCTCCGACACCGAGTATCCCTTCGGACAGAAGTTCTTCGGCTGCGTTAAGCCTTAATTCGATGACGTACTGCGTGGGAGTTGTGCCGTACATTTTCTTGAAAAGTGTTCTGAAGTACTTCGTGGTTATACCGCATTTGGCTGAAAGCTCGGATGAATCGGGGATTTCTTTTTTGTAATTTTCATACAGGTATGAATGAATTTCATTTATTTTTCCTCGCAAATCGGGTGAGACATAATCGGAATTCTGCTTTTTGCTCATATAGGCAAAAATTTCGTACATTACAGATGCGGCTGTCAGGGCATTGTATTCGGAATTCAGGCTTCCGAGATTAAGAAGCTTACGGAAAAGATTTTTAATTTCGGGGTTATCCGTGCAATCTGCTGTCATTGTCGGAAAAGCTGTTTCTCCTGCAAACGTTATGCAGAGGGACTCGCCGTATTCACGGCATTTTACGCTGTAATCGTCATTACCGTTGATGAAGAAAATCATATCCTTTTTTACCGGGATTTCCTCACCGTTTACATAGTGGTCATAGTGGCCGTATTCCTGATAAGAAAGAATATGGAACTTACGCTTCGGCTGTGCGGCACGGAAAGCTTTTCTGTCGGTTTTGTATCGGTATACAGAAAGTATCGAGGTTATGGTTGTATGCACGCTCTCCCCTCCTTTTTTACAAATATAATACTACAATCATCGTAATTTGTCAATATTTTGTTCCCTTTTATACAAAAGTGGAATATTGTCTATTCTCTTTTACTTTGTCAATGCTATAATAGGTACAAAGGGAGGCGACGGTATTGTATAAGAAAATCAGAGAAGAGCTATCCGCCTATTATCACGGCATAATGGCAGAATCAGCAAAAAAGGCAAAGGATAAGGTTTATGCCGTGATGGACGAATATGATGCGAAAAATCCGAATCTTTCGTCATACAAGCTTAAATCAAGGCTATACGACGCTATTGCAGATGCTGCCACGCCTGTTATATTCAAGGATATTCCCTTTTATTTTGAAGCGGGGATGCTTCATCCGAGAGGCGACGGTAAATTCAACAGAAGCATTGAGCACGCCAACGGCTGGCTTTATCAGCGAAACTGTCATCTGTTTACGGATATTGATCCTCACGCGAGGAAGATTTTCGAAGGAATGTATATTCAGTGTGGAATCTATGCTGATATGATGCATTTACAGCTTCCGCTTGAAAAGGTTTTCAAAATCGGACTATCCGGGATTCTTTCCGAGCTTGAGTGCGCAAAAAAAAGATGCACCACTGAAACGGAAAACGACTTTATTGACTGCTGTTATGCAGGGATAAACGCCCTTTGTAAGATTGCGAAAAAATTCGCTGTTGCATTGAAAGCCTCGGGGGATTATGAGCTTTCCGAAATTGCGGAGCGGATTCCGCTTTATCCTCCGAAAACATTACACGAGGGACTCTGCACTCTTGCGTTTATGAGAAAGTCGTTGGGGGCACTTGAGGGTATGGGCTTCAGCTCATTTGGCAGAGTTGATGTTTTGCTTGCTCCGCTTTACGAAAACGATATTAATAACGGTGTTCCGCGAGAGGTTATGCTTGACCTTATTACGAAGTTTCTGCTTGTGCAGGATTGTCTTTTCAAGAGAGATGCAATTATATCAAACGCATATGAGCAGGAGCTTGAAAACACACTTACTCTCGGTGGATGTGACAAGGATGGGACTCCCGTTTTCAACGGTGTTACAAGGCTGTTTCTTGAGGCGAGAGACAAGGAGGATATTATTTATCCAAAGATGATGCTCAGATTTTCGAAGGAATCGCCGAAAGAATATCTTGAGCTCATATTTGAGCCCTTGACACGGGGAAAAAGCTTCAGTCTGTACTCAAACGACGATTCAGTTATCCCGTCACTTATCCGCTCGGGTATTGAAAAAGAGGATGCGCGGAATTACTGTGTCGGCGGTTGCTGGGATATACTTACGGGTGATGTTTCCATTCACAACAGCGGTGAATATGTAGATATTTTAAAGCCGCTTCAATGGTCGATACACAACAATATAAATCTTATGCGAGAGCACGAAATCTTCTTTGAGCCTCTTGAGGAATGTGAGAGCTTTGAGGAGCTTTATACACGGTACATCGGATTTTTACGGCGAATGCTTATGCAGAAGCATATGATAATTTCAAGAGGTACAAGCGTATGGCATAAGGTTAACCCCGTCGGAGCTTTATCTGCACTTATGAAGCCCTGCACAGAGAAACTCAGAGATATTACAAACGGCGGAGGAAAATACAACAGAGAGACAGCATATCTAATTTTCTTTGCCGAAACGGTAGACTCACTTCTCGCGATAAAGCATCTTTGCTTTGACAAAAAGGCTTGCACTCTCTCGGAGCTTTTTCGTCAATGCAGGCTTGAGTGGCAGAACGAGGAGCTTCGACAAATGGCTGTAAATGCTCCTTCTTACGGTGATGGCTCGGAGGAATCAATATCGCTTGTAAGACGGCTGATTGATGATATTTACTCCGGCACAAGGGATTTACCTATGGCACAATGGGGCAAACTCTGGCTTGGGGCGCATCTGTATACGGAGATTCTTTTCCGTGCAGACTCCGTTCCCGCAATGCCTAACGGAAGACGCAGGGGTGATTATTTAAGTCAGGGCTTCAGCCCGTCAAGGCTTCAGAAAACCGCCTCTGTTTCCGACCTGCTTTATACACTGCGCGGACTTGATATGACAAAGTTTGCCTGCGGTACGTCAATTACTCTAACTCTGCCGTCGGGCAAGCTTGATAATGAGAATATTATTGCATTATTCCGTACGGCGGCACAGAGCGGAATTCAGTCTGTTCAGCCCAATATTGTAAATCGCACTGAGCTTATGGAAGCACGGCGGAATCCCGAAAGCTACAGGCACATCATAGTTCGTGTGTGCGGATTTTCTGCCCCGTTTGTGAATTTGTCCGACAAGTATCAGGATGAATTCTTAAGTCGGATGATGTTTGAAATTTAGAGCATAAAATTATCTCCCCTTGAAATCAATCTTGGGGAGATTTTTCTTTTATACTTATTTGATGTTCAGAATGATGTCACCCGTATCAGTTTCCACCTCGCATAAGCCGCCTGTAATGCTTTTGGGAATGTCGATTTTTCCGGTTTCTGTTTCTGCAAAGAAAATTTTATCTGTGAGAAATGTGCCCGTTATGCTTCCCGTGTCGGTTTCTACCTCGATTTGTGTGGCGTCGCAAAGGTCGAATTTTATGTTGCCCGTGCTTCTTTCAATAGAGATTTTGTCCGATGCGATAACATTCTTAAGGGTTATGCTTCCGGTTGTGCCTTCGGAATTGAAGCTTTGACAGTTGACATCCGAAAGGAATGTATCACCCGTGGACTGCTTCAGGTTAAAGCTTCCGTTGCAATTTACCTTTGATGCGGTCACTTTTCCTGTTGTGAGAGAAAGACTCAGAGTGCTTGCACAGAGTTCTTCGATGTTTATTCTTCCCGTTGAATTTACAACTGTTACGGATTCGTAGAGTGTCTTGGGAATATATGCTGTAATTTCGGTTTTACCGAAGCTTATATCGATGTGTTCGTACCACCTTCTTGTGTCGTTGAGGATGATTTTAAGTTCGCCGTTTTCGGTGGTAACCGTGTGCTTCAGATTTGCTTTTTCAATGCATACAATTTCACATTTATTGCCTTCTGTCGGCAGAATCTTCACATCAGAGGTATTGGTTCTGATTGTTATGCTGTTAAAGGCTTCGGTTATTTCGTGCTTATTTGTTTCATATTTCGCCGTGGATAATTTTGTAAAATCCCATTTGAGCATAGTCATAACACCTCCGAAAAATATCCCCACCGCAAGCAAAAGGCAGGTTGCGATGACAAGCCATATTTTAGTTGATTTTTTCATTACGCATCCTCCTTTTAAGAAACAGCCTCGGGTATCAAGTATTTTGATAACAACTCTTTGGAAATCATATCACGAAGCATTACTTTTGTCAATAGATTTCCGAAATTTTTCGGTTTATTTTTCTATGTCAAAATCTCCGCAATTTCATAACATATAGTATACGGTAAAAGCAAATTGCCGTACAGTTTTCTTTTGCGGAGGTAATTATGGAGAGAAGCGTAACAAATGATGACATAAAAGAATATTATGCGGCGGCGAACACGGGATATGGGTTTTACTCTCTTTTCGGTGAGGTGTTCTCCCCCGAGAAATTAAGAAGGATATACATACTCAAGGGCGGTCCCGGCTGCGGTAAAAGTACACTTATGCGAAAGGTTTCCGAAAAGGCTGTGAAGCTCGGATATGCGGTACAGAACTATTTCTGCTCTTCAAGTCCGACATCCCTTGACGGTGTGATAATTCCCGCACTTTCGGTGGCGGTGCTTGACGGGACGGCTCCTCATACGGTGGATGCGAGGATTCCCGGGGTATGCGAGAGCATTGTAAATCTCGGTGAGGCGTGGGATATAGATGCAGTGGAAAAAATCGGTGAGGACATTCGTTTTCTTGTGTCGGAGAAGTCTTCGGCTTACAAGAGAGCTTATGCTTATCTTGAGTCCTGCGTGAGTGCTGAGAAAATCATTAACGAGTGCAGAAACACTTATCTTCTTGAAAAGAAGCTTTGCAAGGCGGTTGAGAGGATTTGTGTGAAAATCAGAAACGGTAATTCGGACGGTAAAATAAATTATGTTTTTACAGACTGTATTTGCGGAAGCGGAAACCTGCATCTTGACACCTTTGAAAAAATGGCGGAAACACGGTATTTTATAAGGGATTACGGAGATATCGCTCCCGTGTTTTTTGATGTGCTCGCTCTTGAGCTTACTGTGCGCGGGCACGATATTACGGTGGCAAAAAATCCGCTGAATCCGGATACTTATTGCGGTATTTATATTGACGGTTGCGGAATTTCCTTTACGGTGCACAATGATGATTTCTGCCGTATACTTGACAGAAAGGGACTTCCCTACAAGATAATGAATCTTGCAAGATTCTGTGACAGCGAGAAATTCAAGCAGAACAAAATATACTACAGATATGCTGACAAGGCGAGAAAAAATCTTATGCAGGGTGCGGCTTCCGAGCTTGCTCTTGCGGCATCCTTACACGAAAAAATAGAGAGTCTGTATTACGGCATAACGGATTATTCCGTGGTTGAAAATATGACCGATAAGCTTATAGAAAAAATATTCGCATAAATAAAAGCACGCCATACCGTAATGGAATGACGTGCATAATTTTTATGAATTAAAACTCGAATCTGTGAAGTGTTGTGTAGTCGTACTTTTCGTTTGCTTCAAGTCTTGCCTCGCCGTGGTTGGGGCTGTCGGGCTTGAACTGTGTTTCAAGACACATACCTCTGCAACGGGACTTGGGAACATTGTTCTTGAAGGGAATATCATCGGGTCTGATGCCATGACCAACATAGAACTGAACTGCGGGCTTGTCTGTATAGAGGTGCATTGTGATTGCTTCACCTGCCATAACTGCGCCGTAGCGGAGCTTCTTGCCCATATAGTTGATATAGTCCTCACCGGAGAAGTTGAAGTTGTGGTCGTAGCCGCTTGCAACATTAATCTGAGGCTCGTCGTTTGCGATATCCTTGCCGATAAGCTTGGGAGTTCTGAAGTCGAAGGCTGTTCCTTCAACGGATGCGTCACCTGTGGGGATAAGGGTATTGTCGATTTCGGTGAAGGTATCTGCGAAGATTGCAAGTGTCTGTGTTTCAACGGAGTCCTTGCTGTCGTAGCCATTCATATTGAAGTATGCGTGGTTTGTAAGGTTGAGAACAGTGTTCTTGTCGCTTACAGCCTCGTAGCGGATAGAGAAATCCTTTCCGGAAAGTGTGTATGTTACCTTAACATTGAGGTTTCCGGGGTAGCCTTCCTCCATGTCGGGGCTGAAGAGCTCGAGAACGAGAGTAATCTTCTTGCTGTCCGCCTTTGCTTCCGCTACCTTCCAGATTTTCTTGTCAAAGCCTACCATACCGCCGTGAAGGTGTGTTCTGTCCTGCTCGTTTCTTGCAAGAACGTATTCCGTTCCGTCGAGTGTGAACTTACCGCCCTTGATTCTGTTTGCGTATCTTCCGATGAGCGCACCGTGATATCCGGGGCTCTTAAGATAACCGTCGATATCGTCATAGCCGCATACAACATCCTTGCCGTTTACGATAAGGCTCTGGATGATACCGCCGTAGTTGAGAATCTTTGCTGTTACATAGTCATTTGCCATTGTGTAAGCGAAAACCGCTTTGCCGTCCGGGAGATTGCCGAACAGGTCCTTTGTAATCTTAATCATTGTTTTATTCCTTTCGGTTTTATGTTTGAATTTATTATACACTATTATTTCGGGTTTTGCAATAGGTTTGAAAAAGAAATATTTTTGTTTTCATCGGGTTTAAAATTATAAAAAATCACGGGTGCCGACGGAGGTGTCCGCACCCGCAAAAAATTATTTTCTGTTATAAACCATCTTACCCGATGCTTCAAGAAGCTTTATGAAAAGACCCGCGATAACGGTTCTGTTCTGGAAGCCGCGCTTAAGACCTGTGTCTGTGAAGTACCAGTCTGTCATAGGTACTCTTGATGCGGAGTAGTTGTATGCGTTCCAGAGAGGAAGAACGTATCTTTCGAATTCGTCCTTGGTGCTGCAGAGGGTTGCTGTCCATACGAGCCAGTCGGACTTTGTATAGGTTGAGCGGTTATCGAGAGGCATACCGAACGCGCCGAAATGCTCGAAGTTGGAGTTGACCTCGGCTCTCATAAAGGTTCTGTCAAAGATGCCTGTTTCAAAGAGCTTATCCCATACGCAGTTGTACTTCATACTGAATGTGTTCGGTCTGTCGAAGGCAAGTCTGAAGCTTCCGTCGGGATTCTTTGCTCTTTCTATCCAGCTGTCTGCCATTTCCTTGGCTTCTGCGATATACTTATCAAAGCCTTCCTTATCACCGAGCATATCAAGGATGATTGCATAGGAAACGATACCCATAATAGCCTTGAGTGTAAGGTTACAGTTATGTGCAAGGTGTCCTGCGAAGTCGTCTGTGCAGAGCTGATTTTCGGGGTCGATGCCGTACTTTTCAAGGTATTTTACCCAGCCGTCGAGGATATCGAGGTGGGATTTTGCAAAGTCTGCATTTCCTTCGGCAAGGGCAACTGTTGCTTCCATTACAAGCATATTTCCGCATTCCTCAACGGGCATCTGCATATCGAATTTATGCTCCTTTGTTTCCTTATCGTAGCCGTAAACCTGACGGTTGAGAATCGGGAACTGTCCGCAGTCGTGGGGAGCGAAGTCGTATGTCCATTCGGGCTGATTTACGAATTTGTAGATAGGTCTCATCATACCCTTTACAAGCTCGGGGTTATAGAGAAGGAACATAGGAATTGAGGGGTAGCTTACGTCAACGGTTGTACCGCATCCGTTGGAGAAGCATTCCTTGGAGATAAAGAGAATTTCGCCGTTTTCGTCTATTGCAACCTTGTGTGCGTTCATTGCCTGACGGGTTGCGAGAAGAAGCATTTCGGCATACTTTTCGCCGCCTGCCTTTGTTGCATCGATAAAGAGCTTATCGGAGAATGCATTACATCTTTCGAGTGTTGCTTCGTAGTCGGCGGATGCCTCGGAGATTGCTTCGAGAATTGTTTTGCCGTCCTTGTTCCAGTAGCACTTAAGGTGCTTTTCAAAGTATTCGAGGGAGTAAATATCGTCGTAGGCGAACATAAAGAGTGTGCCGTTTTCACCGATTTCCGCTTCTGCATTTATGTAGTGCATATCGTCAATATTGCATTCGGAATATGCTGCGTTCTTATCTCTGTTTGCAAGGTAAACGTAGCCCCAGTCGATTCTTACGTCGTCGCCCGAGCGGTTGAGTACCTTCTGCTCCTTGTTGCCCATTCTTATTGCGGCGGGACATTCGAAGGTCTGTACTTCAACGGGAGACTGTCCCTTGACGTCAAGGCAGAGCTCCTCGGAAACTGCGACAGATGCTGTTACCTTATGATTCTTGCCGTCCTTTGACTTCGCACTGAGTGCAAGATAAGTTACGGGTCTTGTGAAGAGTGCAACGTCTGTGGGAATAAGGGGCGAGGTGAAGGTTGCCTTGATTACAACCTTTTCGTTTTCGAAGGTGTAATAAGTGGAGAATGCGTCAAAGTCGAAGGCTGTCTGTGCCAGTGCCGCTTCTTCACCGAGTCCCATAAATCTGAAGGCTTCGCCGTCAATGGTGACAGTACCCTTGATTGTGTTGGGCTTGCTTGTCCAGTGGGAGGTTTCGCTGTCTGTGAGTACGTTTGTTGTTGACCATACGGAGAAATAAGGGTCAATGTTTATGAGGGGGATTGCCGGGGGTCTGAGCTTCATGGTGATGCTCCTTTCTTATATGTGGATTTTCGAATTTGTTTTCGTTTTTATTTTCGTCTCCCGATTCCGCATCGGATTCGATATAACGCTTTGCCTGAGTGGAGAACAGCTCGTAGTATGTTCCCTTTTTGTCCATAAGGGCTCTGTGATTTCCTACCTCTGCTATAGAGCCACCGTCTATTACGATGATTTTATCGGCGGTGGTTGCA
>JAFYPA010000056.1 GCA_017560085.1 Clostridia bacterium
CACTGCACAATGCACAATTGAGGTTGAAAGCTTCGCTTTCTTCGGTTGATTTTAATTGTGGGGTGCGGTGTGTTGGCGTTTGATAGATAAATTCTGCGAAGCAGATACAATAATAAAAAGATTTCCGCAATCAGAAATCGCAAATTTCTTCTGTATCAAATGCGGAAATCTACAATAATTGTGCATTGTGCATTGTGAATTGTGCATTCTGCATGGTTGTTCAATTAAAAGGGGAAACATAGAATGAAGTACATAGCTGTGGACTTTGAGTGGAATCAGGCTCAAAATGCAAAGCTTACAAAGATTCTTGAGGACGGCAAGCGCTTTTCGGGGGAGATTGTCCAGATTGGTGCGGTGAAGCTGTCCGAGAGCTTTGAAATAGAAAGCGTATTCAAATCGGAAATAAAGCCGAGGGTTTATACAAAGATGAACAGCAAGGTCTCCGAGCTTACGGGCATCACGGGGGAAATGCTGGAGAACGCCCCCGCCTTTTCCGACTGTATCACGAGATTTATAGACTGGTGCGAGCCGGATGCGGTGTTTTTTACCTGGGGCGTTGACGATATAAGAGTTCTTCGTCAGAACTGCAGTATAAACGGCGAGAAATCCGACTTCTTCAAAACCTGGTACAATCTTCAGGTGTTCTTCAATATGCAGACGGATACGGGTACAAATCAGAAGTCGCTTTCGGCTGCGGTGGAGTATTTCCAAATAGAAAGCACACTCAAGGCTCACGATGCGCTAAATGATGCATATTATACGGCGATGATAGCCAAAAAGCTTGATATCGCAAAGGGCATTGCCGAATACCCCGGTGCGAAATGCGCTCTTTGCGGAAGCGACAAGGGCAAGGCAATATTCAGCGGACTCAAGTCCCGCCGTGCGGCTCTTACCAACCGTGAAATCTGCGGACCGTCCTGCCCCGTGTGTGATTGCAAATTTGTGGAAATCGCACCCTTTGTCAGAGCCAACAGATTCAAGTATCTGTCCGTTGCAAGATGCGAGGAGCACGGTGAATTCACGGTAAAGCTCCGCATCAGCGACAACAAGGACAACGGCAAAAACGTTACGGTCTACAGAACCGTCCGTGAGTGTAAGGAGGGCGATGCCGCCGCATACGATGCACTCGTGGAGCGTGAGCTTGAAAGAAGACTCGAAAAGGAAAAAAGAAAAAACGGCGAGAGTAATAACGCCGAATAAATAATTAAAATTCAAGGAGAGTAAAAAGTTATGGAAACCTTATTCATTATTCTTATGTTTGTTATCGGACTCGTGTTCATCATCAAGGGCGGAGACATCTTCGTTGATGCGGCAAGCTGGTTTGCGGAAGTATTCGGTATTCCGAAGTTCCTTATCGGTGCAACTGTCGTGAGCGTCGCAACAACCCTTCCCGAGCTTCTCACATCCATTTTCGCAACCGTGGGCGGCTCCGTTGATATTGCCGCAGGTAATGCAATCGGCTCGGTTACCGCAAATATGGCACTTATTATGGCTCTGACGGTAGTATTCCTTCCCGCAACAATCTCAAGAAAGAGCTACGCCGCAAAGGCTTGTCTTATGGCTCTTTCCTGCATAGTTCTTCTTGTGGGAAGCCTTACGGGTATTCTCGGTATTCTTCCCTCCATCGTTCTTATCGCTTTCTTTGCTTACCATACATACGGAAGCATTGTTGATGCAAAGAAGTCTATGGGCGATTCCAAGGATGACGAAAAGCCCGAAATGACAAAGAAGCTTATGTGGATTAACATCGCAAAGTTCGTTGTAGGAACAGCAGGTATTGTTGTAGGTGCAAACTTCCTTGTTCACTACGGTCAGGAGCTTGCAAGAATTGTCGGTATTTCCGAGGGCGTTATAGGTGTTACGGTTATCGCTGTGGGTACTTCTCTTCCCGAGCTTGTTACAGCAATCACGGCTATCCGCAAGAAGGAAACATCCCTTTCCGTTGGTAACATCATCGGTGCAAACATCATTGACCTTACGGTTATTCTTCCCATCTGCTCATTTATCTCCGGCGGTAAGCTCGTTGTTCCCAAGGCATCCTTCGCACTTGACCTTCCCATAACACTTATCGTTATTGCATTTGCTATTATCCCCACCATCATCGCAGGTAAGTACAGAAGATGGCAGGGTGCTGTTATGCTTGCAATTTATGCGGGTTATCTCTTTGTAAGATGTGCTATGCCCGAGGTTGACAGCATTTTCGGAATTTTCGGTTGATTTAATTACAGACTTTAATATTGTCAAAGAACATGAAGGGAGAACAGCAATGAAAAAAAGCGAAATTAAAGATCTTATCTGCAAAGCAACAGCTCAAAGGCAATTGTGCAGGGTGAAGCTTGATTACGATGAAAACACATGGTTTGCCTTCCCCTTAATTACCAATGACAAGCTGTTTTTGTGTGCAAACGAGGATGATTTTATACTGAACGGCTATTCAATCAGACGCTTCAGGGACGTTAAATCGGCAGAATATCAGAACGGAAAAATCCTTTCTATGATTAAAGCCGAAAAGCTTGATGAAGGTATTACCGTTCCTTGCATTGATATGACGGATTGGCAGACAATCTTTACGTCGCTTAAGGATGCGGGCAAAAACATTATAGTCGAGAACGAAAAAGCCGAAGAAAATTCCGATTTGTTTGTAATAGGAAAAATTATAAAAGCAACAAAAAACAAGGTTACAATGCAGCATTTCGATGCGGACGGAATATGGGAGGACGAATTTTACGAAATCCCGTACAGCAAAATTACATCCGTCAGCTTCGGAACAAGATATGTTGAAACCTTTTCGAGGTATCTGTAATTTTTATAATGGAAGAAAAACTTTTAAGCACCAACGGCGTAGAAATATACGGCTACCGCAGTCCATATCTTCACTCGTTCTGTCTTTGTCTTTACGTCAAGGCGGGCCCTCTTTATGAGGAGGACTGCGAAAACGGTATATCCCACTTTTTTGAGCATACCGCATTCAGAAGCATAAATACTGCTCTCGGTGGTGAGCTTTACAGACGGGCGGATATGCTGGGTATAAATATGAACGCCGTTACATATAAAGAGTTTATACAGTTCAAGATAACGGGAGCTACGGAAAAATTCAAGGAAAGCGTTGATATTCTCTGTGAGATTTTCACGCCCTTCAACGTTCCAAAGAGTGAGCTTGATATTGAGAGAAAAAGAATAAAGAGCGAGCTTCGCGAAAGTGACGAGAAGAATTCTCTTGAGTACTTCTCGGAAAAAATCGTCTGGTCGGGGACAAGAATGTCCAACACAATCCTCGGCAAAAACGCGGTGCTTGACAGAATCGGCATCACGGCTCTTTCGAGAGCGCAGAGGAAGCTCCTTTCCGCAGGTAACATTTTCTTCTATGTTACGGGAAACTACGGCGACGACGGACTTTGCTATCTCTCCGATGCGGTTTCGGGAAAGTCTGTTTCAAGTGATGTCGCAAGGCGTGACAACATAGCACCCATCCCGAAGGACTTCGGCAACAGAAACGCCCTTGTTAGCGTAAAAAACTCCAAGGAGCACATTGTAAGATTCTCCTTCGACATCTTCTCCGAAAGATACAGCTGTGCGGAGTGCTATCTCCTTTACGATATACTCTTCTCGGGCGAGTGCTCCAAAATCTTCAAGGGGCTTTCCGATGAGTCGGGCATGGTCTACAGCTATGATGCATCTATTGAAAGATACAGAAATATCGGCTCTCTGAGCTTTCTCTATGAGGTCGGAGCAAAGGATGTTGTGAAGTCCGTGAAAAAGGTAGTGGAGATTCTTTCCTCACTCAAAAAGGGCATAAGGGACGAGCTTGACTACGCAAGAGCCTCCTATGTTGTGAACGCAAAATGCCTTCTTGACGAGCCGGAGGAGCTTAACTTCCAGCTTGGCTATGAGGGCAGACTTATGGGACACGGCTACGCGTCCTTTGACGAGCGTACCGAATCCTACAAGAGCGTAACTCCCGAGCGTATGACGGAAATCGTAAGAGAAATATTCCGTCCCGAAAATCTCGTCCTCACCTTCAAGGAGGACAAAAAACGTATAAGCATTGATGAAATCCGCTCCGTGGTGTCGGAGCTCTGACTCGGCGAGTGCCGATACAAAACTAAAACAATAAGGAGGAAATATGAGAAACAGAATTGTAATATCGTCTCTTGCGCTTATGCTTGCGGCGTTTCTGCTTTCTTTTGTGTGCTTTGCCACGGGAGAAGCGAAAATCCGTCACGACCGCACAAGGGATGAGGTTATCGAAAAACATCTTGAATATCCCCATTCGGGCTTTACGGCAAAGACGACCGAATTCAAGACCGCACCCGTCACCAAAGCCCCGTATTCTGCGGGAAGCCTTGCGGACGAGGATGTTGCCGATGCACTGAATGCTCTTAAAATGGTTCGTTTTCTTGCAGGTGTACCCTATGAAAATACGGTATTCACAGAGGAATACAATAATATCTCACAGCACGGTGCAGTGCTTCTCGCATCCTCCAATCAGTTTACCCATACCCCGGGAAAGCCCATCGATATGTCGCAGGAGTTTTATGATGTTGCCTACAAGGGCTGTAATCTTGCAAACCTCAGCGCAGGCAAGAACAATATCGCAAACGCAATTATAGGCTTTGTATACGACAAGGGTCAGAATAATATTTCCCATGCGGGACACAGACGCTGGGTGCTTCGTCCCGGCGGAGTACAGTACGGCATAGGCTTTGCCAAGGGCGACGCAACCTACGGCGGAATGAGAATTTCAATGCTGGTGAACACAGGCGCGGGTGCCGAGGCTGATAGCTTCGTTGCCTGGCCGTCCTCCGGAGCATTCCCGATTCAGTACTTTGCGGCAAGCAACACTATAGAAAACACGGTGATTGACGCACCGTGGAGCATAAATCTCGGAGCACAGTATGCCGCCCCGACAAAGGCTACCGCAGTTGTAAAGCTCACAAGAGAGAGCGACGGCAAGGTGTGGATTTTCGATTCCTCCACTCCCGACCTCGGTGCGGAGATGCTCTCTGACGATAAGCTTCACTATTCCGTTGATAATACAGGATACGGAATGAAAAAGGGCATACTCATAAGACCCGACCTTGATTCGCTCGGTGTTATTGCCGACGGAGAGATATTTACAGTCGAGGTTTCGGGCATAAAGTACAAGGACGGCAAGGATGCCACCCTTTCCTACAGCATCGAATTCTTCGACCTTGAAAAGGGCATTGTCGAGTATACCGAAAGAAAAAAGGCTGAAAGCACGGCGTACATCCCTCCGTTCCCCGTGGTTATGAACGGAATTACCGTTGACAACCTTAACCTCAGATATCCCTTCATTTTATATAATAATATAACATATTTCCCGATGACCTACCACGATTCGAGATTCCTCGGAATAGGCACAACCTATACCGCCGAGGAGGGACTCGGAGTTTTCAGACTTACGGAAAACGGTGCGGAATACAAGGGTGAGCTCGGTGACGAGCCCAATCCCGAGGAGCTTACAATTTCCGTTGCGGAGCTTCCCATCACGGTAAACGGCAAGACGATAATAAATTCCGAGGAGGAATATCCGCTTCTCTTCTTCAGGGATATAACCTATTTCCCGATGACCTGGAGATTCGGCGTTGACGAATTCGGATGGGATTATCACTTTGATTCGGAAAACGGACTGGTGATAAATACGGGCAAGAGGGATGACGAATAATTTTTGCGGTATAACACAAATCCGTAAATAAAAAAGAAAATAATGCATATAATATTCCCGGGACAAGGCAGGGCACTTCTCAGAATCGAGCGGTGTACCGAGGCTTTCGTCCCGGGATTTGCATTCCGATACGGATGCCCTTGTGCGTGAGGGCGGTCGCGATATTTTCCGCGACTGTCTGAGGGTGTCTTTGTCGGAATGCTTTTTTGTTGTGACAAGGGTATGTATTGGGATTTTATCTGCGTTTTTGTTTTGAATTAGTCAAATAATTTTGAAATATGTATTGAATTTTGCGCTCGGGTAGGATATAATATTTTTAAACTCGGTATTTGTACCGAAAAAGCAAAACAACTCCGACCGTTTGGCTATTGTAACCTGTCACGGATTTTCGCCGAAGCTTTTTTGGCTGAATTAACCAATGAAGTGCCATCTTGGATGGGTGACGACAGTGACGGCGGAATAGCGGAATGAGAAAATTTCACTTGTCGGAATTTCGGATGCGTTTTGTGTTTTGGTCAAATAATCGGGAAGAGAAATCTGAAAGGTGGAAAAGACATGAAAAAATTTCTATCGGTAATGCTTTCCGTGCTTTTACTCAGCACCGCTTTCACATTCACACTCGGTGCAAACGTAAGTGCGGCATCAAAGGGCCTTGACCTTGGCGAAATCAACAAGGGCGGAAAGTCCGGCTTTGTTGACAATGTTTCCGTCGGTACACTTGAGGTTGTAACCGAGGACGGCAGAAAGGCTCTTAAGTTTACGCCCGACCCTGCCTCCGAAAATGCAGGCAAGCCCGCAAAGTTCGAGGGCAACGGCTTCTCAAAGCTCGGTGTGTCATATGATACTTACAGATATATGTCCATCGAATACAAGTATCAGTCAAAGAAGCCCGCATACAGCGGCGCATTCCAGTCACAGCTCTGTAACTCCAATAAGGTGTTTGCAGCCGGTGGCGGTGTTGTCACAGGTACTCCCATTGTAGCATCAGGCAAGTGGGAAACAGCATACTTTGACCTTACACCCATTGTTGACGGCAGACTTGCAGAGGATAAGGATGTACATACAATCAACCACATCCACGTAAATCCCTTCGGCTCGACTCCCGCAAGCAAACTCGATCCCGATGATGTTATCTTTATCGGTAAGATAACCTTCTCCGAAGAAAACCTTCAGCCCGGCGGCGTAACAACCGAAGCTCCCAAGGTAGAGGAAAAGCCCGCCGCAGGAAGCGTTGAAACTCCCACAACAACCGAAACTCCCGCATATATCGGCGAGGGAAGTGCTTCTCCCAAGGTTGTAGGCGAGGGCGACGTTATTGTTGATGCTGTAAAGCTTCTCCACGGACCTGTTGATAAGGCTGATATCGGTACATACGAGGAAATCAAGGTAGGCGACAGAAGCCTTGTTAAGTTCACCCCCAATCCCGGCGGTAAGGACAACGGCAAGAATATTTCCTTTGATGCTTACGGACTTTCCGGAAATGCGGGTAAGGAGCTTACCTTCGAGGAATATTCCTTCATTACCGTAGAATACTACTATGCGGCAACAGAACCCAAGTATAACAAGAATCTTTCGATATTTACCGCAAACTCCACAAAGGTATTCAAGAGCGGTGCTCCCTCCATTATGTCCTCCGAGCCTATTGTTGCGGGCAAGTGGACGGTTGCATACTTCTACATTTCCGATGCGGTTAAGAAGCTGCTTAAGGAAGATATGGATATACATCCCCTCAATCATATCCATGTCAGCCCCTTTAACACGGCAAAGCCCTCTTCTCTTACCGTGAACGACGTAATCTATATCGGTAAGATTGGCTTCCACAAGTCCAACCCCAATCCCAAGACAGAATACATCGTAACATACGCAAAGAACGGCGTCGGTGTTCCCGGTGACGATATTCCTTCTGCGACTGTTGCACTCGGTGCTGAGGTTACACTTCCCGAATGTCCTTGGGACTACAAGGGCTTTAAGTTTATGGGATGGCTTGTAAACGGCAAGACAATGCAGCCCGGTGAAAAGTTCACAGCCTCAGGTGACGAGGATATAAAGGTTGCGGCATCCTGGGTAGAGGCTGTAGATGCCGAAAACAACTCCAAGGGCTTCCCTTATGCTACAATCAACGACGGTGTAATCGTAGACTTTGTAGGTGCGGTTACAACAGAAAAAGTTGTCGAGGACGGCTACAGCGCAGTCAAGGCTACTCCCGTTCCCGAATTCAGAAAGAACGACAAGGCTACAAATATGGGTCTTGAAAACCTTTCTCTCAACAATAAGATAAGAGTTGACCTTGATGTTTATAAGTACGCAACGGTTACATATAAATATGTAAGCCCCAATCCTCTCACGGATGTTGTAAAGGTTCCGCACCTCTCTCTTACAAGAAACAGCGGTATGTTCACAAAGACAGGTATGGGATTCAAGCCTATCGAAAATACCGAGCTTCGCGTAAATCAGTGGACAACCGTACTTTACGAATTCCCCAATCTTGAAGGAATTTACGCAAATCCCGATGCACAGCATATTCTCATACAGTTCCATCTCCAGCCCTTCGGAAGCGGTGTTACAAACGACAAGGTTACCGCAAACGATATAGTTTATGTTCAGGGTATGACCTTCCACAAGGAAAAGCCCGCAAGCGTTGAAATCGCAGTTCCCTATATCACAGGCTTTGAGGACGGCTCCTTCGGTCTCGGTCAGACAATGACAAGAGCTCAGGCTTGTACTGTTGTTGCAAGACTTATCGCAGGCGGTGATGCAAATGTTCCCGCAGGTGCTTCCGCATTTACAGATGTTGCCGAAGCAGACTGGTTCGCAAAGTATATCGCATACTGCGAAGCAAAGGGTCTTCTCAAGTCCTACAGCGGCACATTCCTTCCCAATCAGGCTATCACAAGAGCGGAATTTGTTGAGCTTGTATACAATATGGGTCTCCTTGCTGATGCAGGCAAGAACGGCACCTTCACAGACGTTCCCGCAGACCATCCCAGAGCCGCTGTTGTTTCCGCAGCAGGTAAGGCAGGACTTGTAAACGGCTACGCTAACGGCGACGGCACATTCTCTTTCAAGCCCGACAACACAATCTCCAGAGAAGAGGTTGTAACCGTAATCAACAACGCATACGGCAGAAAGTCCGATAAGGAATACCTTGCAAACGGCGGATACGGTGAATACTTCACAGATGTTGACGAAGCTCATTGGGCATTCCCCGCAATAATCGATGCATCCGTGCTCCACCTTGCCTGCCGTGAAAACGGTGCAGACACAGACCTCTGGCTTTACAACGCAGACGTAAGCGGACAGCTCGCATTCACCGATGAGGACTACGCCGCAGCCGAAGCAAAGGTTGCAGAGGTAGATGCTCTTACAGAAAAGAGAATCGCTGAAATCAAGAGCACAAAGACAACCGTTGAGGTTACAGGTACAAAGTACTACTTTGCCGCAGACGGTAACGACGCAAACGACGGTCTCTCTCCCGAAAAGCCCAAGAAGACACTCGCGGCTGTAAACGCACTTGCACTTAAGTCAGGTGACGGTGTATACTTCAAGAGAGGCGACATCTTCAGAGGTCAGATTACGGCAAAGGCAGGCGTTACATATACCGCATACGGTGAAGGCGAAAAGCCCAAGCTCTATGCTTCTCCCGCAAACTTTGCAGGTGCGGACAACTGGGAGCAGACAGAGGTAGCTAACGTATGGAAGCTCAAGACACCCATCATGCACGACGTTGGTCTTGTAGTATTCAACGAAGGCGAAGCGTGGACAGAAAAGAGAATCAAGGGCAGACCCGACTTCAAGGAAGGCGGACTTGAAAATCTCGACAAGGACCTTACAATGTGGCACGATGTTGCAAATCCCACAGATACAGAGGGCTATGTATACGTAAGAAGCGACAAGGGTAACCCCGGTGCACTCTATAACTCCATTGAGCTTAACCCCAGATCTCACGTTATCCGTGTTGGTGCAAGCAACGTAACAATCGATAACCTCTGTATCAAGTACACAGGTGCTCACGGTGTAAGCTCAGGCGGTGTCAAGAACCTTGTTGTTACAAACTGTGAATTCGGATTTATTGGTGGCTCGTGGTTCAGAACAGACACACTTTCAAGATACGGTAACGCAGTAGAAATCTACGGTGCTGTTGACGGATATGTTGTTGACAACTGCTACATTTACCACTGCTACGACGCAGGTGTAACACATCAGCTCACACAGTCTCCCGATACGGAATGTATTATGGCTGACGTACACTACACAAACAACGTTATCACATACACAACATATCCCGTTGAATACTTTATCAACGACCCCAACCCCGGCGTAACTCACGCATATCTCGGACTTGAAATCTCCGACAATATCATCAGATACACAGGCTACGGCTTCGGTGACCAGAGACCCGACAAGACAGCGGCAGCAGGCATCAAGAGCTGGAACACATACAACGCTGCAGAGGACTTTGTTATGAATAACAACATCTTCGACAGATCAAAGTATATGCTCATTCAGCTCGGCGCAAGCTCTCCCGCTTGGCTTCCCCTTATGGACGGCAACACATACATCATCGATGAGGGTGCAAACTTCGGTAACATCGGTCATCTTTCCGAGGGCAATGCAACTGTAGCAACTCAGAAATATGTCGAGGTTAACAGTAAGGACAAGAACGCAAAGGTTTATGTACTTCGCAAGAAAAAAATAAAGACTTAAAGCTTTAAAAAGCAACTGTCGGGGACTGTGACGCAAGTTGCAGTCCCCCTCTTTTGAAAGGAAAACGGCTATGAACAATAAATTTATAAGATGCCCCGAAGAGGCGGCAAAAATCAAAGCGGAAATAGACAGAAGGGCAGAGGAACTTAAAAAGGAAATCCTTGAATCCGAATCGGATTACAAGGAAGCCTTTGGAAGCATTTACTATGTTTCGGAAAGCGGCGACGATGCAAACGACGGGCTTTCACCCGAAAAGCCGATAAGAAACATAGAAAGAGTCAACGCAATCGAGCTTTGCCCCGGTGATGCCGTTCTTTTCAAAAGAGGAGAAACCTTCAGAGGCGGACTTGTGGGACGTCAGGGCGTTGTGTACTCCGCATACGGCAAGGGCAAAAAGCCCGTTCTCACAACCTCACCTCAGAACTTCGCTTCCCCCTCTCTCTGGGAGGAAACCGAGGTTAAGAACGTATATAAGCTTACAACTCCGATAAAGCACGACGCAGGTCTTATCGTCTTTGACGAGGGCAAGGCGTGGACGGAGAAAAGAATCAAGGGCAGACCCGAATTTCCCGAGGGAGGACTTGAGAATCTCGATTGCGACCTTGCAATGTGGCACGATGTTCCCCATCCCCTTGACCACGAGGGCTTCGTATATCTCCGATGCGACAAGGGAAACCCCGGTGAGATTTTCAATTCCATAGAGATTGCCCGCAGAAAGACTATTGCAGCCTGTGCAAAGGACATCACATTTGACAATCTCTGCTTCAAATACGGCGGAGGGCACGGTATAGGTGCGGGAACTGTAGAAGGTCTTACGGTAAGATACTGCGAATTCGGCTGGATAGGCGGCTCCTGGTTCAGAACGGACATACTTTCAAGATACGGCAACGCCATTGAAATCTACGGCGGATGCAGAAATTATATCTGCGACCACAACTACATATATCAGATTTACGATGCGGGCATCACCCATCAGTGCAAGAACCCCAAGGGCGATGTTCTTATGTGCGACATAAAGTACACGGATAATCTTATCGAGGATACAACTTATTCCATCGAGTACTTCCTTTCCCTTGCAGAGCCGGATAAGCTCGAGGAGGGTGAAAAGCTCGGACTTCGTTATATGAAGAATGTGGAAATGTGCGGAAACATCCTTCGCAGAAGTGGATACGGCTTTGGTGACCAGCGCCCCAACAAGGAGCACGCCGCACACATCAAGGGCTGGAATCACGATAATCCCGCAATGAATTATTCCATCCACGACAATATTTTCGATACCACCAAATATATGCAGCACCACATCGGTGCAACGAATCACAAGTGGCTTCCCAAAATGTATAATAACATCTATGTAACGGGAACCGATGACAGAGCGAATTTCGGTCTCTTCGGTGACTATTCAAAGAATGCAAGCACCCGTGTGTACAAGAAGATAGAGTACAACGCCGACTTTGAAAAGGAGCTTTCCGAAATCGTTTGCGAAGAGGGAAGCACGTTTGTACTTGAGAAATAAATTGTTGCGAGGTTAAAATGAATAATACTTTTATAAGAGATAAAGAAGAATCCGCAAAAATAAAGGCGGAAATAGACAAAAAAGCAGAGGCACTCAAAAAGGAAATCCTTGAGTCCGAATCAAATTACAGCGAAGCCTATGGAAGCATCTACTACGTTTCCGCAAGCGGAGACGACAACAACGACGGACTTTCCCCCGAAAAGCCCATAAAGACCATCGAAAAGGTATCCGAGCTTGAGCTTTGTCCCGGTGATGCCGTGCTTTTCAAAAGAGGCGAAACCTTCAGAGGAAGCTTTACTTCACAGCAGGGTGTAATTTATTCGGCATACGGAGAGGGAAAAAAGCCCGTTATTACTCCCTCACTTCAGAATTACGCATCTCCCGATTTATGGGTGGAAACCGAGGTAAAGAACGTATATAAGCTTACAATTCCGATAACAAACGACGTCGGAGTAATAGTTTTCGATGAGGGCAAGGCGTGGAGCATCAAGAGAATAAAGGGCAACCCCGATTTTCCCGAGGGCGGTCTTGAAAACCTTGACTGCGACTTCGCAATGTGGCACGATGTTTCCCATCCCGTAGGTGTCGAGGGCTATGTTTATCTCAGATGCGACAAGGGCAATCCCGGTGAGCTTTTCAGCTCCATTGAAATCGCAAGAAGAAGCAACTGCGCAAACGGAAGGAACGACGTAACATTCGACAACCTCTGCTTCAAATACTGTGGCGGTCACGGTATCGGCGCAGGCACGGTAAACGGTCTTACCGTAAGATACTGCGAATTCGGTTGGATAGGCGGCTCATGGCATAACTTCGAGAGAAGGTCAAGATACGGCAACGGCATAGAAATCTACGGCGGATGCAGAAATTATATCTGTGACCATAACTACATATATCAGGTTTACGATGCGGGCATCACCCATCAGTACAAGACAAACAAGGGCGACATCCTTATGTGCGACATAAGATACTCGGACAACCTCATCGAGGATTGCGTATACTCAATCGAGTACTTCCTTGAATTCTCCGACCCGAATAAGCTTGAAGAGGGCGACAATCCGGGTATCCGCTATATGAAAAATGTCGAAATGTGCGGAAACATCCTTCGCAGAAGCGGATACGGCTTCGGTGACCAGCGTCCCAACAAGGATCAGGCGGCGCATATCAAGGGCTGGAATCACAGTAACCCTGCAATGAATTATACTATCCACGACAACATTATGGATACCTCAAAATATATGCTTATGCACATAGGTGCGGCAAATTACAAGTGGCTTCCTAAGATGTACAACAATGTCTATGTAACAGGCAACGACGAGCAGTCCAACTTCGGTATCTTCGGTGACTTTTCAAAGAATACGACAGAGCGTGCATCAAAGAGAATAGAATACAACGAAGCCCTTGAAAAGGACATTTCCGAAATCACCTGCGAAGAGGGAAGCACCTTCGTTATAGAAAAGTAAATATTCCGTGCGAGAAGGCACAAAAATGCCCCGACTTGTATTTTGACTTACAAATCGGGGTATAAATTTAACCGTTCTTTTTAACTGTTATAAATGCAAGACCGTAAGGCGGAATGGGGGCATCAAGAATAACCTTGTTTCCCTCGATTCTACCGGTACAGTTGTATGTATCAAGTGTATCGTAGGTGTCATCAAGCTCTATTGCGGGCTTTATAATCGGGTCTGCAAAGATATTCCAGAGACCTATCGCAAGCTCGTTTCCGTTTTTCTTCACAAGCGTGTAAAGCTCGGGATTTCCGGGACACATTGCGGGAAGGGGTCTTCCCTGAAGAAGCTCAATACCCAGCATAAGCTGACGCTGACGGCAATAGCTTCTGAACACACCGGGACGCCAATGGCTTCTTGTTGCAACCGTGTTTGCAATGAAGGAATAAACCATAAAGCTCTGTCCGTCCTTGTTTTTGTAATAGTAGCAGGCGGGATATTTGGGGCTTTCCATTATTGTCATATGGTTTATAACGCTGAGCGCACCCGTGGAAAGAATGAAGTTGCTGAGGACTCTGGCATCACTCTTGAGCTTGAAGCTTAAGAATACACCCTCGGCAGGACATCTTGCAATGGTGAATTCGTCCTCGTCAACAAAGTATTCCGCGAAGGGACTTTCAGCCTTTTCGTAGCTTTCGACACCGATGTCAATTCCTCTGTCAATAAGTATTCTTGCCGCCTGAGCATCAAGGATAACACCGTTTTTCATTGTCTCATCGTCAAGATAGATGGCGTTGTCACCGAAAGCGATTGAAGCACAGCCCTTCTTGCCGTAGGCGGTGGGAATGGAGTTGTCGCAAAGTAGCCACTGAGCAAAGGTCGGCATTGTGGTATACATACTTACGGGCGGTGCATACAGCTTCATTGTCCAGAGGTCATCGTATTTCTTGTCTGCAAACTGATTCATCGTCTGAAATACGTTAAGCCCCACGCACTCCATACCCGAAAAGCGTTTTTCAATTTCCGCATAGTGCGGTGCGTTGAGTATGTGATTGTCAATGTAGCCGGTTTCGTATTTCGCTCTCGAGTTGTAATCCACCATATATTTCAGAATACCGTGTGAGCCACCGTCCGCACGGAGTATCATATCGTACATCTCAAGGCTTGCCGCAGAATGCCAGCTTCTGGGACGGGGATATGTGTCGCCCTCTGTGAAAAGCTCAATGTCCGAGCCTTCAAGATTGCAGTAGTATTGCTGAAGTCTTACCGCCTCAATGTTGGGCGCAAGCGTTACGGCGTTATCCCAGTAGGGCGCACCTGTAAGTCTTATGAACGGACGGTTTTTGCCTGCGATTATTCTTGTAAGCGTTGCAATGTCAACCCCCTCCATTTCGTAGGTATCCTCTGCGGCGGAAAGACCGAGTCTTACGTTGGGATATTCTGCGTGAACACGGCGCTCTATTTCGGACGTAAATTCTATTTGAGTGTCCGCAACCATTTTAAACCACGCATCACGGTATTTGTTTTTGCCACCCTCGAAAAGGTATTTTGTAAGCTCCTCACCGCTTACATCACGACCTACAAGCTTTGCGTAAATTTCTCTGTGCTTTTTGCAGTAGCAGAATACAGTCGGCAGAGTCTTTTTGCCGCCTATTAAACGGTAGTCATCCTCAAAGAGTATCTTTTCAACTCCCGTTGAGGCAATAGCCTTTATTATATCGCAGAACTCATCAACAAAGCCCTCGTCCGTGGGACAGTATACACCCGATAACTCATCTCCCATAGGGGACATAAGGCGTGTGTAAACGTCATCCGCACCGTATTCCATACCGTTTGGCGCACCATAGCCGATGGTGGGAGCAAACCAGGCGCTTACCTTGAAGCCGTAGCCCTCGAATTCCTTTTTGCTTTTAAGGAAGGTTCGGTGAAGCTCGTCCTTTTTCTCCTTACTGCGAAGAACACGGTTGTATATGAGCATAATCTCGTCCGTGCCCGCACGCTTAAGCTCGCTGACAACGGATTCAAGCTCCTCTTTTGTTCTTTCCTTGGCTTTTATGGGGATTAACAGCTGATACATATCAGTTCCTCCGAATTTTTAAAATATCCGAGTACATTATAGTACAGTTTTTAAATATTGACAAGTATTTATTATCACATTTTTTTGCAGTTATTTCCCGCAAATCGGGAAAACAATATAAATTATCCGAAAGGAGATTGTTTCGATGAACAACAAAATTATAAGAAGCGGTGCCGAAGCATCAGCCGTAAAAGCGGAAATCGATGCAAAGGCGGAGGTACTCAAAAAGGAAATTGTCGAGTCCGAATCCAACTACAGCGAGGTAATAGGCAAAATCTATTACGTATCCGAAAACGGAAACGACGAAAACGACGGCCTTTCCGAAAATTCTCCCATCAAGTCACTCGCCAAGGCATCCGAGCTTGACCTTTTCCCCGGAGATGCCGTGCTCTTCAAGAGAGGCGATACCTTCAGAGGAAGACTTGCATCCAAGAGAGGCGTTATCTACTCCGCATACGGAGAGGGCAAAAAGCCTGTAATCACAAACTCGCTTATGAATTTCTCCGATGCCACTCTCTGGGAAAAAACAGAGGTCGAAAACGTATATAAGCTCACAATTCCGCAGGAAAACGATGTCGGAATCATAGTTTTCGATGAGGGCAAGGCGTGGACACAAAAGAGAATCAAGGGCAGACCCGAATTTCCCGAAGGGGGTTTACAAAACCTTGACTGTGACCTTGCAATGTGGCACGATGTTTCCGTTCCCACGGGAGAAACGGGCTATGTATACCTCAGAAGCGACAAGGGCAATCCCGCAGACAGATTCTCCTCCATTGAGGTTGCAAGACGACAGAACATAATTGTCGCAACACACGATACAACCTTCGACAACCTCTGCATAAAGTACGGAGCGGCACACGGCATAGGCTCGGGAACTGTCAACGGACTTACCGTAAGATACTGCGAATTCGGCTTTATAGGCGGCTCCTGGTTCAGAACGGACACCCTTTCAAGATTTGGTAATGCCATTGAAATATACGGCGGATGCAGAAATTTCGTATGTGACCACAACTATATTTACCAGATATACGACGCGGGCATCACACAGCAGTTGAAGCACGCAAAGAGCGATATCGTTATGACGGATATAAGATATTCAAACAACCTCATCGAGGACACCGCATACTGCATCGAATACTTCCTTGACCCTGCACCGGACGAAGCCTTTGCACAAGGTGAGGCAAAGCCTGTTCTTTACACCAAGAACTTCGAGGTTGTGGGCAACATCATGAGACGAAGCGGCTACGGCTTCTGCGAGCAGAGACCGGACAAGCAGAGCGCCCACATCAAGGGCTGGAAGCAGAACAGTCCCGTTATCAACCACACGGTACACGACAATATTTTCGATACTTCCCTCCATCTGATGCTCCATGTTGCGGCAGAGCAGCCCGAATGGATGCCCAAGATGAGCAGCAACATCTATGTCTCCGGCACAAGCGAGAAAAACAGTCTCGGAGACATCGGTGGCCGTGATGCCGACGGAAGCAACCGCAAGTCAAAGAGAGCGAACTTCGATGATGATTTCGAAAGAGTTTTCAACGATGTGCTTGGGGAGAAGAACAGTATATTCGTGCTTGAAAAGTAAATAAAGACAGGGCGTGCATCCGTAAATATCGGGTACACGTCCTTTTTATGCCTTTATGTTATTTTGCTTCACATTGCCTTATGAATGTCTCCTGCATATCATCCGAAAGCCGAACGAAATACTCATTCCACCCACAGACACGAATCTGCAGATTTTTATATTTCTGCGGATTTTCCTTTGCCTTGCGGAGCATCTCCGAATTCAGAATATTGCCCTGCGCCGCAAATCCACCGCCACGAAAATAACTGTCAATAAGACCCTTGAAGGCACAAAGCCCATCTTCACCCGAAACAGCACTGGGATGCAGTAAAAAATCAAAGGTTGCGGAGTCTATAAAATCTGCGGCATCGATTTTCAGAAGAGAGGAAATCTGTGCCGTAATGCCCTTCTTATCGTATCCGTCAACGCTTCGAAGATTCTTGGAAAGTGCCTCACCACAGAGTCTGCCGTCAAAGCTTGCGTGTGTCAGCTTACCACCCCAAATGCACTTGTTTATGGAGTCCGTCCCGAGACGGAACACACCGCCGCGGCGAAGCTTTTTGTATGCGTATTTTTCACGCAGATGATTTACGATTTTCAGCATTATCCCATCGGGAAGCTCAAGATTGTTGCCGTATCTCTCATAGTCACGAAGTATCTCCGTGCGAATATGCTCATATCCGCTCCAGTTTGCACAAAGCACCCTTGTTATGTCCTCGGGTGAAATTTTCTTGCCGTCATAAACATATTTCTTCAGCATTACAAGAGAATCCACTGTGGTGGCTATAGCGTAAAGCTTTACCGAAAGGTTGTTGTAGTCTGCGCTGTATTCGTGAATATCCGTTGCCTTATCCATACATGAGGTAAAGGTTGCGGAGTAAATGGGCGAAGGGTTGCACTCCGTGCAGATATCACCCTGCATTTCCACATTTTTGATTGAGTAGTCTATACAGTAATCAAGATATGAAATAAACTTATCAAAAAGTCCGTCAAAGGTTGTAATGTCACCGCAGATTTCAGGAACAAGTCTGTTGCCGCTGACAGGGTCAACACCGTCAAAAAGACAAAGCTCCAGAATCTTCGCCGTGCTCATCCATACAGCACCGATTTCAGCCTCCTCCTTGCCCATAATTATAGGCTCATAGCATCCGAGAGGAACATAGTTTGCGGCATCTTCTGCAGGAATTCCCATCCTTTTGTAGCATTCAAATACCGTCTCATCGTTGAGTATACAAAGACTGCTGTTGCCACGCCTTATCATATCAAGGAGCTTCAGCATTATCTTGTCATCAATACCGCTGTGATAACGGAAGTGAATCTTCGGGTCGTATATGTTCATTTCGTCATATACGTCAAGAATAAGATATGTCAGCTCATTTACATAGCTTTCGCCCTTTTCGTTTCTTCCACCGAGACACATAGGCTGCTGTGCAAATCTCTTTGATGCGGTGTAATGTATAAAGAAGAAGCGCAGATATTCTTTTATATCTTCGGATGTGCAGATGCCGTTTTCAAGGTCATTCTTATAAAAGTGATACCACAGCCTGTCAACAGGACCGAGCGAGCGTGCCCTTTCAAGACCGAGCTCCTCAAAATACAGGAATATCACCTGAAGCAGAAGCACCTCGTAAAAGCTTTTCGGCGGATTATATGTTATGTTTTTCAGAGCCGTCGAGAATTCGGGCATATCGAATTTCAGCGAATATCCGTACATCCTCTCCATACAGCGAATCATAGCCTCAAAGCAGATTATTACCGAATCGAGAAACCAAATATTCTTGTCGGTGTATTTTCCGCCTTCAAGAAGTGATTGCTTCTTATCCCGTGCATTTTTGAGAATGCCCGAAAAGCCGAGCCTTATCACGTTATTCCAATCGGGTACGGTGTGCCAGAAATCATTCCACATAGCCGCAAGACCGCACCTTTCCCAGGCGTTACGGATTTCCGCATCCTCCGGCATATACTTATTCAATGCATAAGCACGTCTGTCGCGTGCAACATCAGTATAAATCGGCTGACCTGCAAAGTAGCTGTAGTCAATGCCGAAATCAAGCATAATCGGGAAGGTCGTTTTTGTGTTCATTGAAAAACAGACGTTATCAAGGACATACGCATAAAGCCTTGCACGGAAAATCTGCTCAGGCTCGCCATCGTCCTTTTCAGCCATCATTTTATGAAGATTGCTTCTTATCTCCTCTGCGGAAATGCCTGTGGATTTGTCATATTCCGCCTCGTAGAATTTGTCCTCGATATATTTTCTGTTCTCTGCAAAATTCATATTTATCAGCTCCTTTGGGTTGATTATATCACGATGTGGCTGTTTCGTAAATGTAAAAATTCGCCTTGATGATGTAAAAATCCGTCATACATCTTTACAAAGCAAGGGCTGTGTGGTATAGTAATGATAAAGTTATTTCGGGAGGCATACAATGAACACGGATAAATTTATTACAGCGAAGCCGAGCCTTGATATAAAAAGCATTCATTCGGTCTATCTTTCAAAAACAAAAGACTGGAAGAGAGACTTTTTCGCTCCGAGAAAATACGATGGAATAGTCTTATTCCTTGAGGGCGAAATAGAATACAATTTCGGCTTCGGAAAATTTTGCGCGGGAAGGGGAGACATACTTGCATTCCCCGGGAATCTGCCCTACAGCGGAGTGAAGATATCCGATGCGTCTGTTTCCTTTATAGTCGTGAATTTCGAGTGCTTTGACGAGACCCAATACGGAAATCTTCGGCTTCCGATTGTTACGACAGGTATGGATTTCGATATTACCCTTAAGAAATTCCGAGAGCTTCTGCAAGCCTATGAGAAAAAGTGCGTTTCGGGGATTTTCACCCTGAAGTCCCGACTTTATGAGCTTATAGGCTCGGTTTATGAATACACCTATGGCTTTGTCGGTACGGATTCTACGGAGAAAATCATAGAATATATCGGAAATAACATCGCAAACGCCGACCTTAAGGTTTCGGGAATATGTGCCGAGTTTTTCATAAGCGAGTCCCAGCTCCGTCGCAATATCCAAAGGCTCACGGGGCTTACTCCCAACGAATACATAAATTCCCTGCGCCTTGACCGTGCGAAGAATATGCTTTGCTATTCGGGCAGAAGCATAAAGGAGATTTCCGCCGAATGCGGATTTGCATCACAGTATTATTTTTCCAAGAGCTTTTCACGGCATTTCGGATGCTCTCCCACGGAATACAAACGGCTTTCGGAAAACGTATAAAGAATTATGCGATATTTCCAAAATAAATGCGTCTAAAGGGGGAAAAAACGGTTGACATTTCACATCTTTCGTGTTATACTGACCACAGCTTTAAAAATATCCGTCCCGAGGGAAAGCAGCGGGATTTTTGAATATGCTTTTGATACGTAAAAGCAAAAAAGGAAAGGGATAAGGCTATGAAGGAAATAAAGGAACTGAAATTTGAGGAGCTTTCCATAAAGCAGAAGATAGGTATGGTTACCTGCGGTCTTGTGGGCACATCTCACACGGACGAAAGCGATGAATTTGTGCTGAAGCTCATAAGAGAGCACGCACTCGGCTCTGTATGGGTAAACCCCAAGGCGCACGACTTCGAGGAAATAATGGCAAAAATCAAGGAAGCCGCAGATTATCCGATTCTCATTTTCACGGATGCGGAAAGCGGTCTCGGAGATTTCACAATAGGCAAGCACAACGCCCTCGGTATGGCGGACAGTGAGGAGCTTGCTTACATTTTCGGTAAGGTTACCGCGATAAATGCCGTTAAGATGGGCTATAACGTAGTATGTAACCCCATTCTGGATATACTTAATTATGCGGGCGTTGCGGGCTCAAATATCCGCTCAATGGGCTCGGATAAGTACAGAATCGCCGCTCTCGGCAAGGCTATGGCGAGAGGTATGCACGACGGCGGTGTGCTTACCGTAGGCAAGCATTACCCCAGCGCAAGCGAAAAGACAAGAACACACGGCAGAGCCATCGACTCCCATATGGCAGAGACTATGTCCTACGAAACAAAGGAGCAGCTTATAGACAGATCTCTCTACGCATACAGAGAGCTTATGAAGGAAGGACTTCTTGACGGTATTATGACAGGTCACTGCAGACTTCCCAATATCGACGACGAATATCCCGCAAGCCTTTCCAAAAAGGTTATCGGCGTTATCCGCGAGCTTGGCTTTGAGGGCTTCGCAATCACGGATGCACTTTCAATGATGGGCGTTGTCGCGAAATTCGGCTGGGAGGACTCCAAGGGACTTTCCGTTGAAAACGGCAACGACATCGCTCTCATCTGGGACCCCAAGAATATCAAGGGCTTTGAGGCTATGTACGCAAGCTACGAAAAGGGCATCCTCTCCGAGGAAAGAATAAACGAGTCCACAAAAATTGTCCTTGCGGCACAGCATAAGGTTTTCGAAATGCAGCCCAAGTTCGATGAAATTACCGAGGAGGACAAGGCTCTCTTTGACAAAATCAACACAGACTCCGTATACGCAAGAGTCGATGAGGGACTTCCCACGGGCATCTCCAAGGACGGCAGACACTATTTTGTGGTTCTCACAAGCAACGAAACGGATATAACCCACGACGGCAAGGTTGAGGTTGATACCTTCAACGGAGGCTGGCACGGCGGATGGTACAACCCCAAGGGAATTATGGAGAAGCTGAAGGAGCTGTTCCCCAACTCCGAATCCCGTGCGATAAGAGCATTCCCCACAGGCTACGAAATTCAGTGTACACTTGAAAAAACACTGGGCTATGACGATATAATTTTCATCTCCTACTTTGACGCTCAGGCGTATATCGGAAGAGAAGCACACACCCCGAGAATCATTTCCATGATAGACGCTCTTCAGGTAGACGACAGAGTTTCCACAATCGTTCATTTCGGAAGCCCCTATGTTCTTGAGGACTTCGTGCATATCCCGAGAATCATTATAGGCGGCTCATCCCTTATGGGCGTTGATGCGGCGTTCAATGTGCTTGCGGGCAACTATCCCGCAAAGGGCAAGCTTACCTATGACGTAAAATTTGAATAATAAGCAGGAAGGTACTTAAAAATGGGAATCTCACTTGATAAAATCTGGCTTCTCGGCGAAACGCCGGGCTCGCATCACGCAAATCCCAACTACAAGCTTCCCGGTGTCAACAAAATGACTCCCATGGAGGGACTTGAATTCTACGGCGTAAGAAACCTTTGCCGTATGAAAATGGGCGTTGATAAGGATTTAAACTATGAATTCGACCCGCTTATAGTGGACGAAAAGGGCGTAATGGATAAGCTCAGTCTTTCACTTCTGGGTGCGGGCGGAAGAGGAGACGGCTATTCGGATGCCTCCACAATGGATGAAATTTTCGCCGTTGCAAGAAAGGAAAAGAGACTTGTTTCCGCAATCAACGATGACTTCTTCTGCGGTAACCGTCCCAAAATTTACACTCCCGATGTGCTTGCACGCCAGAGAGAGGAGCTTCACACAGGTGGCGACAGACCGCTTGAATTCTGGTCTGTAATATACGAGCGCTCCATTATCAAGAATGAGGACGTTTACGCTCACGCCAAGGAGTACGACCTTACAACCTACTGGGTATGGTACGGTGAAAATATCAAGAATATGGTCGCATACATCGACTGGGCAAGAAATCTTACAAAGGAAGGCAGAGTAATCCTCGGTCTTTATATGTGGGACTACGGCAACCATTGTCCTATTGACGATGATGTTATGAAGTTCCAGCTTGATATCGCCTACGAAAAAATGCTAGGGGGTCAGATTGAGGGCGTAATGCTTCACTCAAGCAACAACTCGGATATCGGACTTTCAACCACTGTTATTACAAAGCAGTGGGTTGAGGATATAACGAAGTAAGAGATAATTTTAAAAGGAGAATATGAAAATGGCATCTTTAATGGATAAAATCTGGCTTCTCGGCGAAACTCCCGGGTCGCATCACGCAGTAAAGGGCTATAACCTTCCCGGTGTCAACAAGATGACCCCTATGGAGGGACTTGAATACTTCGGCGTAAGAAATCTTTGCCGTATGAAAATGAGAAGCGATATGGGTATGACCTATATGGAAGACCCCTGCATTGTTGACGACAAGGGCGTTATGGATAAGCTCTGCCTTACACTTGTAGGCTCCTGCGCGTGGAGACCCAAGGAGGGCTGTCGTGACGATATGGACGAGCTTCTTGAAATTGCAAAGCGTGACAAGAGATTTATGGCGGCAATCAACGACGACTTCTTCAGCGGTAACCGCCCCGAAATCTACACTCCCGAGGTGCTTCGTCAGCAGAGATACGAGCTTCACAACTGGTTTGAAAAGCCCATCGAATTCTGGTCTGTAATATATGAGCGTGAACACATCAAGGGCACAGACGTGCTTCCGTGGACAATGGAATACGACCTTACAACCCTCTGGGTATGGTACAGCGAAAACGTAGCGGAGCTTCAGGGACACCTTGAATGGGGCAAGAAGCTCACCAAGGACGGCAGAGTAATCCTCGGCGTATATATGTACGACTACGGCAACGGCTGTCCCATTACCGACGACAGAATGAAGCGTCAGCTCGACTTTACATACGAAAAGCTCGTAAAGGGCGAGATTGAGGGCGCAATGCTTCACTCCAGCTGTAATATGGATATCGGACTTAATTCCACACTTATTACAAAGGAATGGCTTGAGGCGCTCAAGTAAAATTTATGAGATATACCGACTTCGTTTTGGAGTCGGTTTTCTTTTTGAAATTGTGGAATAATTCTATTGAAATATGTGGGGGAGTGTGATATAATGATTTCATCGAAGATGAAATCAATGAATTGCCTTGCGGTATGAATTGAAATCAAAGATTTCATGAATTGAGCCTTACGGCTCATGAATTGCTACTTATGTGCATTAAAAAGCAATTCAATTCATGGAGCGAAGCGAGAATTCATGGCATAGCCAATTCATGACAACGGAGTTGTCAATTCATTAAAAATCAAATGGCATCTAAAATGTACACGAATTTTATAATGCAATTAAACTCCGTGGGAAAACAGTTCCCTTTCACACCACGGCACGAGGTAAGCATATGACAAGAACAGAATTTTTAAGAGAGCAGACCGTCACAGGAGCGAATAAGTGCAAAAGAGCACCTATGCCGGGCTTTTCCGTAGCGGATG
Source organism: Clostridia bacterium (assembly GCA_017560085.1). GTDB lineage: Bacteria > Bacillota > Clostridia > Oscillospirales > CAG-382 > SIG622. The sequence goes on from JAFYPA010000056.1 coordinate 24,143, forward strand.
CTCCTTGCAGTATTTCGGAGCGAAAGGCTCTTGCTTTGAAATTAATATTCGAAAATATGCCCGTTTACATAGGCGAGATGGAGCTTATCGTCGGCACAAGAACATATTTTGCACCAAATGCGGGCAACGAGGACGGACACGATAATTTTCAGTACGGTCTATTCAACCGCATTCCATATCTTACCGAGGAGGAAATTGCTCTTTTCGGCAAGGATGACAGCTACGGCAACAAGACCCACTATACCCCCGATTTTGGCATAATTCTCGACAAGGGCATTGACGGAATTATAAATGAAGCCGAGGAAAGAAAAAAGGACAGCTCGCTTTCAAGGCTCAACACCGATTTTCTGCAAAGCATAATTATTGCATACAGCGGACTTAAATCCCTCATTCTGCGTTATGCGGATGAGGCAAAGACCCTTTCGGAAACGGCAACACGGGAGAGAAGGGAAGAGCTTCTTGAAATCTCCCGCATATGCGAAAAAATCTCCTCCGACCGTCCCGAAAGCTTCCGTGAAGCAATTCAGCTTTTGTGGTTTGCTCACCTCGGAACAATACTGGAAAGCTTCGAATTCATAAACTACGGACGACTTGATGTGCTTTTCGGCAAATTCCTCGGGGACACACCGAGAGATTTCGCACAACAGCTTATCGATTGCCTCGTTCTAAAAATGCACGACCAGACGGACATCGTGTTTTCCTATCTCGGAAAGTATGCGTCCCAGCTTGTCATAACCCTCGGCGGTGTGCTGCAAAACGGCGAAAATGCGGTAAATGAGGTAACAAGGATGTTCCTTGATGCCTGCGGAAGAACAAAGCTTCCCGAGCCGGAGCTGAATCTTCGCATAAGCTCAAAAAATCCGCCCGAATTCCTTGATAAGGCAACAGAGCTTACGGTAAACGGCTGTAATTTTGTGTCATATTACAACGACGACCTGTTCGTAAAAAGCCTTGAAGGTGCGGGAATCCCAACGGAATATGCAAGAGACTACGGTTTTGACCTGTGTCAAGACATCAACATTCCCGGCAGAGGTGATTTCTTCAGCTGTATCGCTGTCTCTCTATCCCATAATCTTATGAGATTTTTGAGTAAAAACCGTGATTTTGCGGATTTTGACAGCCTTCTTTGTGCATATAAAAAGAGTATCTCGGAAAGTATTCTTTGTGATATCAGATATCATAACCTCGGTCAGGAGCAGATGTATCTGTATGCAAGCGGACGGTATGACGAATATTTCCAAAGCATAAAAAACGGTGCTCCCACGGGGAAAATCGGAAAGTCACCTATGGCTCCGCTACCATTTATCAGCGGTCTTTATCACGGCACAATTGAAAAAGCTCTTGATATGATATTTGAGCCTTACCCCGTAAAGGAAAACGGACTTTGGTTTTGTGCCTGCGTTGAGGCGATAAATTCTCTTTCGGCAATAAAGAAGGTTGTCTTTGACGAGAAACGCTACACCCTTGATGAAATCTATCGTGCGTGCGAAGCCGACTTCAAGTGCGAAAACGGTGATATCATAAAGGCTCAGTTACAGAGCACTCCCAAGTGGGGCAACGATGATGACTATGTTGACAGCATCGCAAAGGAGCTTCTTGAATTCTGCCTTGCCGAATGTCATAAGCACAGAAACCTTTACGGTGCAAAATTCCTTGCAGGTCTTCATCAGCCTCATCCCGTATCGGACGGCAAGAAGCTTATGGCAACTCCGAACGGAAGAAATGCGGGTATACCTCTTGCCGTATCAATGACACCGGAAAGCGGAACTGTTAAAAACGGTGCAACTGCAGTATTAAAATCCGCCTCAAAGCTCGACCCGTCGCTGATTCATTGGAATCATTGCGTTATGGTTAACTACTACTCATCCATATTTGAGGGAGAAAAGGGCAAGGAAAACTTCAAGGCAATGCTGAAGAGCTATTTCGATATGGGCGGACTTCAGCATCAGCCCAACATTACAAACGTAGAAGACCTTAAAAAAGCACGCAACGAGCCCGAAAAATACAGAGATTTAATCGTCCGTCTCTGGGGCGTTTCCGCATATTTTGTGGATTTGCCGAGAGAGCTTCAAGACGAAATGATTGCAAGATTTCAGTGAAAATCACCGATATAACAAAACAAACCACGGTACTATCAAATGATAATACCGTGGTTTCAATTTTATCAGATTCAAGCCTTACTTCAAAAGAGCATCCGCAATAGCCTTAGCCGCAGTCTTGCCAGCACCCATAGCGGAAATAACCGTAGCAGCACCGGTAACTGCATCACCGCCCGCGTAAACCGCATTGCGTGATGTAAGTCCGTCCTCGTTAACAACGATTCCGCCCCATTTGTTAACCTCAAGTCCCTCAGTTGTGGACTTGATAAGAGGATTGGGAGAGGTACCGATAGACATAATAACAGTGTTAACGTCTATGATAAATTCGCTGTCCTTGATTTCAACGGGACGTCTTCTGCCGCGCTCGTCGGGCTCGCCGAGCTCCATTCTTACGCACTTCATGCCCGTTACGTTATTATCGTCATCAGTAAGGATCTCGACAGGATTCGTGAGAAGCTCGAACTTGATGCCCTCTTCCTTCGCATGCTCAACTTCTTCTGCTCTTGCAGGAAGCTCGGCAGCAGATCTTCTGTAAACGATGGAAACCTCAGCACCTAATCTCAAGGCAGTTCTTGCAGCATCCATGGCAACGTTTCCGCCGCCTACTACAGCTACCTTTGAAGGCTTGAAGATAGGCGTATCTGAATCGTCACGGAACGCCTTCATTAAGTTGTTACGCGTAAGATACTCGTTTGCCGAGAATACACCCTTCGCATTCTCGCCGGGGATCTTCATGAACATGGGAAGACCTGCACCGGAACCGATAAATACCGCCTCGAATCCCTCATCCTTCATGAGCTCATCGATGGTAACGGACTTACCGATAACTACGTTTGTCTCGATCTTAACGCCGAGAGCCTTAACGTTCTCGACTTCGGGAG